>JAQWTK010000108.1 GCA_029242705.1 Gammaproteobacteria bacterium | reverse complement strand
CTTTTTGAAGAATCTAATATGTAAGTTAATTAAAGTTAAATATAAAAAGTGAATGATAGAATAAGTAAAGCTAAAGCTTGAGGTAGGGTCATATGACTAACAATAGACTTGCTAAAATTAAAAACTCTCGCATTGATGGGTTTACTTTGATTGAAATACTTGTGGTTATGGCGATCATTGGAATGTTGGCTGTAATGGTAGCTCCGAATATTTTTAACCAGCAGGCTGGCGCGCAGCGGGATGCTGCACTTTCACAAATTTCATCGTTAGAAGCTGCTCTGGATACTTATCGACTTGATGTGGGAGAGTACCCTGATTCCTTGGATGGTTTGCGAGAGAACGACTCGGGAAGGGCATCATGGAATGGTCCTTACCTACGGCGTGAAGTTCCAGTAGACCCTTGGGGTAATTCTTATATTTTTGATTCTGATGGACGAGAGTTCACATTATTTTCCTATGGCCCTGATGGGGAAAGGGGCGGCGAAGGTGATGACGCCGATGTTGGCCTCCAATAAACAAACCTATCCTGTCTTCGGCCCAAAGGCTGCGGGATTCACTCTAATAGAAATCCTTCTTGTTCTTACGATTATTGGGATGGCGAGTATTTTCGTTATTCCTAATGTTGGCAATTTAGAATCGCGGACCTTCAGTACGCAGGTCCGCCAAGCGGTATCGCTTTTAAACTATGCAAGGAGGACTGCTGTTGTTCAGGGTACCCCAGCATCAGTGGAATTCTACGGGCAGGCGATGGCCGAATCTGAAACACCCCCGTCGCCAATATCAGTAGGGTTTTGGGAGTTCACCTATGGTTCGATTAAGTTTATTGATAGTACTGATATCGAATCGGAAGTGGACGACAAAAAAGAAATTGTTTTTTACCCGGAAGGTGGCAGTACGGGAGGCACTTTTGTTCTTTCCTTTCAAGATAGGGAAAGCAAAATAGAAATTGATTCTTTTTCAGGTCGAGTGAAAAATTTCAATGAAGACTAAAGCCCAAAATGGATTCACCCTGCTAGAAGTGATTGTAGCGCTGGCGATAGCTGGATTCATACTAGGGGCACTTTTTTCGCTTTTGGGCGGGAGTAAACAACTCTCTTGGCGGTCCGAAGAAAGCCTTGTACGTTCTACTCATGTTCGCGCTGTTACCAATTTTGCGCTGTTACAAAATGAATTTAGGGATGTTGAAGAGATCTTGGAAATTGATAACTATGACATTCGTTCAATAGGTGTGTTAGCTGACCCCTTACGTAAAACGGAACCTATGCTTAATGCTTTACAAGGCTTTGAGGTTATTAATGAAGATCGCGATGAAGAAATTATAGGGAGTAGATGGATTCAGTTGAATCTTCCACAATAGAAATTTACGCATGGCTAAAGAAAAAATAAATAACTCCGGATTTACTCTTATAGAAGTTATTCTCGCATTAGGGCTGACATCCTTATTACTGGGATTGCTGAGCACTAGCGTATTTATTGTTGCTGGAGATTGGAATCGTAATTCTCGCGCTCTTGATGAAAGTCTGGATGAAGCGTTAGCTGTACTTCAAATTGACCGTGCGTTGCATGGAGCCTTTCCTCACAGTTTCACTAATGAAGAAACACTCTCTAGGCAGATATTTTTCACGGGCGAAGAAGATTATCTGGCTTGGGTGTCCACAATATCACCCCAGCGTTTGCCCGGACTAACGACATGGGAGCTTTATTCTGTGCCAGACGAGGGGGTCTATTTGGGGTTGGTTCCTGCGTATAGTGATAATCCCAGCGTAAGGCTTGAAGAGTCGTTGCCCACCCTTATCTTTCCAGACTATGACCTTGAATTTAGCTATCTCTACGAAGAACTTGAAGAAAATAAGGTCTGGACAGACCAGTGGGAGGCCCAGGAACTGCTTAGCTTGCCATTAGCCGTGCACGTGCGATTAACTCCTTACGATAATACACAGGAAGAATTAGAAATTTTAGCGAGAGTTCGAAATAATGAACACAGAAGTATTCGCCCTAACGAGTTAGAACGTCTGGACCTATAGAGCTTTTACGTATGGTCGGTATCAAAAAACAAAGGGGCTCAGTCATTATAATTGTCTTATGGACAGCAGTTTTGTTGACCGTGTTGGTGACTGCAATGGCTAGCAAGGTTCGTCTTTCCGCTAAGACGGCTATGAATAATCAAAGTGCTGCCATGAATTGGCTAGCTGTTATGAGTGGAGTTAACCATGCGGAAATGGAATTAATATTGGAGCGCATGCCTCGACCTATCGGGGAGCAACTGGAGGAAACTGAAGAGGGTGAAATTAGGACCCCAGCTTACCGATTCAATGGTCAAAAGTTAGAATTAAGTTACCCTTTAAATGACAGCATAGCCGTCAGAATTTATGACCATGCTGGCAAAATAAGTTTGAACAGAATTCCAAGGCGTAACATGCAATTGCTAATTGAAAAGAGGCTTGGAGGTCAAGATGCGGATCCAGAGGAAGTTCAGGATTTGCTTTCGGCGTGGACTGATTGGACAGATCTTAACGACTTAGAAGGGCTAAATGGAGCTGAAAGAGATTATTATGAAAACCTAGAAAATGGATATGTTCCGCGCAATAATCCCGAGCTTGATACGGTAGAAGAAATCTTGCACATTCGCGGATTTTCAGAGCTTTTTGATGGTATCAATCTTCAGGCGGCATTTACCATTTATGGGAATACGCGCACAGTAAATTTGAATCTCGCCACGCGCGAAGCAATGGAATTATTACCCGGCCTTGACGAAGAGCTTATTGAAAATATCATTGCTTATCGCCAGATAGAGGATATTAATAATCGTGCTGAAATAGCTGAGATAGTTCCCTTTGAAGAATTGCAGGAACTCTCACCATGGGTCGGGAACACTACATCGAATTTTTACAGTGTTTATTCTTATTTGAGTGAAGAAAAAGAAGATGAAGGCTCTTCTGCTGACGAAAGCATGAGCCCTGAAGCGGAAATTTCAGATTATGATTTGGTTCAGCAAGCCTATATGGAAATTGTCGAGGTGAATAGTATCAACGAGTTACCCAGGGTATTGAGAATAGATCCTTACGGACGATTGCCTGACTCAGCTCCTGCCAGAATTTTAGAAGAAGACTATCTTTTTGACTAAAAAGTTATTTTTTTGTAACCGACCAGTCAGAGTCCATTATTATAGGGCCAACGCCTTTATTCGCGTCTACATGCAATAGTTTGCTGAACTTTCTTTCATACCAGAGCAGGCCGCTTTTATCGGCGAGACCCCCGAGGACATAAAAATCGCCAACCCGCATTGCCAGCCCACGTATGACAAGCGAGACAATAAATTGACTGCCTTTCTTAAAGGGGCCTTTGTCTATCTGGTGTAAGTCAGTGGTTAAGAAGGAAGCGACCGGCTCTTCTGCCGATTTCATAAAGGCAAATCCAAAATTACCCTCTATGCCATCTTTTAGCACCTCCACTTCCATTTCTAGTACGTAATCATTTAAGGGCGCTAGAGAGGTAACTTCTTTACCACTTGTTGATTTCACTAAAAGTGAATTAATTTTGCAGTCAGGCGTTTCAATTTCAGTTTCTTCATTAGTCGAATTCTCGTCTTCAGTTGGCACATCCTCACTAATATTGTGATATACCTTCTTGCTGTTACAAAAATCCTCATAGTGCCCTACTACCCTGTCACTGTCGCCAATTTCTTTTATTTGTCCCTTGTCTAGCCAGATTGCTTTTTCACAAAGTTCTTGCACGTGGAACATTGAGTGGCTGCAAAAGATCATGGTCTTATTTTCACTAATGAATTCGTTCATGCGGGCGACACATTTTTTTTGGAATGTAAGGTCTCCAACTGATAATGCCTCATCGATTATCAGGATATCTGGCCTGACCATAGTTGCTATTGAGAATGCTAACCTTACATACATTCCAGATGAGTATGTTCTGACGGGCCGATCTATAAATTCTTCTAATTCTGAAAATTCGATAATTCCTTTTTCGAGGCCGGCTATATTATTTTCAGGAACACCTAATAGTGATGCATTTAGATAAATATTCTTTCGCCCAGTAAATTCAGGGTGAAACCCAGCCCCCAATTCAAGCAGGGCTGCTACTTGCCCCTTTAGTTGAAAGCTTCCAGTAGTTGGCTGTAAGGTGCCAGCTAGAATTTTTAATAACGTTGATTTTCCGGCGCCGTTAACCCCAACTATTCCCAAACTTTCCCCATCTCTAAGGGCAAAAGAAATATCGTTAAGGACATGAAAAACTTTGTGTTTGGGTCTTCGTAGTAGTAATTCAGAAAGTCTATCCTGCGGGCGATTATAGATTTTGAATTCTTTGGAGATGTTGTTTACAGATATACGCGACATTTATAAATCTCTATTTTATAGCACGTCGCCAAATGCATGTTTTATTCGGACAAACAACCAACCACCGACCACATAACTAATTAAAGATATAGGGATTATTATATATAGATTTAGGTATGGCAGCTCGCCCAATAAAATAACGTCTCGGTAGATGACGATAAAATTATGCATAGGGTTGAATAAAAATAAATTTTGGATTTCTTCGTTTTCTATTAGGCTTAAGGGATAAATGATTGGTGTTAGAAAGAACCAAATTGTCACAACTAATGATACAAAATGCTGCAAATCTCTTAGGAATACGCAAAGTGCGGATAGTATTGCTACTAAGCCCATTGTAAAAAGGAATTGCAAAAGGTATACGAAAGGTATTAATAACCACATCGCTGAGAAATAACCTTTTGAGGCCAGATATAACAATAGTAAAAGAAACCCAATCACATGTGTTAAATATGACACCAACGTTCCGGCCACCGGGATAATCTGAACAGGAAACATAACTTTTGTAATTAGTCCGGATTTTTCTAGTAAAAGCCCTGTCGACTTGCTAACTGCATCAGCAAAGGCAAACCAAGGCAAATAACCTACCATCATAAATAGAACGAACTCTGTTTCGCCAAATTCGGGTAATGCCCTTAATTGAAATATATATACGAAGACAAAGCTGTATATAAGTATGTGGGCGATTGGGGTTATAAATAGCCATAGGAAGCCAGCAATAGAGCCTGAAAATTGGGAGACAAAGTCTTGTCTAGTAAAGTTATGAAAGAGTCGATAATTCTCGATAGGCGTAACTACCCATTGCCTCATCAGTGCGAAGAACATGTTATTCCTAAGTTAAATTGTATATGGGCACATCGAAATAGATTTATGTAACAATCGGATTTAACCATGAAATTGAAAAAAAAACTAAAAAAGGCCATATTGAGTCTTGATAGCTTATTGGTCTGCCTAAAATGATGATTTTGACGTCTTAATTTTAATATGTTTAATCAAGAAAATATTCTCATCCCTTTTCATGCTTCGCCTTTACCTAAAGGACCCTGGCTCGTGTTTGCGCCTCATGCTGACGATGAGACTTTTGGGATGGGCGGGAGTCTTCTGAAGGCGAAAAAGGAAGGAATTGAGACGCATCTTGTTGTGCTTACCGATGGGTCCTTAGGGGGTGATGCTGAGAACCTTGTCCAGATTCGAAGTGGAGAGGTTAAGTTAGCAGCTGAGCTGCTTGGGCTTAAGTCTTTACAATGTTGGTCAGAGCTGGATCGGTCTTTGGATTTAACTGAACAGGTTTTAGAAAAGGTAGTCCGTGCGATTTTGGATCTTTCGCCCGCAACCGTTTTTTTCCCCGGCCCTCTAGAGATCCATCCTGACCATCGAGCAACAGCGCTGCTTGTATGGAATGCCCTAAAACGAGTTCGAGTAAAGAATCTAATCCCCGAGCCTATTTCTTATGAAATAGGGGTTCAGAACCCAATAAATTTACTCGTTGATATAACAGGGCAAAGCATTGAGAAGCAGGGTGTTATGGAAGTGTATGCCAGCCAAAATCAGGAAAACAATTATCCGGAGCTAGTGACAGCTTTAGACAAAGGAAGAACATTTTCCTTACCAAAGGAAATTAAATATGCAGAAGGGTTTTTTCGCTACCAGCTTAAGGACTTGGACGTCAGCCTTGATGAGGTAACACATCTTGTAATAGATCTGTATCAGAAGTTGCCCGAAGAATAAAAGTAGTTTTAAGGTGCTTAGTGTACTGGGCTGTTAGAACTAGGGCTTTCAATACTTGCTTCGTCCATCCAATCGGGCCAAAGCGAAATTGGCCAATCAGCTTTTTTCCAAATGGAGAAAAGAATTCCTAGCCATTGTCTAAGCGCTCGATTATTTAGACGGAGTTCGGAGTTTTCTGCACGTTCCGCTTTGAAAATTAGAGTTAAGTTTTCTGCTGCGAATTTTACATCCACCTCCTGGATTAGGTAATCGTATGAGTTTTCGATAGCGGTCACAGATTCTTCTTTGTGTAAATTCTGTTGTGCGGATTGCTGCACAAAGCTTTGTGTGCTCGATCTTGATTGCTTGTCTGTTGTTGGAGTATTTGCCAATTCAGGAGAGTGTTTTTCAAGCAAATTTACGCAGTGGGTTACGACCCTGCTCATTAATCTATACGTAAACCATAGAACCAGTATTTTATCGTCCTCAGTTAATGCTGTTACTCTTATTCGATCTTCTATGTCGAGATATTCAGTAGTAATTCGCTTTAACTTATGCATCGTATTGTTGCATATAACTATTGTAGGGCTTCTGGTTCAAGCCAGCTGCCAACCTCTAACATGTCCTCAGCGCTTAATGTCCCAGTTTCTCGTTTCAAGGTTAGTAGATACCTTATATGATTATATCGAGTAGTCTGGAAGTCTCTTTCAGCTTGGTATTGGTCCCTAAGGGCATTTAAAACGTCTACACTCGTAACAGTGCCAAGAGCAAATCCTTGCTGCATTGCCTCGGCCGCCAGGGTTGTTGATTCTACAAGGACAATTGCCGCATCAGTCTGGACTTCGCTCGCTTGTACCTGAAGGTGAGCAGCTCTAACACTTTCTCTTGTTCGGAGTTGTGCGGACCGCAGCTCATATTCAGCGATACTTTTTCGGCTGATTGCTTCACTGACGCGGGCTTTGTTTTGTCCGCCAGCGTAGATTGGGATCGATAGATTAATACCGATATAGGTGTTGTCTGTTCGGTTAATTGGAAGGTTATCGAAACCCACATCAGAATCTTGGCGCTGGGCAATAAATGAGACTTGAGGCATATAAGCCCCTCTGCGTTCTGAAATACCCTCTTCGGCGGCTTGCAATGCATACTCACTCGCTAGGATTTGATGATTTCTCCCTTGAGCTTGTTGTAAATAATATTGTTGGCTAAATTCTAGGGGCGGAATTTCTGCCTCATCACCCAAGCGGTATAGTGGCCCTACATTGAGTCCAGATATAGAACGCAAAGCCTCTTTATTGAGCGCTATCTCTGCTTGTAGCTGCAGTCTCTCCGCCTGAACGGCAGCAAGACTTGCTTGCCCCCTGTACAGGTCTGTTATCTGAGCCAACTGTCTTTCATAGAAATTCTGAATTTGGTCAAGTTGATTTGTTAAAGCATCTATTTCTGAGTTTATAGATTCCAGCGCATCTTCTGATTGGAGTACATTGAAGTACCTTTCTGCAACGTCTGTAAGGATAGAGGCTAGCTGATAGTAATACTGCTCTTCCAGTTGATCTTCGACAAGATAAGCTTGTTTGCGTGCGGCGAATTGCTGCCAGTTAAAAAGGGTTTGAGACAACGATAAATAGTACCGCTCGCCGTCAAATTCTTGGAATCTATTCAGTTGATTTAGTCGGTTGTCTGAAATACTAGCGCCAGCACTTAATTGCGGGAGTAGCTGAGCATTTGCCGCTTGTTTGCGCGCCCCGCTGATATTTAAGTCCTCTTCTGCTATCCGTAATTCGGGGCTATAATTTATTGCGGCTGTGAAAAAATCTTCCAGAGTTGAGCCTGGAACCAGATTGGATTCAGCGCTGAAAGATATAGAACATACGAGCATAAGAAAGGCAGCGCCGATTGCTTTTAAATCCCTAGACCGAAATTTCATTATTAGTCTTCCCTAAAGCTCCGAGCCATGGCATTGGAGAAAGGCTTGAACAGATATTCCAGCATTGTTCTGTCGCCTGTAGATATGAAAACTTCCGCAGGCATACCTGGCATTAGGTCTAGGTCACCGAGGTCTTCCATGCCACCGGGCGTGACTTCCACTCTCGCAAGGTAATGGGTTGTTCCCGTAACTTGGTCAAACACACTATTTGCAGATAGATTAATTAATTGTCCATAAATAGTTGGAACCGATGCATTGCCGAATGATGAAAATCGAATAGTTGCTTCCTGGTTTATGGCAACCCTATCTATATCCATTGGGGATACCTTGGCCTCTATAATGAGATCGTCTTTTTGCGGCACTATTTCTACGATCTGCATTCCGGGGGTGATGACGCCACCGATAGTGTGTACCTGAAGCCCATTCACTATTCCAGACTCTGGTGCGCGTATGATGGTTCTTGATACGATGTCCGTTAGAGCAGTGATTCTCTCCGACACATCAGTCATATTGGTCTGAACCTCTCCTAATTCTGTGACAACTTCATTTAGGAATTCCGTTTGTATTTGCAAAATTTCCAGCCGAGTTTCTCCAATGCTCATTTGGGTTACAGCTATGTTTGCAGATAAATCTGCTGCCTCTCCATTAAAATTAGCAACGTTTCTTTCGAGTTCTCGGAGCCTTGTTTTTTCTGAAAATCCTTGGTTGAGAAGTGCAATAACATCTTGTAATTCGTCCGAATAAGAAGCAGCAAGCTGTTCCTTACTAGCGCGCAATGCTTCAAGACCAATGCCTTGTGATTCTAGTTGTTCTATGCGCTGCTCGAGCACGCCTATGCGCCCTTCGATCATCGCCTTTCTAGCGCTGAAAATTTCCTCTTGAGCTAAGCTTTCTTCTGTCGCGGTATCGCCTAGGGAAGGAAAGTCGGCTGGGTAATTTATAGATTCTTGGTTGTCACTCTCGGCCAGTAATCTTGATTCAAGTGCTTTAAGGTATATAAATTGGCTGTTCGCAATGTCTAGTTGTGTTTGTGATTGGGTGCTATCAAGGACCAAAATTGGCTGCCCTTTTTCAACTTCAGTGCCATTATCTACGAATATATTTTCGATAATCCCGCCTTCTAGATGCTGCACAAATTTGCTGTAGGATCTTACAGTGACAGCTCCAGTTGCAACTGCTGCGCCATCGATAGGAGCTAAAGCTGCCCAACCCCCAAAGAAAACAAAAACTAACAAAAACAGTGTTAGCCCAATCTTTTTGTAGGGGCCAAGGCTTTCGTTAAAGCCTGCCGTGGTATTAGCTTTCTGTTCGCCTACCTCAGTCAGAGATTTATTTTTTTCAATTTGCGTCTTAGTCATGGTGGTTGTTTAAACCTTGGGCTTCAGCTGAGCTACTTTGGAGCTTTGGTCCTTTAGCGCTTGGAGGACTTGATTTCTTTCGCCAAAACGTTGAATTATACCTTCCTTGATGAATAAAATTTTATCCGCAAGCGAAAGAACCGAAGTTCTATGAGTGACGATAATTACGGTACTTCCCGCTTCTTTGACTTGTTTAATTGAGGTTTGTAGCTCTCGCTCCCCTAGCTCATCGAGATTGGAGTTTGGCTCATCTAAGACAATTAGCTTCGGACTCCCGTACAGTGCTCTTGCTAGGCCGAGACGTTGGCGTTGACCCGCAGATAGTGCCCCTGAATTTGGCCCTATGACAGTATCGTAACCATTTGGAAGGCCGAGGATCATACCGTGTATGCCCGCCATCTTTGACGCGTGTAGAATTTTGTCTGCATTTTGTAGGGCGAACCTGCCTATGTTTTCTGATACTGTTCCCTCGAATAATTCTATGTCTTGTGGCAAATATCCTAAGTAAGGACCAAGCTCGTCTCTGTTCCATTGGGTTATGTCGGCGCCGTCCAATCTTATTGTTCCTGCCCGAAGGGGCCATATACCTAAAATACCTCTGATTAAACTTGTTTTTCCAGCCGCGCTAGGGCCTACGACTCCTAAAACTTCACCGGCGGATAGGCTAAAGCTTACCCCCTTAACACTTGCTATCTTTGCGCCAGGCGGAATGACTATGGCCTGCTGTACGGATAAATTGCCAAGAGGTTCAGGTAGCCTTAAGGGTTCAACTTCGGGGGGTAAGTTTTTCAGCCCAGCCTGCAGTCTAGAAAATTGGCTCCTCGCGGTAATAAAAGATTTCCAGGACGAAACCATAAGGTCTAAAGGAGCGAGCGCGCGGCCTAGTAGCAGTGAACCGGCAATCATCATGCCCGGGGATATCTCTTGCATTAGTGCGAGATAGGCGCCCAGGCCTAGCAATAAAGACTGAACGATCATCCTAAAAGACTTGGTTATCGCAGCAAGTATGCCGGCAGCGCCGCTTGCTATGGCCTGTTCAGTGCTTGCGAGATCGAATAGCTGATTGTTACGAGACCTGATGCTTGAGGCCATGCCCATGCCCTCAATTACTTCAGCATTCCTTAGATTGCTTAAAAAAGATCCGTTGGCTCTCGCTGCAAGTGCATTAGCTTTAACAAGCCGTTTTGCTGTGAATTTTTGTGTTAAGACTGCTAGCAGGATCATTAGTAGTGCGGCAACTATGGCGGCGTATCCAAAAAGCGAGTGGAAGGCGAACATTACTCCTATGTATATTGGTGTCCAAGGCGCGTCCATAAATGCAAAAATACCGTTGCCGGCGAGAAATTGGCGAAGGCCGACAAGGTCATTCATTGCTAGATTCGCTTCGTCAGCATTGCCCGAGACCAGGGTGTGTTTAAAGGATGCTCTCGCTACGGCGTCGCGAAGATCTTTTTCGAGTCGTACATTAGCATTAATTAGAATTCGACTTCTGACCCACTCGAACCCCCCAGCAGCTCCCAATAAGGCTGTCATAAGAAGTGTTAACATAAGCAAAGTACTCATGCTTCCGCTAGATACAACACGATCGTAGACCTGAAGCATGTAGATAATTGGCGTAAGCATTAGAAAGTTAATGCACGCACTAAAAAGCGTCGCATAACCCAGATACGCTTTGATATCTGAAATGGCGCTGCCCACTGGATCATGTCCAGTATTATTTGATGAGTGTATAGTCGTCATGCGTAATTCGTTTCAATAAGCCACTTGCATTTATCGATGAGGCATTAGTTGCGGCAGATTCTATTTTTTCAAGGCCTAATTAACTACCCGCTCCAATTAGCTCACTTTCTTAATAATCAATTCGAAACTAAAAATGTGAGTGGGACATCTAATGTTATCGGAAGGTTTGGCGTTTTTAAGATGGCTGAGTGATCGATATATCCTACCTTCTTCGTTTTGTTACTAGCAAGCGTGCTTAGAGTTTCGTAAGCCCCTCAGCGATCTTTTTCAGATCTTCAGGTGTCTTGATGATTAGTTTGTTGGGGCCATCTCGCGCAACAATGTTTTTCTTTTGCAACTGCTGAAATACTCGAGTGACAGTTTCTCGACTTACATTGAGCATGATTGCAATTTCCATATGCGTCGGAGAATTTTCGATTTCCAGCGCGGCAGCAAGATTTTTGTTAGGGCTTTTAATTAGAAGCCACAGCTGGTTACATACTCTTTGGGGGATATTTGGCAGACCTAATAAAGACCGCTGAATTGTCATTTGCCTGACTCGAGAAGCAAGCTTATTCCCAAGGCCGGCCATGATAGAGGGATTGCGACTTGCTACTTCTCTTAAGTGCTCTGCCGGCACAAACACCACCACCGTCGAGTTAAGTGCGATTACGTGCTCCGGTTGCACTCCTTGATCAAAGACGCAAAGCTCACCGCAATAATCGCCCTGATTTACAAAATAGATTCCTACTTCTCGGCCGTCAATTGTAAAGTCTACCCCTTGTAAGCGGCCCTCAAATAAAAAGCACACCCTATTCTCCTTTTTCCCAGCGGTGAGAATTATCGCGCGCCTTGCGAAGCGCTCTACTTGCGATTTTAGTGCAAGTTTATCCAATTCCGGTTCACTTAGGTCCCTGAAGAGCGTAAAGGATTTTAACAACTGCGGCGTCACTTGCATTGATATTTGGTTTTCCGGGTCCGGATTTATTTATGGTTGGTATTCTTGATTACCATATTACGACTGACAGTATAACTATTCGCCTTCCAATGGTGAAAATACCTGATGCTCGTGTGTGACGAGAATCACTCAAAAAAAAATATATCTAAGGTATTGTCGATATTACGGAAAATGTTATCCAGATTAAACGCTAAGCAATATGAAGTTTGTTATTATTAAGATAAATATAATAGCTAAAATCTGATATTTAATTTTAAAAACAATAGTTTACGACATATGAAACTAAAAATTTGCGGGTTTGTATTGTTTTCTCTGTCTGTGGCTTTTGCGCCGATAGAAATACTTTTGGCGATGGAAAGCGGAAAGCTGAACGATGGAGAAGAGCAAGCGCATCGTGAGCAGGGACCTGTTGGATCGGTGACCTTGGTGCTTGGCAGAGCATTTTTGGATTCGGGGGGCAATCAGTTAGAGCGCTTGCGGGCAGGAGACTTAGTTGGTGAAAGCGACCTTATTTTGACTGAGTCGAGCGGCCACGTGCACATTAAATTTGTCGACAATGCTCTAATTAGTGTTCGCCCTAACAGTAAATTAGAGATCATAGAGTACAAATTTGACGCAGATCAACCAGGAAAATCTATTGTAAAATTTAACCTTATAACCGGCACAGCTCGCGCTGTTTCAGGTGAAGCAGCTAACGCAGCGAAGCAAAGGTTTAGGTTAAATACGCCGGTCGCGGCGATTGGTGTTAGGGGCACTGACTTTGTAGTAACGACTAACTCTGAGTCCGTGACTGCCCTAGTTAATGAGGGGGCGATTGTTGTTGCTCCTTTCTCTGAGGAGTGCACGTTTCAAGGAGCCGGGCCCTGTAGCGCTAATGCCGTCGAACTTAACGCTCAGTCCATGCAAATATTAGAATTTGATACTACTTTGAGAGAGCCAAGGCTCATTCAGTTGGAGGCCCCGAGCCAAAATCCAGTTAACCTTCAGGATCTACCCCCTAGCCCGGATACGGCTATCCCCGACCAAGGTGCTGATACTGCAAATGTTGAAGAGGCTGACCAGAATAGCGTTTCGACTGATGATGTTTCAGAGAGTATTAGCCCCACCGATTTGGCTAACAAAGTTTCGACTGATGTTGTTTCCGAGAGCGTTACTTCCGTCGATTTAACTGACGATGTCAAAAAGCAGGCGCCTTATCAAACAGGTTATACGCCAGCTAACAAGCTCGACATTAGCGAAGCGAGGGAGCGACAGCTCGTATGGGGAAGGTATTCTGACGGCAAAGGTGCCCTAGAGCGCATTAGTGTTCCCTTTAGCGAGGCGACCAAAGAAAGAAGCGTTACTGTTGGAGATTTTGAATATTTCTTATTTAGAGCAAATGACAAAGAAGACGAAATGCAAACCGACGCTGTCGGGACCGTAGGTTTTTCTCTTAATAGTGCGCAAGCCTATTACGATAATGGCACGGTTACTTCGCCTGTCGCGATCACTAGCGGTGATTTAACAATTGATTTTCAAAAAAGCGAGTTTGCGACATCTTTGAATCTGCATCATCTAGAGTTTGGGAGGTCCGTGTTTAGCAGCAATGGAAAACTGCGGGATGGAGGATACTTTAATAGCTATGCGCTTGATGGGAGTCAGGGCCTCGGGGGAGCCCTTAGCTTAGATATTTCCGAGGCAGGATATTTTTTCGACCTAATAAACTGGCACGGGGTTGTGCAGGGCTTAACTCTTTGGGATTCATTGGGGCAGTAACCGGTGTTGAATAAAATTAATCAAGCGGTACTTGCATCTTTGGGCGGAATATTTCGTTTGAGGCCTCATGTTCTTGTGGCTATTGCATTGTTTAGCGCTGCATTACTGACTTCTTTAATTTTATGGGCATTTACGCCAAATTTATCGACTTTCGAAGAGCGCCTCGGCGGACTTACCTGGCGATTATTTTCTGACGATACCCTCGAAGAACGAATTACCGTCGTTGCTATCGATGAAAGAAGTCTCGCAGAAATAGGGCCTTGGCCTTGGTCGCGAGACCTGATGGCAGAACTGACGAGGCGCATTAATAGGGCTGGAGCTCAGTTACAGGCTCATGACATAGTCTACCCTGAGAGAGAGCAATCTGTTGATGTAGAGTTTCAAGCCTCACTAACGGAGAGTAATGCTTCAATAATTGCTCAACTGCCTGTTATTACAGGAGGGCAGTCAATAAATAGTGGCAGGATGACTCACTCGGTTTCGGGGGTTTCGTGCGAGGCTCAGGCGGGCAGCATTTTCCCCAAGTCCGAGAGTTTTATTGGCTCTAGCCGATGGCTGTCCAGTGTGCCGAAAGGGCATATTTCTCCGATAATCGACTCTGACGGTGCGATAAGGAAGATGCCGGCGATGATTTGCCTCCAGGGCGCGCTCTATCCTGCCTTGTCAATATCGCCATTTTTTGCTGCATTAAAATCTGAGAACTGGGAGGTTCACGTAACGGAAGGCGCCGGAATTCTCTCACCTCCGTATAAATTGAGCCTAGAGCCTTACCCTGGGTTAGAGATACCATTAGATGAAAATGGGAATATAAGATTTTCGTTTCGAAAATCGCCGTCGGTATTTCGCTCTGTCTCGGCGGTGGACATCTTAAACGATGAATTCGATCCTGCGATGTTCGACAACGTTTGGGTTTTGGTTGGAGCTACAGCTTTTGCGCTGGACGATGTGGTTCCGACGCCTTACACCGGCTCTGCGCCGGGGGTTGAGCTCCAGGCGAGGATGATTGCGAGCATTTTGGACGGATCCGTCCCATATGGACCGTTAGGGTCTGAGTTTTTGAATATCTTTATTGCATCACTATTTGGTGTTTTGTTGTTTGCTTTCGCGTTGTTGAGGGGAAAGTATGCAACTATCGGCTTCTCAGCGATCAGTCTCTTGGCGCCAGTTATAACACTAAGTATCCATGGCATTGCCCTAATCAACTATAGTATTTGGCTCGGCTGGCTTGGCCCGGCTATATTTGCATTTGTTGGTGGATTGATGCTTCTGCTCCTCGAGCTTGTTCGGCTTCGATTCGAGCGAGGCAGGGTGATGCAAAATTTGACTAGTTATCTGCCAAGCGATGCTGCGAGGAAAGTAGCCTTTGAATTACCGTCCTCTAATATAGAGGCAAGTCGGTGTGAGGTGACACTGTTATGTGCAGACTTGAGAAATTTTTCTGCAATTGGTGAGTCCCGACCCCCCGAAGAATCAGCGTCAGTGCTCCATTTCTTTTTTACCAAAGTGAACAGCATTGTTGAAGAGCATGGAGGGAAAATTCAAGAATATAAAGGGGACAGTGTCCTCGCACTTTGGGATGGGAATGGAGTTAAAGCCGCAACACAAGCTTTACTGTCGGCTCAAAAAATTGAAAAAGACTTTAACGATAGCCTTTCGCCCGAAATTGGCATAGATGGTCTGGAGCCTTTGGCGGTTGGTGTTGGAATTGAGCAGGGGCCAGTGCTTATGGGCTCAATCGGTC
The DNA here is from genome assembly GCA_029242705.1 of Gammaproteobacteria bacterium. Classification (GTDB taxonomy): domain Bacteria; phylum Pseudomonadota; class Gammaproteobacteria; order Pseudomonadales; family Pseudohongiellaceae; genus UBA9145. The sequence continues at coordinate 13,871 of JAQWTK010000108.1, read as the reverse complement.
CTGCGAACAGGCGTGCGCATACGCTTTGCGGGGAGACAGTGAGCGTAACCTTGCGCATACAAGAAATGACGGCGGATCTTGCTTGCAATGTCCTGATTGGGGAAGTGGCCGCTAGACATTTGCAGGATTTTCGATTGCAGTCTTTGGGAAGTTTTTTGTTGCCAGGGTTAACAACTAGCCACCAACTATTTTCTCCCGATCCGCAAGAGATAGGCGCGGTAAGGGACGGGCTTACCCTTCTTAAGGGTGGGCTAGGTTAGCCAGTTCTTGCTTGTCTCGCCGATTACAATGATAATTCTCATCTTATCTGGCTTATGCCTTCGCGTAGGTCTTAACCTTTAGAACTAAGGCCTGATTTTCTTAGTGAGTACCCTTAAGATCACTAAATCGCTCGTTGCAATTTTTCTTATTGTCCCCGCGACCCTAAAGGCAGCTTGTCCTGACCTTAGTCAGTATTATGCTTTGGTAGAAGAAGAGCCGCGAACAGCCGAGCTAGCCCTTTTCTCATTGACGTCTGACTGTACAGACAACTCTGAGTACTTTGCCCTTCTAGGATCGGTACAGCTCTCGCTTGGAAAAATTTTTGAGTCGAGGGAAAATCTCGAGCTTGCTTTGTTGCTTGATCCACAAAACGGTTCCGCACTAATTGACTATGCTGAAAATCTGTTTGAGCTTGGGCAAGTGACGGGCGCCCTGGAGGTTAACCAACAAATATTACAGCGTCAGGATTTGCCAGAGACTTTAGGCGACCTTGTTCGAGATAGAGACTCCCGCTGGAGGCGCTATACTCGAGATAGCAGCTTTCGTTTTGCGGCGTTGACTGGGTATGACAATAACTTAAATAGTGCTCCGTTCGCCAGGCAGCTAGCCTTAACCCTTTCGGGGGAGTCTATCCTTCTTGCTGTGAGTCCAGAGTTTCGGCCAGTTGGGGGTGGATATGCGAATCTCATTTTGGGCGGAGGCCATAGAAGGGTAGGATCCGAAACGACTTTCGCTGTTTCTGGTGAGGCGAGGGGCAGGTTTGGTGACGATGAGCGCCACAATATTTTACAGGCGGCGACTCAGCTTGTAATTTCCGAGGCTGGAGATGCACCCAGATGGGCATTGCAACTGGATTCTGGCCAGTTAAATTATGGTGGAAACCCAATATTCAGAAGTACGACGCTCAGGGGAAGCTATCGTTTAACCCAAATAAGGAATTGTGGGATATATTCTCGTTTAGCCGCTCAGTATCAGTCATACAAGGCTCAAAGGATTCTCGGCGGGATAGAAACGAGTGCAGGCTTGGGCCTCGATTGTACTATTGGCTTGAGCGGAGCGGATAGCCGATTGGGATTGGAGATAGCAGCTTTAAACAATAAATCCTCTGATAGTGCGCGCTTGGGGGGAGATAGGAATGGCTGGCAGGCTAACCTTGCTTGGCGGAAGCAAGTCGGGGCGGGGCAACTGCTTGTTCAATACTCTCATACGGAACTTAACGACGATTACGGTTATAGCCCGTTGTTTAGAGATGGGGCGAGGCGGCAGGAGGGTCTCGGGTCGGCTTACATAAGCTATAGCCAACGCTTGCCCGCACTTGGCGCGGGAGTCGGATTTATTGCTAACGTTTATTATCATGAACAACAAAATACTATCGCGCTTTTTCGAGCTAGAGGCGCTAGCGCTGAAATTGGTTTAAGTTTGGGTTTTTAACGCTGAATTAATGCTTTGCCGCGTTGACTTAATGTTTTGGCGGCAGAAATCATTGCAAAAATATTTGCCGCAAAAATAAGCATTAAAGTCTTATATATCAATAATATAAATAATTTTATTGTTGTATTGGCTTTAATATTCGCATTTTATTACTTAAGTAACATGGAATATGTGCCGACACTGCGTGCGTTGGATATAGTTTTTGTAGTACTATTTGCAGCTCGGTAGATAGCCAAGAGCCCTAATTGTGGTTAGTATTGGGTGAGAGTCGTGGTATCGAGGCGTCTCCGAACAGAATTTAGCGGGCCCATCGTCAGAATGTGATTAGAATCACAGCACTGGTGGCGGTACTGCTTTATGTTATAGGTAAGTAAGTCTCTGGTGTCGGTGGTATGGAGCCTAAGACGCAAGAGGTAACGGAAAAGATTTAACGTTATTCGAATAATTAGGAAATTAATTTTTAACTTAAGATTTAACTATAGATTTAGCTCAAGGAGTTACAATGGCCATTACAGCAGCAACTAGAAACGACTTAATCGAGTTAGCGGTTATCGCTAATAACAGCTCTCCGGGAACGACGCTTCTCATGGAGATGATTGGGCAAATTGAGTCAGGCAAGACCCTGACGGAAATAGGCGACGCACTAGCAGCGCGATCAGAATTTAAGGCGGTTTACCCTGGTATTCAGACAGCGGACGAATTCGCTAAAGAGTACGTTGGTAATCTACTCCCAGAGGCGAGCGACGCGCTTAAGACAGAGTGTGAGACTATCGTTGCGGCGCATGTTAATGCTGGCAAAGGGCTGGGCGAGCTATTTGTTGGGATCCATGGCGTGCTTACCACTACTGCCGCAACAGATGCGACACTGGGTACTCTCGTTTCTAACTTTACTAATAAAGTTACTGTCGCTACTTATCATACCATTGAGCTTGAGACGGCCGCTGAAAGTACTGCGGTACTTGCATCCGTAGATAGCACTGATGCGTCGGTTACCACCGGTAAAGCGGCGGCAGACCCAGTTGTAGTGACTGCCCCTTCGGCAACTTACTCGCTGAGTGCCAATGCGGCTTCTGTTAACGAGGGTGAAACAGCGGTTTTTACTCTTGACACTACGAACGTGGCTTCAGGTTCTGAGCTGTCTTACACGGTTACTGGTGTTAATGGTTCCGATATATCTGGTTCCACAGTCGGCAGTGTTAAGGTAGGTGCGGACGGCAAGGGTGTAATTGCTGTCTCTGCTGTGGCTGACACAACTACTGAGGGCGCGGAAACGCTTACCGTTTCAGTCGCGGGCCAAACGGCTTCGACAACGGTTAACGATACGTCGGTTACTGCTCCACCTGCTGCTGAGACGATCGCTCTTACTACGGGCATTGATAACAAGACTACCGGTGCCGGCGACGATAGCTTTAGCGGTACGAATGCCACACTGACTACCGGTGACATTCTTAACGGCGGAGAAGGGACAGACAACCTCTCGATAACGGCTTCTCTTACTGCGGCATCGGCTGTGAATGGCTTCACAACCTCGAGCGTAGAATCTGCAAACATTAATATTATCGATGGGAATGTTGGTGCTAATCACGTTTTGACTGTAAATATGGTCGACGCGCCTATTGCTGCGGTGACGGTCTCCGGTACTTCAACGACAGGTCAGGCGGACGGGGTTACGTTTACGAATGTGGACTCTAGTACGGCGTTCACCTTGTCGGGTTCAACTAACCTTGACGCGACTATTACGTACGATGCGGCTTGGCTCGCTGGTGCTGGTGATGCTCAGACGCTTACGGTGTCTGGAAACACTTACTCGGCTGCTGCTGATAATGATATTGCGTTCACAGGCGGTATTGAGACGCTGACGGTTAACGCAATCGGATCAGCCAACAAGATTGGTAATCTGGCCTGGGGCGGTGCTGGCCTGACTGTGACTGGTGACCAAAACCTTACCATTGCAGACACACTGGCTGTTACAGCAAACACTATCGATGCTTCGGCCTTTACCGGGAAGCTTTCTGTTGTAGTGGGTAACGCTACCGACAAAGCCGCTGTGGGCGGTGTTGATATACTTGACCTATCGGTTAAGGGTGGTTCTGGCAACGATACGATTGACGTTTCAGCGGCTGACACGGGCCTAGAGATTAGTGTAGAGGCAGGCGCTGGTAACGACACGGTTACTATCGGTGCGAATACTGTCAAGGCAAATGCTTTGGGAACCCTAGTAGCGGATAAAGTGGACGGTGGCGACGGTATTGACAGTATTAAGATGACCACAGCGTTGGCGAATTCTGCAACTAAAGCTAACAATGTCACGGTAACAAACTTTGAAGCTCTTCAAGTGTCTAATGCGAATACTAATTCAATTACGTTGAATAACATTCAGTCAGGCCTTAACTCGATTGTCCTTTTAGCTGGTTCTAATGGCGGTACTACGGTACTGGGCGCGGGCGCGAGTACGGTTACCAGTACGGCGCCTAACGCCGGCGCTTATACGGTTACGGACACGGCCCTTGCCACGGCGCTGGATGACTCTGTCACTATTGGGACGACTTCTTTAGCGACTGTAGATATGGGTAACAACAATGCGTTTAACTTTACCGGTATTGAGACTGTTACCTTTAATACCACCACCAAGGTTGCTGCTGACATGGAGCTTGATGTTAGTACTATCTCTATGACTTCAGACACCGGTACTGGTGCTACTGACACTTTGAATATTACCGGTACAGGTACTTTCCATGCGTCAGGCTCCATAACAGCTGACGTTATTAACTTTTCTGGCATGGATACCTCCGGCCACGCTGCGACCGTGACGATAGCGAACATGGGTGCGGTTGCGGTTGGTGTTACGACAATTACTGGATCGGATGGTAAAGACATCCTGGTTGGTGACGCGAAGTCTACAATTAACGGCGGCGGCGGTGCTGATACGATTACTGGTGGTTCTGGTAACGACACACTAAACGGCGGTGACGGCAAAGATGGAATCACAACTAACGCCGGTAACGACACGGTGGATGGTGGTGCCGGAGACGACACTATTACATTTGCTGCCAACCTTACCAAGGCGGACAAAGTGGCCGGTGGCGATGGTACAGATACACTTTCTGTGTCTAACGCTTCACTCGTTGCGATACAAGGCCAGACAATCTCTGAGGCGAATACCTTTAACACTAACTTTACTGGCGTTGAGAAGTTGACGGTTACAGGTGCGATGGATACTACAGGCGACTCGTTCGACCTTGGCTACCTAGCTGGCGTTAACTTTGTAACCCTGGCTACGTTGAGTAACGACGCCGAAACGATTACTGGTTTTGACTCTGGTGGTACGTTGGTGCTTACAGAGACTCTTACTAACACCGTTACAGCGACCGTTAATAGCGCAGCGACAGGCGCGGCGGATGCGCTTACTATCAAACTTTTTGGTAGTGCGGACGACGACTACGGCCTTGCTGTAGCTGCTAACATTGAAACGTTGACTATCGACGCGACGGAAGTCACTGCAGCAGCGGCCTCTCGCACAGGAACGGTTGGCCTGACACTTAGTCAGACCTCAGCGCTTGCTGGCGGATCAGGTGCGGCCCAGACTCTTAATATTATTGGTAGTGAGGACGTGGTAATTGATACCACCGTAAACGTTGCCACTATTAATGCGTCTGGCATGAGTGCACGACTTGCGACCACGCCTGGTCTTGTTATGTCAAATGCGACAGGTCACAGCAAGGCGCAGACCATAACTGGCTCGTCTGGTGCGGATATAATTATTGGTTCATCTAAGGGTGATACCATCGACGCTGGTGCTGGTAACGACAGTATTACTGGTGGAACTGGTGCAGACTCTATTACTGGTGGAACTGGTACAGATGTGGCTATATATACAACTGCAGTTACTGCAGGGAATATCGAGGGAACAGGTACTGGTACCGCTACAGGTATTGTTATCAACCTGGGTGCGACAGCGGTATCAAACGCTACGGTACTTGGAACGACTACTCAGTCTTTATCGGGTGGCTCTACTTCAGTAGCCTCTAACACTGTGGCCTATCTATTTAATGGCAGTGCGCCAACAAATAGTACGGTTGTTGACACCCTTTCTGGGATCGAAAATGTGACGGTTGCAGATGGTATTAACTACATTATTGGTTCAGACGGCGCTAACACGATTACTGGTGGTTCGGGCGTGGACACGATCGTTTCTGGTAAGGGTAATGATACTGTTATACCTGGGGCCGGTATCGATAGTGTTACAACTGGTGCTGGTACGGATACCATATCGCTTACCGGTATCGCAGTGGTTGCGAATAGGGTCACCGTGACTGACTTTGCTACTACTACCGATATCATTGGCTTGGATGTGGATAACACGACAGTAGCTACCGCTGCTGGTGCCACCCCGACTATCGAAGACGAAGCAACTGCTGCTAACCAGGGCAACGGTATTACATACAACCTTGGTTCGGCAACCGCTACTAACACCAATGCTCTGGACATTGTCACACTTGACACGGCTGTACTTGCCAATATTGCCAATGCTGACTTGTCACTTTCGACTACTGGTGTGGAGCTGTTGAAAGCGCTGGTTGTGGCTGGTGCAGGTAAGACTGCCGCTTCAATCACGCTCAACAACAACAATGATAAGTTGTACCTCGCTGTTGACGATGGCACAAATGGTTACTTGTACTTTGTTGATACAGCCGGAGGAGGCGCTGGTAACGCCATCGCTCAGGCCGCTGAGATATTACTTGTAGGTACGTTTAGTGGTGACGCTGACTTCGGCGACATCGTCGTGGGCAACATCGCCATGGTTGCGTAACAAGAAGCTTTGTCCCTCTCATCGTTACCCGCGGTGATGAGGGAAACCCTTCTAAAGCCCTCGCCCAAAAAGCGGGGGCTTTTTATTGGTGTTTTAGCGGATGGCGTAGTGATAATTTGAATGGTTAGACTACCCATACGCTATGGGCCTAGGTTATATTTGATGGGAAAGGAACTTTGTCCTAGAGGCGGGTTTCTCAAGAAATTTTAATACTACTTTTGGGTGAAATAACGATGGCGAACATTACGATTGACGGCACAGAATACGATTTTGATGACCTGAGTGACGAGGTTAAGGCTCAGTTGGGCTCCATCCGGTTTGTTGATGCAGAGATTCAAAGGACAAAATTAACACTGGCAGCCTTACAGACGGCAAGAAACGCGTATGGAAAAGCCGTTCAAGACGTATTAGGCGAGGGTTCAGCAGGTGAAGAAGAGATAGAGATATTGGGGGACAATATAACTTTCGATGATTGAAGCTATGCTAAGTTTAGTTTTGTCGGGGCCCGCTTCTAAGCAAGGTAAAATCCTAACGCTCGCACTCTAACTTTGGGACGGAAAACTTTATGGGAGTTATCTGCGACTAAATAAGAGACTGCGTTTGCGTAAGCCATTTTCTAAATGGATTTTTCACGAGTTACACGACTATGATTAAATATTTTAGAGCTCTTCTTTCAATCAAATCACAAAGGATTGTTTGTCTTATAACTTCACTTATTTGGCAAGGTGTCAGTTCTGGCCAGCAGCTGGAATTATTCGAGGAAACTGAAACTAGTAGCCGCGTCGAAGAAACCGCCCGGTCTGACCGAGCAAGGAGAGATAGTGCGGGTAATATTGTATCCGGACCTATATTTACATTGGTGGGGACGACTAGGATTGGAGAAAGCCATTCTGTAATGCTGCGAGAAAACAACGGGGAAATAATCTCAATAAAATCTAAGGCCAATACTGTTTTGTCTATCCCGGGCTACCCTGGCTATCTAGTTAGCGAAATAGGTTTAGCCAGAGCGGCTATAGAGTATCCTGAGGATTTGCCTTGCATTGAATATATTGATGAGGGCGTTCTTTGCATCGAGCCCAACAAAGCCCAACTTGGCCTAACTAACGCGACCCCGCTGGAAGCCCGAAATCGTTTAGATATTAACGTTAATGAGGACCGTGCCGATTCATCGGGGCAGTCACTAAGCGGAGAGCCACAGAACCCATTCGAGGCACTGCTAGAAGGAGGTGCTAATTCCGACTCTAATGAGGAAACCGGTAGTTTTACGCCAAGGCGCATAAATCCAGAGGACGTGCCCCCAGGTATGAGGGTTGTTTCTACGCCTTTTGGTGACCGGCTAGTCGAAGAGTAATCAATAGGCTTCATAAAACCAAATATAGACTTGTGGGAATGAATGAAAGAAATTATGCGGACTATCCTTATCTTCTTAATAGACCAACTAAAGTATTCGATTGGTGCAAACTAAACCAATAACGAGCCTATCAATAGGCATAGTCTGCTATAACTCGCCTCTTGATCAAATAATATCGTTAATTGACTCCCTTATAGTATCAGTCCGCTGTTTACGGCAAAATTGTGCTGTCTCAGTTATCCCTATTTTTTTAATAGATAACTCAGAGGAACCTGGGTTAGTTCTTGAAAGTTTTGCTGATAAGCAGAGGCTACTTGATGACCTGAAAATGGAGATTAGGCATCTGAGTGGGCAAGGGAACATCGGCTATGGTCGCGCTCATAATTTAATGTTGCATAAGCTCGAGAGCGACTTTCATTTAATGCTTAATGCAGATGTTATTCTAGAAAATGAAACACTCTTAAATGCAATCAATATGATGACACAAGATCATGATGTTAAATTGGTTAGCCCACACACGATTGATCAAGAAGGCGAAAAGCAGTACCTCTGTAAGCGCTACCCCTCGGTTCTAACACTATTGATACGAGGGTTTTTCCCAGTAACTCTAAAAAAATATTTTGTTAATAGGCTTGCTGACTATGAAATGCGAGGCCTAACAGAAGCCGAAGTTTCGGATAATGTTAAGTTAGTTAGTGGTTGTTTTATGTTCGCTGATACGCGCGCATTACAAACGATTGGTGGCTTTGACGAGAGCTTTTTCTTATATTTCGAAGACTTTGATTTATCGCTTCGGATGGGGAGGCTAGGTAAACTACTCTATGCTCCGAATGTTCGTATTATGCATTCTGGCGGGTTTGCGGCGAGGAAAGGATTTTGGCATGTCAAAGTATTTATTACTTCTGGATATAGATTCTTTAATAAGCACGGTTGGCTTTTTTTCTAACGAGTGTAGTTGGATAGAGTTCTAAATTTTGGATAAGGGAAAAAAAATTCTGGTGACGGGGGCAAGTGGCTTTATTGGCGCACAAGTATGCCTCTCTTTGCTCGCTAGTGGTTACAGAGTTAGAGCGTTAGTAAGGCACGATCTTGATACTCAAGATCATTGTAACTTGCAGGAATTCGTTGGCGATCTTCTGGATCCCGATAGTCTGTTCGAAGCGTGTGCTGAAATTGATATCGTAATTCACCTTGCAGGCTTGGCCCATGCGGACAGCATCAAAAGGGACGAACTTATAAAAGTTAATGTCCATGGCACCGAATTACTGCTAGCGGCGGCGATTAATCAATCAATTAAGCGATTTGTGCTACTTAGTAGCTCACTGGCTGCGACTCCTGATGAGGGAGCGCAAAAAATTACTAGCTATGGTGAGTCGAAACGAGGTGCTGAAGAGTTAGTCCTCTCAGCCCATAATTCAGGCAGCATAGATGCCGTCATTCTTAGGCCCGTTAATGTATATGGCCCGGAAATGCATGGTAATATTGCTACGTTAGTAAGATTGGTTTCTGGCAGATTCGTGCCACCTTTCCCTAAACTCGACACGCGGATTTCTTTGATCGGTGTACGAGATCTTAGTGAAGTGATTAAGCTATCGATAGATTCGGAACGAGCGAGCGGGAATACATACTTCGTAACAGATGGGCAGCAATATCTCATAAATGATATTGAGAAGGAAATTTACCGTGCTGTCGGAAGGGAAATGCCTGACTGGAAACCGCCACATCTGTTGCTATATGGGATTATTGCTACAGTTGAGTTATTGAAAAAAACCCTAGCATTTCTTGGCATTCGGCCAACGATGTTACGTGGTTTAAGCATGAGGACATATCATAACATGGTTAATGATAACGTTTTTGACAACCAACGAGTCGTCGAAGACTTAGGTTTCAAGCCAAGTTCTAGCTTTTATGACTCCTTGCCAGAGATAGTGGATGCTATTAAACGAATTAATGGGAAATAGTCTTATAAAACGTTAAGGAATTTGTATGACCAAGGGAATTATTTTGGCGGGCGGAAGTGGCAGTCGTTTACATCCAATGACGATCTCTTTAAGCAAACAGTTGATGCCAGTCTACGACAAGCCAATGATCTATTATCCGCTCTCTACTCTAATGCAAGCCGGTATCAGGCAAATTTTGATCATAACTACGCCTGAAGATGCAGATGCATACGAAAAGTTGCTAGGTAATGGAGAGCGCTGGGGACTGGAAATTTCTTACGCACAGCAACCTAAGCCTGAGGGATTGGCTCAGGCATTTCTTATTGGAGAAGAATTTATCGACGGAAGTCGCGTTTGTCTTATTCTGGGCGATAATATTTTCTATGGAAATCGAATAGAAGAGACCTTGAGGAGCGCGGTTCTTCAGAAGAATGGCGCCAGTATTTTTGCTTATTATGTTAATGATCCGGAGCGTTATGGCGTGGTGGTCCTTGATAAGGACAATAACGCAATCGATTTAGAGGAGAAACCCTCCCACCCAAAATCGCACTATGCGGTAACCGGCCTATACATGTATGACACTGACGTTGTTGATATTGCTAAATCTATAAGGCCCTCCGCTCGGGGGGAACTAGAAATTACGGATGTTAACAAAGTTTACCTTGAGCAAAAAAATTTGAAAGTGGAGCTATTTGACCGAGGTACCGCCTGGTTAGATACGGGCACAATCCAGTCATTGCTTGATGCCGCTAATTTTATCCGCGTATTGGAAGAAAGACAGGGGTTAAAAATTGGGTGTCCTGAAGAAATCGCTTACCGGCAAAATTTCATAGACGGAGCTCAGTTGAGGCGCCTAGCCGGGGAACTGAGCAAAAGTGGTTACGGTCAATATCTACTAGATCTTATTGACAAAATATAGGAAGTTAATTCGAGCGATGGAGATTTCAAAGACTAATATCCCCGAGGTGCTGCTTTTTGAACCAACTATTCATGGCGATAATCGTGGCTACTTTATGGAGACTTTTAGGGCGGCCCATTTCGAAGAAAATGGATTAGATTTTAACTTTGTGCAAGACAATCAGAGCCGATCCCAGAAAGGAACCCTTAGAGGCCTCCACTATCAGCTCCATTACCCTCAAGGGAAACTTGCACGTGTAACAAATGGGGAGATATTTGATGTCGCTGTCGACCTTCGTAGCAGCTCACCAACGTTTGGCCAATGGGCGGGAGAAATACTTTCAGCGAAAAATAAAAAACAACTATGGATACCACCGGGGTTTGCGCACGGCTTCTTGGTATTGAGTGACAGTGCAGACTTGCTTTATAAGTGCACCGATTACTATCGTCCGGAGGATGAGCATAGTTTGTTCTGGAAAGACCCGGATTTGGCCATAGCTTGGCCCGAGATTGGTGTAGAGCCTATCATCTCTGAAAAAGATCAATTAGCACAGGCCTTTTCTAGCGCCTCGGTTTACAAGTGAACGGCAAAAGATTGCTGTTAACTGGTTGCAATGGGCAGCTAGGCTCTACGTTCTCTGCTTTATATAAAGACTCACAGCTAGCGGGTCGGTATGAATTCAGTTCGGTTGATGTTGAGCAAGTTGATTTTAAGAATAAGGAGTCAATCCTTTCTGTCTTGTCACTTAATAATCCTTCAATAATTGTGAATTGTGGGGCATATACATCCGTAGATAAGGCTGAGGAAGAGCCTGATGCAGCTTTTAAAATTAACGATTTGGCAACTACGATTATCGCCAATTGGTCAAAGGAAAATGGTAGTAGATTGCTGCATATCTCTACCGATTTTGTTTTTGATGGAGCTAAGAATTCTCCTTATGAGCCTAGCGATGAAACGAATCCGTTAGGTGTTTATGGAAATACAAAACTAGGCGGTGAACGAAATATTAGAAATTTATTACCCAAAGATGGATTAATACTACGAACCTCTTGGTTGTATTCTGAGTTTGGTCAGAATTTCGTAAAAACGATGCTCGCCTTGATGTCGAAAAGAGAAGAAATTGGTATAGTTAATGACCAAATAGGCTCGCCTACTTCTACACATTCTTTGGTAAAAATTTTATTTAAGATTATCGAAAATGAGAATGCGTCAGGTATTTACCATTGGTGCGATGGTGCAGCAATTAGCTGGTATGACTTTGCAGTAGAAATACAGAAGCAGGGCTTAAGGAGTGGTTTGCTTGAGAAAAAAATTCCAGTTAAGCCTATACCTGCCGCTGGCTATTCCACCTTAGCTGAGCGACCCACCTATAGTGTCCTTAATTGTGAAGCGACATTAATTGAATTTGGTGTGCCAAAAGTTGATTGGAAGAAAGAACTAAATTACGTAATAACTGCAATTGCAACAGCGAAATGAATAAATCTAATGAATAGACTTTTGATAACTGGAGGCGCGGGGTTTATAGGCTCTAATTTTGCCCGCTATTGGCTCGAGAAATATCCAAAAGATTTAATCGTTGTGTTTGACTCGCTTACTTATGCTGGTAATAGAAATAATCTAATTTCATGCTTCGACAGCCCAAATTTTAAATTCGTTAAAGGCTCTGTATGCGATCAGGCCATAATCGACGAAGTATTCACAGAAAATAATATTAACCGGGTTGTACATTTTGCTGCAGAGAGTCATGTAGATCGCTCGATAACCGAGCCCGATGCATTTATCACAACGAACATAGTTGGCACTCATACCCTGCTAAAAGTTGCGAAAAATCATTGGCTAGGTGACAAAGTACCAGACCATCTTTTTCATCACGTTTCGACTGATGAGGTCTATGGCTCGTTAGATTACGAAGAGCCAGCATTTACAGAGACATCATGTTATGCGCCGAATTCACCATATGCCTCAAGTAAAGCTGCTTCAGACCATTTGGTCCGAGCATACCATCACACCTATGGGCTTAAAGTAACCACGAGCAATTGCTCAAACAACTATGGCCCGCATCACTTTCCAGAGAAATTAATACCCCTTTGTCTATTAAATATACTTAATGGAGACCCATTGCCAATCTACGGTGACGGCAAACAAATTCGAGATTGGCTTTATGTTGAGGACCACTGCCGCGGGATTGACTTGATTATGAATAAAGGTATCCGAGGTGAAACATACAATATAGGGGGTAACAACGAATGGTCAAATATTGATGTTATCTTGATGCTTTGTAAAATAGTAAACAAAAAATTTAAGGTTACTCCAGATTTGGTCGATCGTTTTCCTAATTCGCCATGCTCTAAAAGTATTGAAGCCGAAACGCTTATATCTTTCGTACCAGATCGTCCTGGCCATGACTATCGTTATGCGATTGATGCGAAAAAAATAGAGCAGAACCTGGGTTATAGACCGCTTTTGAATTTTGAGGCTGGATTGATTAAAACGGTAGCCTGGTATTTAGATAATGAGGATTGGTGGAAATCAATACTTGATGGTTCTTATCAGCAAGATTGATAATCAAAATTTTCTGCTAGATTTCTCGCTCTATGATGAAATAGCGGATTATGCTTATGTGCCGTTAGATTGGGCGATAAAATAAAGATCCTTCCACCCGTACCTGCTATTCTAATTTTAGTTACTTACAAAAATAATTCGCACAAAACATGACCGATTGATTTAACTAAAAACAATAATAACTCGTAGGCAGAATTAGGTAGTCAAGAAGCAAGAATTCAAAGTCAATTAAATCCCACTATTTATGAAATAGCGTTTAAAAGAATTCAATGAAACTAACGATTGAAGAAGCACTGCAGCAGGGTGTTGCCGCACATAAAGAGGGTAAGCTTCAAGATGCTGAACGTTTATATCGAGCAATCTTGAAGTCCCAGCCAGCACACCCTGATGCGAACCATAACCTAGGTGTATTAACAGTATCAGTGAATAAAGCTGATGCAGCATTGCCATTATTTAAAACTGCCCTTGAAGCCAATCCAAAGATAGAACAGTTTTGGCTGAGTTATATTGATGCACTTATCAGAACAAAAAAAATTGATGCGGCAAGACAAGTCATCGAGCAGGCAAAGAACCAGGGTATAGATGCAGACAGGTTAAGTTCCTTAGAGGCACAACTCT
>JAQWTK010000104.1 GCA_029242705.1 Gammaproteobacteria bacterium | reverse complement strand
TCCTTTATTCCAGCTTTTGGCTTAATTTAGCCAGCCGTTTGCCTAGAGCGATGCAGAGATCAGTCTCCTCGGGGGAGAGTTCTAAATTATGTTCAGATCCTGAAAAATGACTGGCTCCATAAGGAGTTCCTCCACTTTTAGTAGTATTAAGACTAGGCTCAGAATAGGGTATTCCGCAGTAAATCATGCCATGGTGTAACATGGGGATAGCCATTGTAAGCAAAGTGGTTTCTTGTCCCCCATGAAGAGAGTTGGTTGATGTAAAAGCTGCTACCGGTTTATCTATAAGGCTGCCAGAAACCCAAAGAGCTCCAGTATTATCAATAAAGTATTTTAGCGCGGCGGACATATTTCCGAATCTCGTCGGGCTGCCTAATGCTAATCCAGAGCAGTCTTGGAGATCTTCTTCACAGCAGTAAATTGCTCCAGCCTCAGGGATTTTGGGAGTGGTGCTTTCTGTGTTTGATGATACCGGAGGCACTGTCCGAATTCGGGCTTCATATTTACCGCTGGATTCTATTCCCCTCCCAATTAACTGTGCCATTTTCTCGGTAGAGCCGGAGCGGCTATAGTATAGAACTAATATATAGGGTGCATGCATCGTTTTAAATCCTGAATTATCAAACAACCATAGAATATTACTTGCTGTTCAGCCATTAATAGTTGAGAGTTCTCAACACATAGAAAAGCGATTAAAATACTGTAACGGCTGCAAATTCCCAAGAAACCTTATGAAGAGGTCGTTCTTTTGCTTGTTAAGAGCTTAGCAATTTTACTAAAAATTGAATCAGATCATTAGTCTTGACCTTCTGTTTTTCTCCGTGTTGTCGATGTGTATATTCTACGGCATCTTCGGCAAGTGATCTTGAAGAGATTACTAAACGGTGGGGGATACCAATAAGCTCAGACTCTGCAAATTTCACCCCTGGACTTGTTTTTTTATCTCTATCATCCATCAAAACTTCAATTCCCATTTCTATGCATTTTTCGTAAGTCGAGTCCGAAAGATCAGCAACTTGCCGTGACTTATGAGCATCAATTTGTACAATTATTAATTGAAATGGGGCGATATTTTCTGGCCATACAATTCCTTTTTGATCATGGTTTTGTTCGATTGAAGCCGCGACTAGCCTGCTAACACCGATCCCATAACATCCCATCAGCATAGTCACGGCCTTGCCTCCACTATCTAAGACAGTAGCGTTAAGTGCATCACTGTATTTTTTTCCAAGCTGAAAAATATGTCCTACTTCGATGCCTCGTTTGACTGATAAAATGCCCCCGCCGTCGAGACTGTAATCATTTTCCTGGACCTTGCGAATATCTGCAACTTCGTCATATGCGCAACCTTCAGACCAGTTCATATTAGTTATATGTTTCCCTGGTTGATTTGCGCCACAAGTAAAATTAAACAGATTTTCGACACTATGATCGGCAATTTTACGGAGTTTTAAGTTTGAAGGGCCTAAGCAGCCTACTCCACAGCCTATTTTCTTCGTTATGAGCTCATCAGAAGCAAACTTCAAAGGAGATGCTACTCCTTGTAATTTTTGCGCTTTTATTTCATTTAACTCTTGATCACCACGCAATAGCAGGGCGATTAATTCATCGCTAATATTTCCCTCTTCATCCTCTCCATGAACAATTAGGGTCTTTATTATTTTATATACCCCTATGTTTAATAGACCGGCTACAGCTTCGACAGAGTGCTCGCTTCCAGTATTAACTATTTCAGAATCTTTTCTAGCTTCGCTTGAATTTTTGATAGCGAGATTACCCACTGCAAGCTCAATGTTAGCGGCATAATCACCTTTGGTACTAAAAACAATCTCGTCTTCTCCGGAGTCGGCAAGAACATGAAATTCATGTGAGGTATTACCGCCAATGCTTCCTGAATCCGCCACAACCGATCTAAAATTCAATCCAAGTCGCTGGAATATGTTGTAATATGTTTGGTACATTTGTTCATAAGTATTTTGTAACGATTCTTCATTAATATGAAATGAGTAGGCATCTTTCATAATAAATTCGCGGGCCCTCATTACGCCAAATCGAGGTCTACGCTCGTCACGAAATTTAGTCTGAATTTGGTAGAATATGGCGGGAAGCTGTTTGTAGCTTGTGTACTCGCCGCGGACAAGATCAGTGATAACTTCTTCATGAGTAGGGCCCAAACAAAAATCTCTACTATGGCGATCCTTAAATCGTAAGAGCTCTTCTCCCATTTGCTCCCAGCGGTCAGATTCATGCCAAAGTTCAGCGTGCTGTACTATTGGCATTAAGACTTCCATTGCGCCTGATTTATTCATTTCTTCGCGCACTATCTTTTCAATATTATTTAATACCTTTAAGCCCAGTGGGAGCCAGTTGTATAAGCCGCTCGCAAGTTTTCTAACCAATCCTGCTCGAATCATTAGCTTGTGACTTATGATCTCAGCGTCAGCTGGCGTTTCTTTGACCGTGGCCAGTAAATATTGACTAATTCTCATTTATTATTCCCATGCTTAATAATATTTCACCAAAAAGAAAGGCAGCCTGCGGCCGCCCTTCTAATGTATCAATCGCAGCATAGGGGTGCACGCGCGATTTTATGATTAGCTCTAAATTATAAAGCAAATCCCTTGAGCTTCTTAAGCGGCAAAATTTTAACTCGTGTACTGGCAGGCTTTCGGGGTATATCCATTAACTCGCCAGGGCGAAATGGATTGGGTACGCCTTTTCTGGCAGGCCGTGCCGGCCGCGTTACACATTTAATTTTGAGTAAACCCGGCAAAGCGAATTCTCCTACGGCACGTTTTTTAATGTGCCGCTCGATGAGGACGTCTAATTCTTCTAATACGGCGGCAACATCTTTTCTATTCACGTTGGTTTTGGCTGCGATCTCATTAAGAATTTCAGTTTTTGTGTATTTTTTTTGAATTGCAGGTGTTTTTTTAGATGTAGCAGATTTTCTATTTGACGAAGTTAATCGTGATGATTTTTTTACAGCCATGCCCCAATCTCTTTTGTGTAACAATATTGTTAAATAAATCTCCGATGTTAGGAGAAAAATGGTTGATAATTTGTAATTAGATGCCGAGTAACTATTAATCCCTCTTAGTCGCTCAGGGTTGGTATTTATAAATCATTAACTAGCACCTAGCAAGTACTTATATCTAGTTTGTGTATATTATATTTTATTGCAAAAATAGTTGTGGCCATTCCAAGCTTTGTTAACAAAGTTGCTATTTTAGACTATTAATAATAGCGAATCGCCATAATGAGATTAATTCTTTATCGCATATGTTTGAAAAACGGCTATGAATAGGTGCTTAAAAATCTATATAACCTTTTTGGTATTTTCTCGCACCTATGCGCTCAGCGTATAATCCTTTGAATTATGCAGATTTAGTTTTTATTACGCAGTAATAAATGATTTAATTTTACTTGCTGATTTGTAAATCCTTACTTTATTTCGTCTAGGCCTTTATTCTTTTTTAGCAGGGGTGCGACGACACCAAGATGGGGTATAATTCTGCGGAATACATACTTGTGCCAATTTTATCTAATTGATTTGAGGTTTTTTCGGGATGAGTTCAAAAGATCTCGTAATCAGCCGGAAATTGGCTTATTTGGACAGAATACAGAATATAGAATAAATCATGCCTATTTATGAATATCAATGTTCTCATTGCGAGAACAGAATAGAGGTATTACAAAAGCTTAATGACTTGCCTCTTGAAGATTGTCCAGCTTGCAATAAATCGTCTCTTAAGAAACTTGTTTCGGCCGCTAGTTTTAGGCTAAAAGGTAAGGGCTGGTATGAAACCGATTTTAAAACCGGCGATAAGAAGAAGCTAGCTGAATCTGATTCAAAAAACAAAGAAACGACTGATTCCGCAGCTAAAGATCCTAAGGTCTCTGAAAATAAAAAAGAGACTCAAAAGGGAACTAAAGGTACCGATAGGGAAAAATCACGCGGTAATTCTAAGCGCTCTATAAAAAGTAATGAATGATGCTGAGTAAAAAGAGGAATATGTATTAGCTATGCGTAGTCATTTTTGTGGTGAGTTAAATGAGTCTAATGTAGATCAAGAAGTAATTTTGTGTGGCTGGGTGCATAGAAGGCGTGATCATGGGGGTGTAATTTTTCTCGATGTTAGGGATCGAGAAGGTATTACGCAGGTCGTAATTGATCCTGATTCGGAGAAAAGTTTCGCCATTGCAGAGGGAATACGTAATGAATTTGTTATTTTGGTAAAAGGGGCAGTCCGACTGCGTCCCGAAGGAACTATTAATGAAGAAATGCCAACTGGTCGAATTGAAGTTTTAGGAAAACATTTAGAAGTTCTGAACGCTTCAGCAACTCCACCTATGCAGCTGGACGAATATGCGGAGGTTGGGGAGGATGTACGCTTACTTTATCGGTATATAGATTTGCGTCGCCCCGAAATGGCGACTAGATTGAGGTTTCGTTCTAAAGTAGTGAATACGATAAGAAATTTTCTTGATAGTAATGGATTCTTGGATATAGAAACTCCGCTTTTGACAAAAGCTACTCCTGAAGGCGCCAGAGATTACTTGGTTCCCAGTCGAACACATCCAAATAAATTTTTTGCATTGCCTCAGTCCCCTCAATTATTCAAGCAAATCTTAATGGCTTCTGGTATGGATCGTTATTATCAAATTGCGAAGTGTTTTCGAGATGAGGATTTGCGAGCAGATAGACAGCCGGAATTTACACAAATAGATGTCGAGACTTCATTCATGGAAGAAAATCACATTATGGAGATTATGGAGTCAATGATTTCTCATACTTTTAAATCTTTGCTAGAGCTTGATTTATGAGAATTTCCACGAATCACTCATAGTGAGGCATTGCGTCGGTATGGTTCTGATAAGCCAGATTTGCGCATTGATCTGGAGTTTGTTGATATCGCAGACTTAATGAAATCTGTTGAATTCAAAGTATTCAGTGGTCCGGCTAACGATGATAATAGTCGAGTTGTTGCTCTCCGGGTTCCTGGTGGAAGGGATTTAAGTCGAAAAGTTATAGATGATTATGCAGAATTTGTAAGTGTATACGGGGCTAAAGGATTGGCCTGGATTAAAATAAATGATCTTAGTAAGGGTATGGATGGCCTTCAATCTCCAATTTTGAAATTCATAGGCGCTGATGCTACTCAAAGCCTTCTTAATAAGTTATCGGCCGAAACTGGGGATATTATTTTTTTTGGCGCGGACAAAACAAAGGTTGTGAATGAAGCTATTGGTGCTTTGAGATTAAAAGTAGCTGAAGATCTTAATTTGATCAATGAAGGATGGGCCCCTCTGTGGGTTGTTGATTTTCCAATGTTTGAAGAAGATAGTAGCGGTAACCTTACCTCCCTACACCATCCATTTACAGCGCCTGCTTGCGATGTTGAGGCGTTAAAAGCTAATCCTGCCAAGGCGTTATCACGGGCTTACGACATGGTGCTTAATGGCACAGAGCTAGGTGGGGGGTCTATTAGAATAAATAGGCCCGAAATGCAACAAGCCGTATTTAATGTTTTAGGAATTGATGATAGCGAGGCGCAGGAAAAATTTGGCTTTTTGTTAAAAGCTCTATCTTATGGTTGCCCTCCTCATGGTGGCATAGCATTTGGTTTAGATAGGTTGATAATGTTAATGACCGGGTCGAATTCAATAAGGGAAGTTATAGCCTTTCCAAAGACTCAGTCTGCGTCTTGTCCTTTGACCGATGCGCCTGGTGTTGTTTCCACTAAGCAGCTTCGTGAACTAAATATACGCTTGCGCGAGCTTAGTCCCTCTCAAAATGCAAACTAAAATAAAGGGATAAAAATGGCTGGCCACAGTAAATGGGCAAACATAAAGCACCGCAAAGCCGGTCAGGACGCCAGGCGCGGTAAGATTTTTACTAAGATTATTCGTGAGTTAACTGTTGCCGCAAAAATGGGCGGTGGAAATATCGCTGATAATCCTAGACTGCGGGCGGTTGTTGATAAAGCGTTAGCTGCGAATATGACGAGGGATACCATTGACCGAGCGATCTTACGAGGTTCAGGGGGGGCAGAGAGCGATAATCTCGAAGAGTTGGTATATGAAGGTTATGGGCCAGGTGGTGTTGCCATTTTGTGTGAGACACTAACGGATAATAAAAACCGAACCGTAGCGGAAATCCGTCATGGATTCTCTAAATTTGACTGCAATATGGGTACGACCGGCTCTGTAGCATATTTGTTTAAAAGAACTGGAATAATCAGTTTTCCGTCTGGAAGTGATGAAGAAAGAATAATAGAGCATGCACTAGAATCTAATGCAAATGATGTGCTAACCAATAGTGACGGTACGATTGAAGTAATCACGACTCTTGAGACCTTTGGCGAGGTGCAAGATGCGTTTAAAGTAGCGAAGTTAGATATCGAGCGAGCTGAGATGATAATGCTGGCGTCTACTGAGGTTGAACTTACCTTGTCTGATGCTGAGAAATTACTGAAATTGATAGAGCATTTGGAAGATTTAGATGACGTACAGAATGTGTATTCTAATGCGAATATCTCTAACGAGATAGCATCGCAATTGTAATTGCCATTCAGTTAAAATAACCGTCTATAGTTTTGCGCAAGAGTATTCAATGGCGATAATCCTGGGTATAGATCCCGGCTCACGAGTTACTGGTTATGGGTTGGTTCATTCGAATGGTAATAAACTCGAGTATCTCGATTGCGGCTGTATAAGGACCCAATCTAAGTATTTTCCTGAACGTTTAAAGACTATCTTCAAAGAACTTTGTCTCATTATTGAACATCATCGGCCGCAACAAGTGGCGATAGAAGAGGTATTTATGGGGCGAAACGCTAGTTCTGCATTAAAGCTTGGGCAAGCTCGCGGTGCAGCGATGGTGGCTTGCCTCTCTTTTGATTTGAGTGTATCTGAGTATTCCGCTCGCAAGGTTAAGCAAGCTGTGGTTGGTGCGGGTGCTGCGGATAAAGGTCAAGTCAACCACATGGTGAAAGCACTATTAAAGATTAATGATAGTATTGCGGAAGATGCTGCAGACGCTTTGGCGATAGCTATTTGCCACGCCAATACTCAATCAAACTTAATTCGAATGTCCGGAGCTAGGTCCTTTAGCAAAAAGAGGTTGCGTGGTTAGCGTATATTAATGTGATAGCTCAAATTACAGGCAAACTGCTAGGGAAAAACCCATCGGAAATTTTAGTGGAGGTGAATGGAATAACTTATGAAATTCTAGTGCCAATAAGCACTTTGTATCAGCTTCCCGATGTAGGTCAGAGTGTGAAACTATATACTCATTTTGTGGTGCGGGAAGATGCGCAAATCCTTTATGGTTTTTACCAGGCAAAAGATAAGGAGATGTTTAGATTGCTGATCAAGGTTAATGGTGTTGGACCAAAAATGGCCCTAGGAATATTATCTTGCGTGGAAGCTGATGATTTTGTGCGAACGGTGCGTGACAATGACGTTAATGCCATGGTTAGTATGCCGGGAATTGGCAAAAAAACGGCAGAGAGATTGGTCATAGAAATGAAGGACAGGCTTTCCGATTGGGATTCTGTTGAAGGCTCTAAATCTAATGCAGAGGTCGAGAGTGGAACATCGGCGATAACAAAAGATGCAGAAATAGCGATGGTTAATTTAGGTTATAAACCTCAACATGCGACTCGAGCAGTTGCACAAGTATTGAAGGACAATCCAGATTTAATTGATAGTAAACAACTAATTAGATTGGCTTTAAAGAGCATGGTGTAGTGATGGAAGAAAGCAGACTAATATCTCCTGAGTCAAAAGAGTTTGATGACTCTATGGATAAGGCTATAAGGCCTTTCTCTCTCGAGGATTATATTGGACAAGAAAAAGTTAAAGAGCAAATGGGCATCTTCATCAATGCTGCCAGAAACCGAGGTGAGGCATTAGATCATACCCTGATATTTGGGCCTCCTGGGCTTGGTAAGACTACCCTTGCAAATATTATTGCGAATGAATTGAAGGTGGCAATAAAAGTAACGTCGGGGCCTGTCCTGGAGAAAGCAGGGGACTTAGCGGCTATGCTTACAAATTTAGAGAGCGGGGATGTGTTGTTTATTGACGAAATTCATCGGTTAAGCCCAGCGATTGAAGAGATTTTGTATCCCGCGATGGAAGATTATCAGCTAGATATCATGATCGGCGAAGGGCCTGCAGCGAGGTCTATCAAACTCGATTTGCCCCCTTTTACGCTGGTTGGTGCGACTACTCGCGCGGGATTACTTACTTCTCCTCTCAGAGACAGGTTTGGAATTATTCAAAGATTGGAGTTCTACTCAATTAAAGAGTTGACGCGCATAGTTAATCGTTCTGCAGAAATAATAGGTACCGACATAGACGTAGCAGGCTCGACAGAAGTCGCTAAACGATCGCGTGGGACCCCTCGGATTTCTAATCGTTTGCTTCGAAGAGTTCGAGATTATTCAGAGGTCAAAGAAGATGGCAAAATCGATTCAGCATGTGCCAATAGGGCTTTAGATATGTTGAGTATTGATAAGAATGGGTTTGATCACATGGACCGAAGGTTGCTAATGACTATGATTGAGAAGTTCGAAGGAGGACCCGTGGGTATAGATAGTCTTTCTGCAGCTATTAGTGAAGAGCGTGACACAATTGAAGATGTACTTGAGCCTTACTTGATTCAGCAGGGATTCATTATGCGAACTCCTCGGGGGCGAGTTGTTACGCAATATGGTTACAGGCATTTTGGAATTAAACCATCGAAAAAAGTCGAAGACCTTTTCTCAAGTGATAAACCGCACTAAAGTTTTAATTGCTCCTGAAAAATCCGAATTTTGACACAATTGAACAGTTTTATGACTGTTTATATCTCCTGCAGGATAGTTTTAGACTGTTAAATGCTTTTTCATAAAACTATTTTGTAAATTGGCCGAATAATTGTCTGACTGCCGCAACCTTTCTGCGAGCTATCTTTTTTTGGTGCATAATGAAATGAATATTCTACAGGAGATGAGCACGTGAACGACGGCATTAGCCTGTTAGAGCTTATTATAAATGCAAGCCTTGCAGTTCAGTTAGTTATGTTAATTCTTCTTGTTCTGTCGATTGCTTCTTGGGTGATAATTGTACAGAGATGGTTGGTGTTTTCCTCTGCGCTAAAGGGTATTTTTGGGTTCGAGCAGCGATTTTGGTCAGGGATGGATCTAAGTCAGCTTTACAAGGAAGGAAGTCAAATGCAGCAAGATAATATTCAGGTCGTCGGAATGGAAAATATTTTCCGAGCTGGGTTTAAAGAGTTTATGCGCTTGCGACAACAAGGAGCAGTTGATGGAGAGGCTATACTGGAAGGAGCTCAGCGAGCAATGCGCGTTGCCTATTCCCGTGAAGAAGAGAAACTTGAAAAGCATTTAGCTTTTTTAGCTACGGTGGGTTCTGTGTCTCCATATGTAGGCTTGTTTGGAACAGTGATCGGGATAATGAATGCCTTCTTAGGTCTAGCTGTCCAGGCTCAGGCAACGTTGCAGGTTGTCGCTCCGGGTATCGCTGAGGCGTTATTTGCTACTGGCATGGGTCTTTTTGCAGCAATACCGGCGGTGGTTGCTTTTAATCGATATTCATCTCTACTTGATAATGTAACGAGCAGTTATATTACATTTACAGATGAATTTTCGAGCATTCTTCATCGACAAATTCATAGTAATTAATTAAATAGCCCGAGGGTCTTCCATGGAAACCATGATTCGCAAAAAACGGAAGCCTATGAGTGAGATAAATGTTGTTCCCTATATTGATGTTATGCTGGTTTTGCTAATTGTTTTTATGGTTACCGCCCCAATGCTAAATCAAGGTATTGAAGTAGATTTGCCTCAGGCAAATAATGAACCATTAAATTTAGATGAGAATTTAGAGAGTTTAATTGTATCTATAACTGCTGATGAAAAATATTTTCTGAGTATCGGGGTAACGGGTGATGAGAGAGAGACGATGGGTTTGGAAGTAATTGCATTACGTGTAACTCAAATAATTAGCGCCAATCCAAATATTCAAGTTCTAGTGGAGGGTGACACTAATGCGAATTGGGGGGCGATGATTGCTCTTATTACTACGCTCAATTCGGCTGGGGTTACGAATCCAAATTTTATCACACAACCGCTTAACGAAATCTAAATTTATCTATTGATATGAATAGCGCGTTTAACAATCTTGTAATTTATAATGGCTATCCGCTGTCGTTAGCGTTAGCGATTGGTTTCCATATTATTATTTTAGCATTTCTAATTTGGCTGCAATCAAGTTCTAGTATAGATAATTTGGAAATTGTGCAGCCTGCTGTTATTAAAGCTCTTTTTATCGATGAAAACCCGCAGGTAAAAAATCGGAGAATTGTTGAGCGACAGCGCGTCGAACAAATTGAAAGAGAAGAAATTCAGCAAGAGAGCGAGCGGCAACGTCAAGCACAACAAGAATTAGAACGCCAGACGGAACTAGAAAGGCGCAATCGAGAAGAAGAACGTGAAAGATTTGCTTTGCGAGAAAGGGAAGAATTGGAGGAGCAAAGTCGTCGGGAGCAGTTAAGAGTGAGGGAGGAAAACGAACGTGAGGAAAGAAGACAAAGGGAATTGTTAGATGAAGAGCAAAGAAGGGCTGAATTAGAGAGCGAGAGAGCGAGACAACGAGAGGCTGAAGCTGAAGGTGCGAGAACTGAACTAGAGTTGATTCAAAGTGCAACGGCAATTATACAGTTGGCTGTTCAGCAAGTCTGGAATCGGCCTCCAAGCGCAAGGAATGGTATGCGTGCAATTTTACAAATTCGAATGTTGCCTACAGGTGAGTTGCTTGATGCTAGGATAACGGAGTCCAGTGGCGACCCGGCTTTTGATCGGTCAGCAGAAAATGCAGTCTATGGCGCAGCCCCATTCACAGAATTGCGTAACTTGCCGATTAATACCTTTAATTCCAACTTTAGGACGTTATCCTTGATTTTTCAACCTGAGGACTTATTGAATTGAGTTCGCGCTATCTTTTTATAATTGGCTTAATTTCGATATTGCACTTCAATGTGGAAGCGGAATTAAGTATTCAAATAACTCAAGGGATTGATGATCCGATTCCCATCGCTGTTGTGCCATTTTCGATCGAAACTGGTGGCATTTTTAGTGAAGATATTGCCGAAATCGTGAAGAATGATTTGGAGCAGGTGGGTGAATTTCGTGCGCTGTCCCGCTCAAATATGCTAAGCCTGCCAACTGAGGAACGTGAGGTTTTCTATAGAGATTGGAGAATACTGGCACAGGACTATCTATTGATTGGGAGAATAAATCAACAATCTGGTAGTCAGCTAGTACAGGTACAATATGAATTTTTTGATATTAATCGTGAAATAAAATTAGCAGGCGAAGTGCTGACGGGCAGCGTCACGCAATTAAGGGATATCGGCCATACCATTAGTAATGTAATATTCGAGCAAGTTACCGGTATTCCAGGAGCATTTACTTCCCAGCTTCTGTATATTGTTTCCGAGAGTGCAGGTCCTCAAACGTCACTTTTTAGGCTAGAAAAGGCGGACTACGATGGTGCGAGGCCGCAAGTCCTTCTAGAGTCTGGAGAACCTATAATGTCGCCCAGTTGGGCGCCTAATGGACAAGATGTGGCCTATGTTTCGTTTGAAACGGGTTTGCCGCGTATTTACATACAAAACATTGCATCTGGCCAGCGCCGCCAGATAACGAATTACCCAAATATCAATAGTAGTCCAGTTTGGTCACCAGATGGAACCAAACTAGCAATGGTCTTGTCGAAGGATGGGAGCCCAGACATTTACGTACAGGATTTGAATTCAAATCAATTAATGCGCGTAACTGATCACCCTGGTATTGATACGGAACCTAGCTGGACCCCCGACGGGCGCAATATCGTTTTTATGTCTGATCGAACAGGTCAGCCTCAAATTTACCAGATCGCCTTGGGAGCGAACTCATATGATATTGAAAGGTTAACCTACGACTGTTTTCAGTGTGCTAAGGCCCAATTCCTGCCGGACGGAGTCAATTTGGTGCATGTAAGGCGCGAAACGAGGCAGGCACTATATCAAATAGCAATTCTGAATATAGAAACTTTGCGAGTTATTACTTTATCGAGCACCTCATTGGATGAGTCGCCTAGCTTGGCTCCCAATGGAAGCATGATAATTTATGGGACAAAATTTAATGGAAAAGGGGTCCTAGACGCCGTATCCATTGACGGCCGGGTGAAATTCCGTTTACCATCCACTCAGGGCGATGTGCGGGAGCCGTCATGGTCACCATTTTTGAATTAGGTAGTGATGGTTTTTACATGAACGATCATAAGTCTTTGGAGGACTAAGAGAGTGAGAATACAACTGAATAAGTACATTAGAGCGGGCTTTTTGTTGGTCTCGCTATTCGCGTTAGGCGCTTGTAGCTCAACTAGTGAAATGGAAGAAGAGTCGGCGATTGAATCTTCTTCATCGAGCTCTGGCTCGGCTTCCACTGGCTCTGGATCGAGCAGTGGTCAATTGACACAGGAGCAAATTAGGGCTCAGAGAGCACTTCAACAGACAGTGTTCTATTTCGATTTCGACGTGGCAGAATTTAAGCCAGGGGATCGAGAAACATTGACCTTTCACGCAAGAGACCTTGCAGCGAATTCAAGCAAGCGTATTCGCTTAGAAGGTCATGCAGATGAGCGGGGCACTAGAGAATATAATCTAGCGTTAGGTGAGCGACGTGCTAATGGAATCTTAAATTACTTTATAGTAAATGGTGCGGCACGTTCTCAAATAGAGGTTGTGAGCTACGGTGAAGAGAGACCGGAACAGACTGGTCAGTCAGACCAAGCTTATAGCCGTAATCGAAGAGTTGAGATAGTAGCTCAGTAAAAACTTATGAGTAGAGCCTCAATTGCCGCGACTTCCAAAATACTTGTCGTGTTATTGGTAAGTATTTTTGGTGTCAGGTCACTGGCACAAGGTATAGGTTCGATAGTTGAGTCTCAAGGCATTGCTCCTGCTGATAATGGGCCAGGCAGCCCCAATCAGAATAATAATAGTGATGCCCTCTCATTACTGTTAGAACAAAACCAACAACTAAGAACCGAAGTTCAAGCCTTAAGAGGGTTGGTGGAAGAGCAAGGGTTTGAAATCCGAAAGATGCAACGCGAATCTTTAGGTCGTTATACTAATCTTGATGATAGGCTGATCTCTATAGAGTCCGGTAACGATCTAGATTATGCTGCACCGATAAGTAGTACTATAGATGAAATTAATTCCTCAAGTGACCTTAACCCAATAATCTCTCGTGATCAAAGCTTGAGCGGGGAGGAGTCGAGAGTTCTCAATAGTGCTTCTAAGCAATCTCAAGCTGCAGATCGCTCCTCGCCCGCCGGTAGACAAAATATAAATAGTCGCGGCACATTGCAGCCAGCCGTGTTGAGTGAACAGCAACTCTATCAAATGGCTTATGATTCAGTTATTAACTCTAATTTTGAGCGCTCAATTGCAGAGTTTGATCAATATATGAATGTATATCCAGACGGTCGCTTCGTAACTAATGCGTATTATTGGCAAGGTCAGGCTTATTTGTATTTAACTCGTTACTCGGAAGCAAAAGATTCGTATGAGATAATTTTGGATCGATACAAAGATTCAGCTAAGCTGCCTGATGCTATGTATGGCTTAGGCTTGGCATATCAGGGGCTAGGCAATATTACTCAAGCACGACAACTTTTAACTGAAATAAAACGTAGATTTCCAAATACAGGTGTTGCAAATCTCGCCGATACTAAACTTTTACAGTTAGACTAATTTAATTCTTTATTAAAAATAGTTTGATTGCGCCAGTCTTCTTTTCATAAAAAATGACTTACTCCCAAAAGTTACGAATAACAGAGATTTTCCATTCCCTGCAAGGAGAATCGAGAACTGCGGGATTACCAACGGTTTTTATTCGCTTAACAGGGTGTCCTTTACGATGCCAATATTGTGATACTGCCTATGCTTTTCAAGGTGGTAAATTAATTTCAATTGCTGAGATAATTGCAAGTGTAAAAGCTTATGAATGTTTGTATGTTACTGTCACCGGCGGTGAACCTCTAGCTCAACCATTATGTATAGATTTGCTAAAAGTACTTTGTGATTCTAATTTTATTGTTTCTCTTGAGACTAGTGGTGCATTTATGGTTGATGAGATAGATAAAAGAGTTTCGGTTGTTTTAGATTTAAAAACTCCTGGATCATCAGAGTGTGCTAAGAATAAATATGAAAATCTGTCTCATCTAAATAAGAAGGATCAGGTGAAATTTGTAATCTGTGACCGTAATGACTATGAATGGTCAAAAGCTAAAATTAAACAATATGATTTAGGAAATAAAGTAGGTGAGGTCCTTTTGTCTCCTTCTTATGATCAGCTTAAAGGATCGGAACTCGCTAACTGGGTGCCCGAGGATGGCCTGTCAGTTAGAGTGCAATTGCAGCTACATAAATTATTATGGGGTCTAGAGCCGGGTAGGTAATGAGTGTAATGAAGTTAAAGAATAACAATGAAATCTGAAAGAGAAATTGCAGTCGTATTGCTATCCGGAGGCTTAGATTCGGCGACTTGCCTAGCGATTGCTAAATCTGAAACATTCGACTGTTTTGCTCTTAGTTTTAATTATGGTCAACGTTCCGGTAGTGAGTTGAAGGCTGCTAAAAACATAGCTTTAGCTAATGGTGTTTTAGAGCACAAAATTATAGATCTGAATATTGGTCAATTTGGCGGCTCTGCCTTAACTGACCGTTCGATCAAAGTACCTGAAAGAGAATCGGCAGGAATTCCTCCTACTTATGTGCCAGCAAGAAATACGGTTTTTATTGCTTACGCATTAGCTTTGGCCGAAGTCAAAAATGCATCTGCGATTTATATTGGCGTAAATGCTGTTGATTATTCAGGTTATCCAGATTGCAGGCCAGAGTACATAAAGGCTTTTCAAGAAGTAGTAGACCTTGCAACAAAAATGAGTATAGAGGGCAGAAAAATTAAGCTTAAAACGCCCCTTATTAATCTCACAAAGGCGGAAATTATTAAAAAGGGTAAGGATTTAGGCGTTAACTACGCCAATACTGTGTCATGTTATCAGGCGGATTTTGATGGTTTGGCTTGCGGGAAATGTGATAGTTGTCGTCTTAGACAAAAGGGTTTTTTTGAGTCGGGGCTTGTTGATCCAACAAGATATAAATAAGTAAGTGATTAAAATTAAGAACTTCGCTTGAGTTTTTCTAATTTGCTAGTACCATGTCGCACCGCGTGGGCCGTTAGCTCAGTCGGTAGAGCAGTTGGCTTTTAACCAATTGGTCGTGCGTTCGAATCGCACACGGCCCACCATTTAAAAATAACTAATTGATTTGATTAGGTATTTTATTTTTACTACAAGACTCGTAGAAAACTAGTCTAAATTAGTCATTTAATATTAACTAGAACCATTGCCATAATCAGTTTGTTCATAAATTTCATGTGCTAAAATATTCTAAATTAAATTAGTACAATTACTTGATGAATATTACAAAGCCGGCTTCAACTAAAGATAATCTAGCATCGGACCACGAGGTCGTCCGTGAATTTTTAGATAGAGCAAAAACCTCCGCCGCACTTGGAAGTCAAGATCAAGATTCTTTGATCGCACGAATAAAGAATTTGTTAAAGGCAAAAAACGCTAAATTAGTAGCTCACTACTACACTGATCCTTCTTTGCAAGATCTAGCAGAAGATACGAATGGCTTTGTCGGCGACTCCTTGGAAATGGCTCGATTTGGCAAAGATACTGATGCCGAAATTTTAGTTGTCGCTGGTGTTAGATTTATGGGGGAAACAGCGAAAATCCTTAGCCCAACTAAGAAAATAATAATGCCCACTTTAGAGGCGACGTGCTCGTTAGATATTGCTTGTCCGGCAGATCAATTCAAGAAATTTTGTGATGCTCATCCAGATAGGACTGTGGTAGTTTATGCAAATACTTCTGCTGCCGTCAAAGCCTGCTCCGATTGGGTTGTTACCTCTAGTATTGCGTTAGAAGTAGTTGAGCATTTATCGGAGATAGGCGAAAAAATCATTTGGGCTCCCGATAAGCACTTAGGGTCTTATATTAAGAAATCTACTGGTGCGGATATGCTCCTTTGGGATGCTGCGTGTATAGTACATGAGGAATTTAAGTCTCGCGGAATTCGTGAAATGCAGAAAATATACCCGTCCGCGGCGGTGCTTGCGCATCCAGAATCTCCAGAAGCAGTGCTCGAGATAGCAGATGTTGTTGGCTCAACAACCCAGATTATTAAAGCAGCCAAAAATTTACCTAATAATGATATTATCGTAGCGACAGATCGCGGTATTTTTCATAAATTACAACAAATCGCACCCCATAAACGTTTTATAGTAGCGCCCACAGCAGGCAATGATGCAACATGCCGGAGCTGCGCGAATTGTCCTTGGATGTCAATGAATTCGTTGCAAGCAATGATTGATTGTTTAGCAGAAGGAACGAATGAGATTCGAGTGGGAAAAGATTTGGCGCAACAAGCTATGGTTCCGCTTCAGAAAATGTTAGATTTTGCGGCAGACCAACAATTAAAGGTCAGAGGGAAGGCATAAGCCGAATTTTAGGCTATTGTCCGTTTAGTTCTAATTGGCGTTGCTCGACATCTTTGATTCTCTCTTGTAATCGAGCTAGTTCCGCGGGAGCCGTTCCGTTATCTGTCTCAATGCGAAGTGCGAACTGCAATTGTTCTCGTGCACTACGGAAATCATAAATTAAACTAAAATACTCGGCGCGAGCTTGGTGTACCTTGCTTATGTTACCAGCTTGCCCCCAGGTTTCTGCTAGCTGAAACCAGAGATGGTGATCAGTATCTCGATTAATAGAATGATTTTCCAGCATTTCCGCGGCTTGTTTATATGCGCGTGCCTGAATAAGAGCATTTACATACGCTATCGTTAATGCGTGATTGTTGGGGTTAATTTCTAAATGGCGTTGAAGAAAGTTAATCGCTTGTCCGGGCTCATTTTGCTCCGTAAGGATTTCAGCTTGAGTTACAACGTAACTAATTCGATTACTGTCTTTTTCTATTAACGGGGCAAGAGTTATAGAGGCATCTGCATACATTTCGTTTTCGTAATAAGCGACAGCTAACGTATAGCGGTTAACGTCTCTCTCGAAACTATCTATGCTTCTATCTAGGAGGCGCTGTGACTCTTCGATTAATCCAGGCTTGTCTGGATTATAGTGGGCTAAAACTCGCGCTCGACTAATTTGATATTCCATATTCACGCTATAGTCCCTGAGTGGGTAGCGCGAAGCTCGCCCACGAGCATCGGCCACTCTAGACTCTGTTACCGGATGGGATAGAAGAAATTCAGGAGGACGACTACGAAATCTGTTTATTGCACTCAACCGCTCGAATAGTTTTCCCATAGCCTCAGGATCAAAACCTGCGGCGAACATAGTGTCTTGACCCACTCGATCCGCCTCCGCTTCGTTACTTCGGCTAAAGCGTAGTTGGTTTTCCATTGCTCGGCCTTGCACTGCAGAAATAGCTGCTGCTCCATGACCAGGATCAGAGGTCGCCATCACCAAGACACTAGCCAGTAAAGAAGCGATCTGGCCCACTTGGCCTGACTGAGCCTCATCGACGCCTCTAGCAAAATGTCGCTGGCTAACGTGGGCTATTTCATGCGCCATTACTGACGCGAATTCAGCTTCGCTTTCGGCATTCAAAAATAATCCAGTGTTAACTCCAATTATGCCGCCTGGAGCCGCGAAAGCATTTAGCTCTTCACTATCAATAATAACGAATGACAACCTATGATCTTGAAGCTGGCTTCTTGATGCTAGTTTATAAGTTACGTTTTCGAGATAATTAATTAAGACGGGATCAGGTACGGTAGGGGCGCTTCGTCTGATCTGGGCCAGGAATTGCTGTCCCATTATATATTCTTGTCCTAATGATACTGTGCCTGAGATCCTGTCCCCCAAAGAGGGTAGGTTTTGCGTAAAGGCGGGTGAAGCAAGCAGCATGCTATAAAGAAGAGAAAATAAGGCTTTTTTGTGATATTTCGGCATAGAATCACTTAAATTTTTATTTCAATGACCAGATTAACATAAATTTTCCTATAAAAAGAGTAAGTTATCTTTGAAATTCATCGATATAGTTCATGTATTAAGGTTGCATTGCTTGGTAAAATAAAAAAATGGATATAAAGCCAGATATTGAGCTAGATCTTTGCGGCCTTTCGTGCCCCATGCCATTATTAAAAACTAAATTGGCACTGAATAACATGCGGGAAGAGCAAGTTTTGAAGGTTATCGCTTCAGATCCAGGATCGGAGAAGGATTTCTATTTGTTTGCAGAGCAAAGCCATCACGAAATTTTAGACTTTCATAAAAATGAAGACACTTATTCGTATTGGATTAAGAAGGGCTAAGGCTTTTTATAGGGCGATTTAAATATGAGAAAACTATTCGATGACTTTTTAGATCGTTATTTTCATGATGAAGAATCGATCATTCTGGTTTTCCTGTTAACCATAGGGCTTGTAATATTCTTGCTTTTCGGTAATGCATTAACGCCTTTAATCGCGGCATTAATTATTGCTTATTTAATGCAAGGACTGGTCAATCTTCTATTGCGATATGGGGCAACAGAGCGCCTAGCTTTTGTTTCAGTATATGTGCTTTTTTTTGGTATTTTTATAACGATGTTAGGCTTTTTGTTACCACAAGTTTGGAATCAATTGAGGAGAATAATGGATGAATTGCCTAACTTATTAAACCAAGGACAAGAGTTATTGTTAAATTTGCCTAAAAGTTATCCTAGTCTTTTCTCTGAAGAACAAGTTAGGCAGTTTATGGATGGTTTGGGTGGAGAAATAGGAGGCTTCGGTCAAACCATTTTAGAATATTCTCTTGCTAGTCTACCAAACGTATTCAGTTTTATTATATTTTTGGTGTTAGTCCCTATTCTTGTTTTCTTCATGATGAAAGATAAGTCTGAACTAGTGAATTGGGCGGGCAACTTTTTGCCCAGGAATCGACCATTAATGATTGCCATTTGGCAAGAGATGGACGGACAAATAGCCAATTATATTCGCGGAAAATTTTTAGAGATTGCAATTGTTGGTACTGTCTCTTATGCAGTGTTTGTTGTCTTGGGACTTAATTATGCATTATTACTATCGGTTATTACTGGTTTGTCGGTCATCGTTCCTTACATTGGAGCAGCAGTTGTCAATATTCCAATAGCTACAATAGCTTATGTGCAATGGGGCTTCGGTGGCGAATTTTTGACTGTAATAATTGCTTATAATATTTTGCAGATATTGGATGGAAATGTCTTAGTCCCTATTATTTTTTCGGAAGCTGTAAATCTTCATCCTGTTGCAATAATTTTTGCGGTGCTATTTTTTGGCGGTATATGGGGCTTGGCCGGAGTGTTTTTTGCAATTCCTTTGGCTACTTTTATAAAAGCTATTATCAATGCTTGGCCAAGCCGAGTACAATCAAAGCCTTTGTTGGATTAAGTGTATTTTTTATTTTAACCCCTATTGCTGTCTCACAGCTTTTAATCAATAGTGATTTTATGTTACCTGCAGATTTAAAAGGCAGTATTGTTGCAATCGTTACACCCATGCATAGCGATGGCAGCTTAGATCTGTCTTCGTTTGAAAAGCTAGTTGATTGGCATATTAACGAGGGAACCGATGCTATTGTTGTCGTCGGCACCACTGGTGAATCTGCAACTCTTAGTATTGAAGAACATTGTGATCTGGTTGCTCGCTGCGTCGAGTATGCGAACGATCGTATTCCTGTAATCGCCGGGACCGGTTCTAATTCTACCGAAGAGGCGATGTATTTCACTAAATCTGCAAAGAAGTGCGGCGCCAATGCTTGTCTGCTGGTTACACCTTATTACAATAGACCATCCCAAGAAGGTCTTTACAGACATTTTAAGGAAGTGGCGAAAGGGGTAGATATTGCACAAATTTTATATAATGTTCCTTCAAGAACAGCTTGCGATATGTCGCTCGAGACTGTTGATCGTTTGGCCGATATAGATAACATCATAGGGATTAAGGATGCGACTGGCGATCTTTCTAGAGGTCGTGAACTAATAAAACGTTGTGCTGATAGATTGGCTATTGTTAGTGGAGAGGATGCAATGAACCTAGCGTTAATGGAAGAGGGTGCGCGAGGCGCGATTTCTGTGACAGCTAATGTGGCACCTGCGTTGATGTCTAGAGCGTGCTCTCTCGCTATTACTGGTGACTTCAAGTCCGCAGAGGCTATCGATAAGAAGCTACAAGCTTTACACAAGGTCTTATTTTTGGAATCGAACCCTATTCCGGTAAAATGGGCATTAACAAGAATGAGTTTAATCCAGGCAGGAATTCGTTTGCCATTGCTGGAATTTGATGAGCAATATCACATCCAAGTCATGAAGGCATTGGGAAATGCGGATATTTCAATATAAGCAAATGATTTAAAAGGTTGAATATTTTGATAGTGAGATTTGTATTTTATATTAGTTTGAGTATGGCGCTGAATTCGTGCGCTTTTTTATTTGGCGATGATGGTTTATTTCCGAATCGTGATGATGATTATTTAGAAGCACAGTCTTTGCCAGAAATGGAAATTCCTAACCAATTAGATAGCTACACGCTCGATCAACTTTATGTGGTTCCGGAGAGATTCTCTTCTTTGGTTGTCTTTGACGATGTGCCTATGCCACAACCTATCGAAACTCGACGAAGAGAAGGAGTTATTATCCAGAGCCTGAATGAGCGGCAATGGATAGTTATAGATGCCATACCAGCTCAGGTGTGGCCGCTAATTAGAGATTATTGGACTGAGTTAGAAGTAATTTTAGATCACGAAGATCCTAGCCGCGGAATTATGGAAACGTCATGGGTTGAAGTTGGGAGTAATGAGGAAAAACGCCATAAATACCAAGTTACTATAGAGCCTGGCCTACATTCAGGATATTCAGAAATTTATATTACTCATTTTGAAAGTTTGAATGCCGATCCAGTTCCGCTGGTGATTAATTGGCCAGAGCAGTCTATATCTTCGGATTTAGAACGTCAGGTGATGACCTCGGTTTCACAATATTTGGCTGATAGAAATGATGTTTACCAGGCCTCATCAGCTAGTCTGTTGGCGGGTAGTATTGAGGCAGAGTCTAAAGCGAATATCATTGAGAATATTAATGGTGATCCGATTCTTGAATTAAAAGTAGATTACGGTAGAGCTTGGGTTCAGATTCGACAAGCCTTAGAGAGCGCAGATGTAATAATTGCAGCTAGCGATCGAGATGAGGCTGTATTTAATGTGCAATTTGCTGGAATTATTGATGAAGAAGAACAGCCGGGTTTAATTGGCAGGTGGTTTGGTAGGGGAAGTGACGAATTATTTGAATTGAAAAGCTTTAATGTCTTCTTGCATCAAACAGACGATGTAATAAATGTAACTACTGAAGCATTAGAAAGTTTTGATGATTCACGTGAAATTTCACAAGAATTACTTCAGGTTATTGACGAAAACTTAACCTAATACTTTAGAATTTTATGAAATCCTAAGAGCTGATGAATACATCCTTTCTAATTATCGCTTTAGTTCTGGTAGTTTTAGTATTTTTCATTATGCTTCTTGCTCGGCTATTGCAATCGTCAAAAATATCTGAAACTTCAGCGAAAGAACAGCTAATCGCTAAACAAAGTGAGCTCGAATCTTTACTGGAAAGATGTGAAGATTTATCTAAAGAAAATACCATACTAAAAGCAGATTTTCGCTCTAATCGGGAAGAACTCATCGCTCTACAAACTAGACTTGAACTAGAAGAAAAACAATTTGATGAAAAAATTGAACTTCTGAACACCTCGCGTGATCAATTAGGGGCGGCGTTTAAAAATATTGCGAATGAAATTTTTGAGGAAAGGTCGAAGAAATTTACTGTTGCGAATAAAGAAAGTTTAAGTGCCATTCTTTCTCCGCTGCAAGAAAAAATCCAAAAATTCGAAAAGCGAGTGGAAGAAACATATATTAATGAGTCGAAAGAACGTTATGCTCTTGCCAATCAAATTGAAAATCTGCAAAGGCTGAATGCAAAAATTAGCGAGGATGCGGTGAGCCTCACAAACGCCCTAACCGCTGATAATAAAGCGCAGGGGACATGGGGGGGGATGGCCTTAGAAAGAATTCTTGATATTTCTGGTCTTGTAAAAGGGCGTGAATATGACGTTCAGGTTAATCTCAAAGA
>JAQWTK010000103.1 GCA_029242705.1 Gammaproteobacteria bacterium | reverse complement strand
TTGGTTTAGTGGTTCACTGGTTAGGTTTCATTATTGGAATTGGGTCAAGCCTGTCTGTAGTTGCAGTGCTATTTAACGAAGGTGTTGGTATCGCATTTTCTCTGGGTGTAATTTTCTTCGTAGTGTTTCATCTAGTCGGGTGGGCAGTCAGGTATATTCTCACTGGTAACAAATCAATTTTTCCTTGGAAGAGCTAATGAAAAGAATTACGGTTAGTTTCGATACGTGGATTCAGCTTTTAGGCATGGTTGGGGTTTTAGGTGGTTTAGTTTTTGTTGGTCTTGAGATGCAACAAAATCAGCGCATTGCAATAGCAAGTCAAGTCCAAACTCGTGCAGATACGCAACTAGAAATACTACTAACACCTTTAGAAGGCGACCAAAGACTTTTGCAATTCTACGGTATCTCAATACCAAATGAGTCGGATTTATCAGATGAAGATAAACTGCTATTCGAGCAGATGACTCGTATACGCATGGCTAGTTTACAAGCCTCATGGCAGCAGTTTAATCTAGGTTTATTGCCTGAAGACGCTTGGCGACTCGCTGAGAGAAGAATATTTTTGCAGTATGATAGCTGCCAGTTTCGTGATGTTTTCGAGAATGCGTCTCAGCCGGAATTCTTAGAATACGTAAGGTCAAATTCATCAAGCACTTGTGAATAGATATCAGTAATGCTTAAAAATTATTTAGAGCAACGTCACATTAGTTTAGCTTCTGGTCGAAGTTCTATTGCACTGGAGCGTGAGTATTGGAAAGCATTAGAAACGTTAGCTTATGACGACGGTTGGCATAACTGGCGTGAGTTCTTTTATGTGAATGTGTTACCCAACAAACCAGACGATATGCCCCTAGCTAGTCATGTACGGAAGTCTATTACTAAGTTTTTATTTTCCGAATACGATAAGGGTAGGTGATTAATTGATTGTTTGGATAAGCACTAATGCAAAAATACCTGAGATAAAATAAGGGGTAGCTTGCTTCGAGCAAAAGCAGTTTTTCAAATTCCCACTAGAGTTTCTGATCAAATAGCCAGCTTATGAGATCAGAGTTTGCGTAAGCAGTGTCCCATGAATTGTGATTGACCCCTGGCAGCTCGGTGTAGTGAATGTCCGTACCAACTGCTTCTAGTGCGGCAGCCATATTACGAGATTGCTCCACAGGAACGACGACATCCGCATCACCATGCACAATCCACACAGGGGTTTCGGACAGATCTTCTGCCAGGGCAGCAAAACTGTTTTCAGCCTCTGGCAAGAATCCAGGAAATCGATCCCCAAGATCTACGAACCCACAAACTGCCACCATAGCCGCGAATCGCTCTGTGTTATGATAGCCTAAGTACCAGGTCCCATTACCACCAAGTGAGAGGCCGGTTAGGTACAGCCGATCCGCATCTGCCGAAAACTCTGCAATGGTGGCATCCAGCGCTGCCATAGCAACATCTCCAGCCACTCCCTGCCAGGATTCAGCCACAGCTACTTGCGGGAAAACCGCGAGAGTCTGCCACCGTTCCGGGTTAAGCCGAATCGCCCTACCCAGCCCAACTTGAGTCTGTTTCAGACCATCTGAACCCCGATCTCCCGCACCATGCAGAAAAAGTGTAACGGGCCACTCTTCAGCTGCAGTGTAGTTGTATGGAACATACACTTGATAACGATATTCCACACCATCCAGAGAGATGCTTCTGTTGAGAAATCCGGTTTCTGCTGACTGTGCACTGAGCATTCCAGTGCTTAACAGCAACAGTATGAATGGCAAGAATCGGGTTTTCTTCATTATTGGCTTCCTGGCTACTTGAGTGTTGTGTAGTTAGTCATTATCTACTGATCAACTAAAATACAATCTTTGAGGTTAGTTTCAATGCATTGATTAATAATGCTGGAGGCTTCAGCTAATTGTTCCGAGGTCAAACTCTCGGCAATATCGTCCAAGTCGGCCTGGGTAAGAACAGATTGCTCTGCGGTAGCCGAAATTGAATACCAAGAATAAGCGAAGGTGAGGTTTTGTTGAACACCTCTCCCAGACTCATAGAGGAAACCCAGAGCTCCTTGCGCCCCAGTAAAGCCTTTTACAGCTGACTTTTTATAGAGGCTATATGCTCTTTCATAATCAACGTCAGTTAAAACGCCATTCTCGTAAGAGCGAGCTAATTCATATGCTAGTCCTGGACTAACCGTGGCTTCCCAATAATCGTTTATATATTCTTTTTGCATTGCTTCTCTGAACAGGGAAACAGCAGTTTCCGTATTCTTTCTAACACCTAGTCCAGCATCATGCATAATTCCCAAAAAGTATGTCGGTCCAGCGAAACCTTGTTCTCTCAGCGAGGAGAGCAAATCAAAAGCTTTTTTATAATCTACGTCTTGTTTTAAACCATTTTCTCCATATAAATATTTTAATGCTTCCAAAAACTGATTTTCATAAGATTGTTGAGTGCTTCGAACTTCGTCTTTGTGTAATTCCACGAGTGTTATACTTGCTTCGAGAACCCTCGATAAAAGGAGTATGCCTCCAAGGTCGGAAAATCCAAGTCTGTCTGTGCCGTCCAATAGGTCGCCGACAATATTAATATTATTTGGAGAGTTTTCTAATGGATTAGCCCTTATAAATTTGGTGCCAAGAGCATATAAATTGGATAAACGATCCGAATAATCAGAGGCATTTTCATAATGCTTGAATGATGCTTTCCATTGTTCAGTTGCCTCTCTGAGTAGTTTTTCTTCACCTACTAATAAGCTGGTCGCGAGAGCAGTTTTAATAACCTCTGAATTTCGAAAACCATAAGAAGTTGCGGTTTCGATATATGTCTTTGCTGAATTAAATTCCTCTCTTCGTAAACTGATCAAGCACAATGTCAATAATGCTTCAACATTTGCGTTGTCGATAGCTATTGCTTGTTGCGCATATTCATAACTAGCGTCTATATTCCTAGAATAATAATACTTGCTTATTAAGGAAAAATATCTGCTCTGCTCCTCTTGAGAGTATGTCGATAAAATATCTTGTAAATTCGGACTGTTAATTCCGACAAGATTCTCCATATAATCTAAGTCCACATCTCGAGCCAGCGCATAAAATGCATTTGCTAATGGGTAATCTCTTGAATTGTTGGGGTTAAGATTCTGCGAAATTTCTTGGTAGTCGCCGATAGCATAGTGAAATGCAGCCAGATTTGTGTAAAAGGCTTTATCAGTGAGTTCAGTAACAACTACTTTGGAATTTAGTTCTCCCAACTCACTTAAAGGAAGTTCATAGGTTAATTCCAATACGCTTCCTCTTGGTCTTCGCATTGTTCTGCGTATGGTCTGATCGAGTTCTTCAATTGGATAAGCAAAACTCTCAAGCAATGTTTCCAAATCTCTTTCACCAGAACGATATACTTTTAAATAATTTTCAAAGGCTGCGTCCAGTTGCTCATTGTCCGACAGAACTATGAACTTGTAGGTAATCCAAGCAGTCGCATAATATGCTGAAGCTTTTCTTCGGTCTGTCGGATATTCATCGCTAAGCAGACTTTCAAGAGAAATAGGACCCGTTGGTCCAAGTGAACCTATTCTGTTCGGTGCACCACCGAATGTTACAGTGTCAGAGTCCACTAAAACCGTAGACATTGTTTCTGCGAAGCCTTCTTCTAACCATGTCGGATTCTGGTAGCCCAGCGAGTGCGACTGTAAGTAATGTGCAAACTCATGAAATAAAACTTCTTTTTGGGTGCGCGGTCCAATCATCATATAAGGTTGATTTACTCCCTGAAAATAAAAGCCTGCAACTCTTGAATTTCCTAACAAATCCCTAAAGTCACTTCGCCGATTAAATATGAAAATTTTCAGTTTTGATTCTTTCGATGATGAAATACGCGTATTAAACATCAACTCAGCCAACCTCTTCACGACCTCAAGCTCATTAGCCCAAGCACGAACTGATGTTTCTCGCTCATCTGAAATGATTACAAATGAGTCGGACTCATATTTTTTCCAATCCGCATTACAGAAGTTGGAAAAGCAGAGTAGGATTATTGTTGTGAATAGTTTGTTCATTTTCATACCCAGAAGATACTGTAGATATGGCCTAACAAATAAAAGACTGTTGCTTTAATTTTGTATACACAGAAAACTATTCTTTTGGCTTTTTATTGAACTTATATACATCATACGGATATTTCACGATAATCCAAATCCATTTGAGGATAGTGCCTATTATTAGGCATGCAATAAAAAATGCTATAAAACCAACTGGAGGCATAATTAAAAAACTAAAGAGACTAGGACCCTCGACATCATTAAAGCCAACCCATAGGCTAAAGATGACTAACAATATTCCCGTAATAACCTGATTTCTTTTATTCAAGATTTCGTTTGATGCAGATTTATCTGCGTTTTCAGTTTGCACCACGCTCGATGAAAGAAGATTTTGTGCCCAATCTATGCTTGTCAGCGCTGCGCCCCATGCTAGAAACCAAGCCACGAAAATTAGCCCAAGTATTATAAGAAATCCGAAAATAGTGCCTATCGACTGAATAACAAAAAATGCTGCTTCTTGAATAAGAGGCAGACGCCAAGTCAAAAACAAGGCAATTATTCCTAACGCTCCAGTTAGTATTGCAGTAGCGGTGAAGGTTAGCTTCGACAATGTTTTAGAAAGCTTATCCCAATGAGTAATTACAAGGATAATTAAAATTAGAATTAAGAGGATATTAAGTAATTCTAAAGAATTCATTTCTCA
The DNA here is from genome assembly GCA_029242705.1 of Gammaproteobacteria bacterium. Lineage (GTDB taxonomy): Bacteria > Pseudomonadota > Gammaproteobacteria > Pseudomonadales > Pseudohongiellaceae > UBA9145. Next base: position 6,987 of record JAQWTK010000103.1, on the reverse strand, counting down.
GCCGGATTTGTAGGGAGTTTTCATACCCAGAAGATACTATAGATATCGGTAATTACGGAAGAGCTAGAGTCACTAACAACTTACTTTAAGAAAACTGCTACAACGAATTTATTTACTGAAACCGAGGAATTATTCCAGTATTTTCGTCAGCGGTATCATTGCAATTATCAGGAAGATTTCTAACATAAGCCTCGAATGATTCGATAAATTCCTGACCCTCAAAAACATGACGGAGATGGCAATGACTCCATTGCAAGGCTGTATATCGAGCTTCTCTTTCCCAGAGTTCCTCGCTTAACAGACCGGCTTGGTATTGATAAAAATTATTTTCATTTACAACCCAATAATAAACTTGCCTCTGTTCGCGGATATATTTTTGGACATCAGATTGGTCTTCCCAAGGAATACTTTCTACACCAATTTCCTCGCGGCTAAACTCATAAGTTGACAACACTTGATTCAATCGCGCCTCGGTTCTTGCCTGTTGTTGGCCAGCGATCGCGATAACTTGGTTTTGTCTTAACTCAAGTCCGACGAATAGCAGGGATGCAATAACGCCTATTACACCTGCGACGTTCAGAATTTTTTCAATATTCATACCCAGAAGATACTATAGATATCGGCTAACAAGGAAGGCTCAATGCTATGCACTTGGAAGCGATTAAGGCACTGGCTAAGGATTAGTTAACTACCTTATTGGGTCAACTTGTAATCCGTAAGGCCCGCTTATTCCAGCGCACCCCCAAGTTTTTGCTACATTTTGTGTTACACTTTTCTAGTATTTTGTTGGGAAGACTCCTATGAAAATAATTTGCTGTATTCGCGCTACTGCATTATCACTAGTTAGTTTATTAACGGTCAGCCAAGCTTCAGGGCAGTCGATCGGTGTTCCAGTTCCTCCATTGGGAGAAGGGCCCTGGGTATTCGACACGGCGGAACAACATAAGGTCCGTGTTAGTGCTATCGCAAGAGGCTTGTCACACCCTTGGGCTATAGCTTTCCTTCCGAACAATAATATTCTTGTTACTGAGCGACCCGGTCGACTTCGCTTAATTCAAGACGGAGTCTTAGACCCACGTCCGATTTCTGGCACGCCCAATGTTAGGACTGACGGTAATGGTGGTTTGATGGATGTCGCTATCCACCCTGACTTCCTGGAGAATGGATTAGTTTACTTAACCTATACCAAGCCTGTCGAAAATGGTTGGGGTGCGCCGGCGCTAGCCTTCGGTAGGCTTATAGATGGTGCGCTTATTGATGTCCGCGATCTCGTCGTAACGGAAGCGTATGAGGGTAATTCGGGTTTAAACGGGCGTGTTGCATTTGGAAGTGATGGAAACGTGTATATGTCCACCGGTGGACGGGTAGGGGAGGTTGCACAGGACCCCATGAGTCTTCGAGGTAAAGTTCTCAGAATAGAAGATGATGGAAGTATGCCTGCGGACAATCCCTTCTTGAATCGTTTGAATTATCGGCCGGAGATATACACTCTAGGTCACCGGAATACACTAGGTCTTATGCTGCATCCTGAGACCGGTGAAATATGGCAGCATGAAAATGGGCCTAATGGCGGTGATGAAATTAATATTTTACTGCCAGGTGGAAATTATGGGTGGCCTATTGTTAGCTTCGGTCGTTTCTATTCCGGTGAGCGCGTGAACGATAACCCAACTCGAGAGGGTTTAGAATCTCCTCTTTTGGTTTGGCTCCCCGCGATCGCGGCTTCAGGTTTTGCTGTCTATACTGGTGATAAATTTCCTGCATGGAAAGGTAATGTATTTGTTGGATCGCTTCGTATGGGTGGTATACCAGGCACTGGCCATCTGCAAAGAATCGTTTTTAACGAGAGAACGGAAGAGATGCGACGCGAACTTATATTAACTGAACTTAAGCAACGGATTCGTGAGGTACGTGAAGGTCCCGAGGGGTTTCTTTATTTACTGACTGATGAGGAATCTGATGGCGCGTTATTAAAAATAGAACCTGTTCTTTGAATGAGAGTAAACTACTCTTAAGAATTTCCGGATAGACTTATGAGTAAACTAAACGTTAGTCTATTTGGAATAGTTTTCGTCCTTTTAATAATAGTTTTCTCGGGAGCAGAAATTCGGATTGAAATTGGGAGGGAGGTGCCTGTGGCGCCTGAGCAAATCGTAGCAAGAGCGTTCGAGTATTTTAATCAAGAAAATAATGAACTAATGAATGAAATTTCTGACAACCCCTTTGTAGTTGTTATGGGAGAGGCAGCAACCGTTTTTGATGGTTATGGTGACGCAATTAATTTTGATGGAATAAAAAGAAACGGATGGGTCTATACAAAAATAAATGAGATCTCAATAGTTTACGATGACAATGAATCAGCGATGGTAACTGTGGATTTTTCTAGGATGAACGAATCAGATGTAGCTTACTCAACGACAGTCGGAACATACCTATTGGTTAATAACAATAATTCATGGAAATTAAAAGGCGCTTTTTTCCCAGTCACGTTGCCTTTAGGCGAATAAATCATTTCCCTAGATAAATACCCAAAAATAAGTAATAGATCACTTTTTTAAGATTTTACTTTGGTTAAATAATAATCTAGCACTGTATTTCCAATCCAAGCTCTATATCAGTTCCCAATATTTTTTCGATCGCAATTATTTCTGCTTCATCAAACGTGAGCTCGTAGAGAGTTTTAACCCTAATCCAATTTTTCACGTAACTGCAATGGTAATTCGCGTTAGGAGGGAGCCACTCAGATGGATCTTTATCGCCTTTGGCTGCATTGGTACTATCGTCCATTACTTTTAATACAGCTGAATTCATCAAGTCGTTCGCAAAGGTTTGTTTTTTTTCACGTGACCAGTTTACCGCGCCGCTCCTGTGAGCTTCTGCGAGCGCTACTGTATGGTCTATATCAACGTCTGCCGGTTCTGTAAAAATTTGATTTGTAGCGAGATCCAGCCATTCTCCCCTTATAACAAAGCATCCATTTCGACTCATTGTTACAGGAATTCGTGATTCGATAATTAATGCTTCGTGCCTGGTATTTATGCAGTCCTGGTCTTCGTCTGCCCAATATGGAAGATAGTCGCCTCTATTGTAATCCGAGCGTTGGTCAGTATTCACAATTGTTTGGGATCGCATTTGTTCTAGAAAAGCATCTTGAGAATCGAAAGAAAGACCTGAATAGTCGCCATTATGGCAATGATAAGAGTCATTGCTGGACTGTTTATGACAGCCATATAAGTTTAAGGCACCGCCATGAGGATCTACATTGGAGTGCGATAATAGCGCTAAGCCTGCTATAAAAAATGTGGCGGTTACCATCAATGTTGTTTTTTTACTCATGACTAAAAGATACTAAATTTACCGGCAGGAAACACCTCTAAGAGGTTACTTTCAGCCACAAAGTGATTTCGAAACTGGACAATTTCGTTTCTGATAGATACTGTCTATGTAACCTTAAATGTTAAGGAGAATTAAGATTATGCGGTTATTTAAAATTATTGTGCTGGCCCTTGGAGGCCTAATAGTTATATCGCTTCTAACTCTAAGAGTGACTGGTTTGGAGCCAAGATATATTGATCCCCGAACGCCGGCATTCGCCGAAAATAATAGGACCGCTGGGCCAGGTTTTTGGCTGAAGGGTGAAGTCGTGCGAGAAGCCATAACGAATTGGGATTTCATTAGCGAGGTTGACCATCCGGTTAGAGGAAACTCGATTATGCTAGAGACTCATACGTGGTATGGGATCCCTCATTCGGTCAGTGTCAATGCAAGACCGCGCGGCGCTGTTCTTTATCTAAGCGGAAGCGCGCAAGGAGAAAGATTAGAAGCAGAATTTCCTAACAATAAGGCGTGGTGGAAGAATATTGAACGCGATCCACGTATTAGATTGAAGATCGACGGGAAAATCTATGAAGGAACTGCGGCGCTAGTTCAAGATTATGATGAAGTCATTCAGTTGTTTGGTAGTGACCCAATTACAACTCAGGTCGATGAAAATGGGAGCGAAAAAGTTACCGCGATAAGGCACTACTGGCGTATATCTCAGCGTAACATTCCTACATATGGGGGCGGCTCGGCCATGTAATGGTTCTGTGGGAAAGTTTCAGAAGTCCTTCTGTCACCGGTATGACTTTGTACAGACTAGTAAATCGAGAGATAGTTATGTTTATGGAGAGAATATGATTCGTTTAACATCGTTCCTTATCACTTTAATGTTTGCATTCAATATAATTTCCGCGTTTGCTGCTAGTGACGATTCCATACTTTCTATGAAAGAGCGAGCGGATGCCGTCGATCGATTATTATCAGTTCGTCTAAAAAGCTTACCAGTGAAACTCATGCGCAGGGAAGGCATAGATATGTGGGTTCTTGTTGCGCGAGAATACAATGAAGATCCGGTTGTGATGACGATGTTGCCTGGGACGGCTCATTCGGCTAGACGACGAACTATTTTGGTGTTCGTAGATGAGGGTAATAATGGAGTAAAAGGTTATGCCGTCTCACGTTATGCTGTGGGCGAATATTTCCAGGCTAGGTGGAACCCCGAAGTGCAAACTGACCAATGGCAGGCTTTAGCAGATCTTATTTCAGAAAAAAATCCGGAATCCATTGGGATTAACGTCTCTCCAAACTTTGCGTTAGCGGATGGGTTGACTCATGGTGAGTTTGAAGGTTTATCCGCTGCTTTATCCAACGAACAAAAATCTAAAATTGTTTCTGCCGAGAAGCTGGCTATAGGTTGGCTGGAGACTCGGACTGAAGAGGAAATGGAGCTCTATCCTTCTATTGTCAGAATCGCACATGAAATTATTGCTGAAGGTTTTTCAAATAGTGTTATTACGCCCGGAGTCACAACGACAGAAGAAGTCAAATGGTGGTACCGTGATCGTATTCGTGAATTACGTCTGCTAGCGTGGTTTCATCCTTCCGTCAGTATTCAAAGAGAGGGAGAGGAAGCTGAATTGCAGGGAATGATTTTAGCCGGCGATTTACTGCACGTTGATTTTGGTATTACCTATTTACGTCTTAATACGGACACGCAACAACATGCCTATGTTTTAAAAAATGGTGAATCAAAAGCCCCGGCCGGACTTAGAATAGGTTTTGCTACTAGTAATCGGTTGCAAGATATCCTTACAGAAAACTTTATTCTTGGTCTCACAGGCAATGAAATTTTAAGAGCTGCGAGACTGCAGGCCATAGAAGAAGATATTCGACCATCTATATATACTCACCCTATTGGCTATCATGGGCATGGCGCAGGTCCAACTATTGGTATGTGGGATAACCAAGGAGATACGCTGGGGAGGGGAGATTACCCACTTTACGAACATACTGCTCATTCTATTGAATTAAACTCAACAGTAAGTATTCCAGAATGGGGTGGACAGGATGTGCGTTTCAAGTTGGAGGAAGATGCATATTTTGATGGTGAAAATACTTACTACATAGATGGAAGACAAGAAAAACTGATTTTGATTTCGAGTGATTAATTGGAATAGAGAGTTTTTAAACTAAAGAGATTAGGATAACCGGGTATGAAGCTTATCGATTTTAAATTTCTGTTGATAATTTTTACTATAGTAGTTTCTAATTTTGCGATAGCTACTGCAAATCAAGTTGAAGAATCGCAAACAGATATTACTTTCGTTGTTGTCGGTAAAACTGGAAACTTCGGACAGGAACATAGCGGAACAATTTCTGCCCTAAACTACCATTTCTTTGCGGAAATATTTGTGCAAGAAAATGGCCAGGTAAAAAAATCATCATTATTTATACCCAGTAATCCATCTGAAGCCATCCCTTTTCTAGATAGCGGTTATGCTTTTGAGATGCACGGAGGGAGATATCTTAGTGAGCTGGAGCTTGAGGAAAACTATCCGGATGGCAGCTATATTTTTAGTTATGACACTCCGTCAACAGGTCCTATGAAGCAATCCATTGGCTTAGTTAATTCTTCTTCAGATAGTTCTCGCCTTCCTGATGCTCCACAAATTATTTTGTCCCAGAATGGAGAGATTGTTTCACCAAGCCTTATCCAGCCAGATATATCGCTCACTGTGACGTGGAGTGCATTCAATGATGGAAAATCAGATCCTATGGGGATCGTTAATGATTTGGTTTTTGTCATTATGGGTAACTGCAATGGGGAGCGTATTTCGCATAGCGGGCGACCTTTTGAAAATACCCCTTATCTCGATTTTTCTGCAACGGAATTCGTTATTCCGGCTGAACATTTGCTTCCAGAAAATGCGTATCAAATTTCTGTAGAGCATGCCGTTGTTGATACGACAATCACCGATGGTGTCCCTGGGTTAGCGACTTTTGCAACTACTACGTTTCTAGAAGTTATGACGTTGGGGTCAGCAACTAATGGATCTGCTTGCCCTGAAATACTTAAGAATTTTGATGCGGGTCAGACTGATTTAAGAAGACTTTAGCGAACAGAAAATAATTAAGGAAGGGCGATCATCTTTACTAATTTCTGGATTAGAACTTACGAATTTTTTCAATAGTAGTAATTACATTTTGATAGCGTTCATGCTGCTCTATTAAAAAATTTTCAGCATCTTCTCTTGCATTACTCTCGCATTCGCCCACAACAGAAGACTCCGTATTCATATAAGAAAATCGGCCAGAGATTCTGTCTATCTCAACAAAAACTTCGTCTCCAACAAAAAGGTTTATTTTTTCTAGTTGTGTGACGACTTGAAAGTCTCTAGTTGCCGGCCCTGAGCTTAAAAGTCCGAGGTCTCTATTAAGATCATCAAGCGAATATCCCTGAGCGGGAAAACTGTCAGTTGTGTAAAGATTAAAGCCTTGCCACATTCTAGAGGATTCTGAGATTTGCCATATTTCGGCCTGCAAAGCTCTTTCGGTTTCGCCATCTAGCGACAATTGCGACCAAGGTTCATCGTAAGCACAATGAAGATATAGGATATCTTCTTGCCCCTTAAGTAAGGGGGATATGAAAATCAAAAGAAAAAGAAG
>JAQWTK010000101.1 GCA_029242705.1 Gammaproteobacteria bacterium | reverse complement strand
TTTGATAGAATGAGAAAAAGAATTCTAAGACATTTAAACCAAAGATCTGAAATGCTTTCTGGAATTAGTCATGATTTAAGAACACCTTTAACAAGAATTAAGCTTCAACTAGCATTTATTAATGATAAAGAAATTACAAATAAACTATCAAGAGATGTTGATGAAATGGAAAAAATGCTGAATGAATATTTGCAATTTTCTCAATCAAATTTTACAGAAAAAAGTGAAAAATTTAATTTGTCAGAGTTAATCATGTCGACCGTGAAAAAATATGAAAATAAAAATATTTTAGTTGATCAAGAAAGAGAAATTTTTTTCAGTGGAAGAAAAAATCTTATACAAAGATGCCTAAACAATTTGCTTGATAACGCAGTTAATTTCTCAAAAAATATTAAAGTTACGCAACAAAAAATAAAAAGAAGTGTATTAATTTTTGTCGAAGATGATGGTCCTGGCATTCCTTCTTCTGAGTATGAAAATGTGTTTAAACCGTTCTATAAAATCGATAAAAGTAGAAACCAAACAAAGTCTAGTGTCGGCTTGGGTCTTTCTATTGCATCAGATATAATTCGGTCACATGGAGGAAATATTGAGATGGGAAATTCTGAGATGGGACGTCAAATTATTTGTGCTGATAAGATTAATACAGAACAATGGCTAGAAGTTATGGAAGAAGCACATGGCCTTGGCTTCAGAACGACAGCCACCGTTATGTATGGTCACGTAGAAAAAACCGTGCACTGGGCCAGTCACTTAGCAAGAATTCGGGATCTACAAAAACGAACCGGAGGCTTTACGGAATTTGTTCCACTACCTTATGTTCACATGGAAGCCCCAATGTACCTGAAAGGAAACTCCCGCGCTGGCCCGAGTTTTAGAGAAGCAATTCTAATGCACTCCATAGCTCGTATCATTTTTCACGGACTTATAGAAAACATTCAAGCCTCTTGGGTTAAAATGGGAAAGGACGGCGTTTTCGCGTGTCTGAATGCGGGAGCAAATGATATCGGTGGTACTTTAATGAACGAAAGCATAACTCGAGCGGCGGGGTCGGATCATGGCCAAGAATGGGAGCCTAATTCAATGGAAAATTCCCTAATAAAAATGCGCCGCAAACCAAGAATGCGCACTACCCTCTATAGAGATGCCCCGGTTACGCAAAAAGGTTTAGCTTTTAGTGCTCCTGACTTGCAGCAGGTAGAAAATAGCAAGGCGACTAAACTACAGCGTTCGAAAAAGCTAGATAATCTAGTACAGGTCGTATAACAAAGAAATCAAACACTTGGAAATCTTAAATTTTTAAGATCTATCAGCAGTAGTAACTTACCATGATATGAATTAAGTGATATACAATCACACTTAAGCTAATTGCTGTCCTTAATAAGGTAGGAGAGCATTTCCGAATTTTTGCAATGGAAGAAGGAAAAATGAAAATAGCAGTCACTGGCGCAAATAGTAGCGTCGGGAAAATTTTACTAGAGCTACTAACTAAAGGCACTGAAATAAACGTGTTCGCAGGGGTGCGCAATAAGAAAGCATTCTCTGATTTACCACAAAATAAGGCAATCAAACCCAGCGTTATAGCCTATGACGATATTTCAACTCTAGAACATATTATGGCGGGAGTTGATTGTGTCATTCATTTGGCAGGCATACTCGTCGAAACCAAAAACTCAAATTATGCGAGTGCTAACATTGCTGCAACAGCATCCGTTGTCGAAGCTGCTCTCAATACCGGAGTCAAGCATCTTATTTTTATAAGCGTTGTAGGGGCAAGCTCAAACTCTAAAAATGCTTATTTCCGCTCTAAAGGTGCGGCTGAAAAATTAATCTCAGACTCCGGTATTGTGGCAAGCATCTTGCGAACTCCAATTCTATTAGGCAAAGGGGCGGCAGGGTCTCAGGCTATATTAGGAATGGCCTCTTCTGGACAGACAAAGGTGCTTGGCGGTGGTCATTATCAGATGAGACCGTTAGATATTGATGATCTTTCTGAGGCACTAACAAAAATCAGCCAAAACCCTCCCAAAAAAACGACCATCCACGAACTTGTCGGCCCAACCAGCTTTTCTTACCGCGACATAATTTCAAAAACTGCTCATCTAATGGGAAAGTCAGTAGAAATTGGTTCTGTTCCTATCTGGATAGCAAAAATGGGCGCGGCGATCACGAGCACAATAAAAGGCGGAGGTATAACACCAACCGTAATTGATGTGATTACGCAAGATGAAGTGATTGAGACTAACGCTGATGAAGCAATAGGCATTACACTTACAACTCTAGAAAACACTTTACAAAAAATGGTTAACTCTGGCGATTAATATGACGGAACAAACTGATCTTGAAAGCCCATCTGAATCTCAGGAAGCTAAAAACCAAGATTCAACGGCGAAAACAAAAACAAACCCGCTAGGCCGGGTTGCTTTTCTCATCTTAACGGCAATTTGCTTTGTCTATCTTTACTCCCGGTTAAATGGTGCCGCAGCAAGGGAAGGACTTTCCCTGGCCGCATACATGACCGATGTTTTCTCAAATGTTGCATGGCTGCCATGGCTAGGCTTAATGGTAGCTTACTCGCTCTTTTATTTTTTCATCGACACGCTTGTAGTGACACGAGCCCTAAATTGGTTCATAGCAGAAATAAAATATAAAGATATCCTCCCGATCAGAGCTAGCGCCTACATTATTTCAATTTTTAATGAACAGATAGGTAAAGGCGCCATGGCCTACTACCTTAATAAACGAGACCAAATTCCAGGATGGGAAGTTGGCTCTGTAATGTTATTTATCATGTATTGCGAGGTTTTTTATCTGCTGGTATGGGCTTCTATTGGATATTTCTTTGGCGGGAGCGGATTACCAGAGGTATTTAGTTTGATGCCAATAATTGCTGCCGGCGCTGCAATATTCTTTGTGATTTGGCTTATGTATTTCCAAGGCACAATTTTATCTGAAAATAAATTTCGCGACAAAAGAATTTTCGATGCTTTTAAACAAGCAAAATTTAAGCATTATTTTTTGTTTCTATTACTGCGATCTCCAGCGTTATTGGCAGCAATCGCTGTATATACAATCGCGTTAAATCTTTTCGGCGTCGAAGCTTCTTTTATGGAGCTTTTGCCCTATTTGCCCGTAATATTCTTTGCGGCAGCGGTCCCCACTCCTATGCGGGCTGCAGCGATTACTTTTTGGGTTATTCTATTCCCAGAAAATGAAGGACAAATGGCCGCTTTTGGTTTCGTCCAACATAATTTCTTTATCTTATTTAACGCAGTTATTGGATTAGTGTTTTGGCGCCGAGCTCAGCGTGAATTATTTAATTAATTATGGCGAACTTCTTAACAACCATTCGCTTACTATTGGCTCTCCCGGTAGCCTTGGCATTCGCAAACGACAGGCTCATTTCCGCCCCTATTCTAATAGGAATGATAGTTCTTGCTGTTTTAAGTGACTACTTTGATGGGAAAGTTGCTCGCGCCAATGGCACGTCTTCAGCCAAGGGACAAATTTTTGATCACGGCACAGATTTTTTATTTGTGACTTCTGGTCTTATAGGATGCTCAATCAACGGAAATATAACGCCTATCCTACCCGCGTTAATAGTAATAGCATTTGCGCAGTATGTATTGGACTCCTACTATCTTTATAGGCAGAAGGAGCTACGCATGAACTATCTAGGCCGCTGGAACGGGATATTATACTTTGGGCCTCTCTTTGTTGTTGCTTTTTCTAGGTTGGAGTTGGGTAGAGACTTCAGTGACCTTATGGAATTCGTTGCATCAATTTTTGCCTGGCTTTTATTAATCTCTACAAGTCTTTCCATCATTGATCGAACAATTGCCCCATTCACTAAAAAGCAGACTACTCTACTTTAAAATTCGGATACTCCTAGGACCACCCTTAAGCCGATTAACATACGAAAACCACTATACACAATCGTAGCGCCCGTATGATTCTAATCTAGCTCAAAGTTCACTTGTTCGCTAGGCGCATATCCGATTCGATGCGCTAGGGCTTTAATTGATTGTCCTGATCGAAGTCTGATGGGTTCTTGATAAACCTGCCAACTAGCTTCTAGCTCCATGCCTGGATCAATTATTTGATAGCCAATATTTGCGCCCTCAGTGGCACTTATTAAAGAAATATCATTCCCCGTTACATTATAAACAGGGGGCTCGGTAATAGGTTGCTCTCCCTTTGGCCAGAAGCTGTCGATTAATACTTGCTCTGGTATAAAACCTAAGTCATTTATATCACTCAACCAGTCGTCCATTTCGGTGCCTAGCTCTGAGAGCTTCTCCCTATATTCCGGGTCATCGGCAAGGTTGTGCAATTCATATGGATCATTATAGGTGTCGAATAATTCTTCTAATGGTTTTTGATTTCGAAACCATTGAGACTGAATTTCTGTCAACTCACCGCGTTCCCGAAGAATCAAAAGTTCTTGCATTATCGCCATTTGTTCGCGGTAAGGCAGAGGCAAGTAGTAAGGCTGATCGAGGTTATAATTGCGCAAATACTTAAAGCGTGAATCCCTCACCGCTCTAATGGTATCGTATTGGTTATCGAATCGATCCGACGCTGCGTGTATATAATTTCGCTTAGGCGTTTGAACAAAGTCCCCCAAAAATGCTCGCCCATCAACATACTTTGGAGGTCTAATGCCGGCTAAAGATAGAGCCGTAGATTTAAAATCAACAAAACTTATTAATTGATCATCAATTAAGCCCGCCTGCCAACGATCGGGGAATCGAATTATCATAGGGAGACGCAAACCAGAATCATAAAGCATGCGCTTCTGCCTAGGTAATGGGCCGCCATGATCACTGAAGAAAAAAACTATAGTGCTATCCGACAAACCATCTTCTTCTAGTTGAGAGAGTATTTCGCCGACTTCTCTATCCATAGAAACAATGTTGCTATAAACCTGCCGAACATCACGCAAAGCTGTTTCAGTGTTAGGCAAATAAGGGGGCACTGGCACCTCTAGGTCGTTAGAAATGAGAAGCGGATTCTCTTGCTGCCTCCATACCTGAGATTCGTGAGTGATTCCTAGATTAAAAACAGAAAAGAAAGGCTGGCCCGGCGCCTTATTACGCCAGTGTGCTTTTTGACTACTATCGTCCCAGGCTGTAACCGGCTTTTGGAATTGATAGTCTTCTTTCGCATTGTTTGTAGCATAATATCCAGCTTCTCTAAAATACTGGCTATGCATTTTTACATATGGTGGCGGTAGAGCCTCATAAGGCATTAAGCCTTCAGGGCCCTCATCGATTACACTCGTAGTCCGCATATGGTGTGCACCGATACGATTTTGATACATTCCTGTAGCAATAGCAGCTCTGCTTGGCGCACAAACCCCAGACGTCGAAAATACGTTACTATACCTCACTCCTTCATGGGATAATTTCGTCAAGCTTGGGGTTTCTACGGTAAGGTCACCGAAAGGAGGAATAATCGGACTCAAATCTTCTGCCACTATCCATAAAATATTAGGCTTTTTCGGCAAAACTGGCCCAATATTTTGGGTAAGCAGACTATTGCTGCAAGACCCTAACGCAACCAATAACATTAATATTAGAAGCGAATTACTAATTTTCTTCATCGTTTCTTTTTTTAAAATATAAAAACAGCAGTATAATAACAAAACTTACTCACTATTGATCTATCTATGCGAAAAGACACTCCCTCAAAATTCTTTGTCCTTTTTATCTCAATTGTTATCACACCATTATCAACGATAGCCGTTGAGCAATACGAAACTGAACCTCTCTTCATCTTAATAAATGAGCGTCTTAACCACATGGAAGACGTCGCCTTATATAAGTTAAAGAACCATGTAGCGATTGAAGATTTAGAGCGAGAGAAAATCGTAATAGAAAATGCCTTATCTGCAGCTTTAGAACAAGGAATCGAACATCACTCTATTGAGGCATTCTTTGAAGCCCAGATCGACGTATCCAAAGCGATTCAATATCGACACCTTGCAGACTGGCTGAGCGAACCAAACACCTCGGTTGCTCCAGATTTGCAAAAAGTCATAAGGCCGGCAATCACTGAATTAGGTGAATCTATTATTTTAGAGCTCGCGACGCTAATTGATAAGAGTGTAAGGATAACTCCCCAGCAACGCATATATTTCCATAATACTATTACAACACCTAATATCAGCGAAAAAGACAAAGATAGACTATTTGATAGTCTGCTGCTTATTCAAACGCAATAAATACTATAGACTTTAGACTACTAAGCTGTAATTTATAAGTATATTTGAGTATAGTCTCGCTGTTTTGAAAGCATAGGAAGCATGGATCTTGCAGAGCCGCAACAGTGATAATTCGCATAATTGGCAGTAATTTAGGAAATTAAATGTTTTTTTTCAACAATGACAAATTAGTACTAATAATTTTTTATGCGTATTTTATTTTATTCATCAATAATTCAAGCTCTGCTCAACAAGACATTGTGTCAGTAGAGAATTTGGTAGTTAATACTTTTGACCAAATAACTTCCGACCCACAAGTACAGGCTGCTCTTCTGCGAATTTTAGAGACAGAACCACAAACTATCCGAGAGCAGTTTCGTATAACAGAAATACCAGCCCCTCCATTTAAAGAAGATCGTCGTGCCGATTATTATTTAGAACAAATGCACGCACGCGGTCTCAGCGATGCTTATATAGATAGTGAAGGAAACGTAATAGGTATCAGAAAAGGAACCGGCGGAGGTCCAACCTTTCTAATTGCAGCACACTTGGATACAGTTTTTCCCGAAGGTACAGATACAAGAGTGGAGCTTCGCGGCGGCCGCTATTACGCGCCTGGAATTGGCGATGACACTCGGGGGCTTGCTGCCCTCCTCAGCGTTATCGACGTGCTTAACGAAAATAAACTAAATACAGTCGGTGACATTATTTTCGCTGGAAATGTAGGCGAAGAAGGCAGAGGAGATTTGAGGGGCATTAAAGCAATATTTCGTGATCACCCGTATATAGATGGATTTGTTTCAGTGGATGGTACGCGCTTACGACGAATCACTAATGGAGGAACTGGTAGCCGGCGATTTGAGTTTCATTTTAAAGGGCCTGGGGGGCATTCATTTGGTGCCTTTGGGTTAGCCAGCGCAATACATGCAATGGGACGTGCTATAGCGAAAATTTCCGAAATAGAAACGCCTAGATTTCCCAAAACAACATTTACGGTTGGTACCGTTGAAGGTGGCACATCAGTTAATTCTATTGCAGCCGACGCAATTTTTGCTATCGACATGCGCTCTAATGACCGCGAACAACTCGCTCAGCTAGAAGCGCGCGCAAAGGAACTAGCATTAGAAGCGGTTGATGAAGAGAATACTCGCTGGGGTGAAAGCAGCACCATTACAGTGGATTTTAATTTGATTGGAGACAGGCCTACTGGAAGAACACCGCCCGAAGACCCCATCGTCCAAGTAGCGGCACTGGCGTTTGATGAACTGGGAATAGAACTTCAAGAACTTAGCACGTCAAGCACTGACTCTAATGTTCCAATGTCGTTAGGCATCCCGGCGATTACAATAGCCGGGGGTGGTAACGGCGGCGGGGCCCATTCTCCTGGCGAATGGTTTATCCCACTTGATTCGCATCTAGGCCCACAAGTCGCTTTATTGATAGCGTTGTCGCTATCTGGCATCGAAGGCACTTCAAAACCACTGCTAAAAGAATTCGAGAACTAGGGTATCAACTTAAAACCTTAATCGTTAGAAAATAAAAACCCGCAAACGCGGGTTTTTATTACTTCATTGGTACACATTTACTCTCAAGCTGTTAAGCAAGCATAAGAATACTTACGTACAGTTAATCCTGCTTACGTAAATGCCCGTATATTAACTCTTCTGTAAACTCAACACATTTATATTCTAGCAATTGCACATTCTCATCCAGACGCCTGTAAAGCGGAAATGATACTTTCCAAGGTCGAGTATAAACATTTGGATCCTCAAGGGTAGCCTCATACATAACTACATTAGGCCCCATATGAGTATAGCGCTCGGTTACTCGAAGTTCCTCGGTATGGTGGTTCCCAGCATGATCAAACCAGGTGTCCGCTACTTGGTCGGTTACCTCTATAACTAGAGTGTCGCCTTCGTACCGAGCCAAATTGTGACCCATCCACGAATATATCGGCGCCTCGAAGTCAGGTTGATCTACATATACTATGCGACTGGCACTAGCAAATTCGTATGCGAAAACAATATGCTCTGGAGACTGGATAATTTGGAAAGGGAAAGGCAGGTAATTCGCGCGCGGGATACCAGGCATATAGCACTTCACAACTGGGTCAAGCTCTAACCAGCTCGATTTGTTTTCCATTTGCTGCTCTCTAGCGGCCGATGTATAAGGAATTTCACCTCCTTCAACTATAC
>JAQWTK010000099.1 GCA_029242705.1 Gammaproteobacteria bacterium | reverse complement strand
GTGTACCAATTTATGTCAGTATCGTGTGCAGTTTCTATTAGTGTCTCAAGGGCAAGTGCCTTATTCGTAGCATTAGCGGCACCCGTCGCCCAGCGCTTAATGTGCAAACTTCCGTAGACCCCATCGCCGAAAGTGAATTCCGGGTCATCACCAAAAGTCTTATTTAGTTCGTTCGTTAATTCTTGTGCAATCTGCTTACCAGACAACGTCTGACTCCCTGCAGCAGCCCCAGCTCTAGCTGCAAGATGACTGTTAGTCATCAGCCTTGGAAGACTTACAGTCTTCCAGATAGAACCGTCTACCTGAACCTTAAACATATTCGAGAGCTTTCTATCAGACCAACCGTCTGCGCCCGCGGTAAGAGTAAAGTCAACACCGGCACTCGAATTCGTAAGGTTAAGCCCGTTATTGTATGGAGCCGTAACTGCAACTTGCGTTGTTACAGATGCGTTTTCGGAAGCGACTGCTGTCTGTAACTTGTCAAAAGAATACTTACGGTAGGTAGTACCGGCCGTAATGAGATACTCGGCCTGATTAATTGCGTCTCCGGTTACCGGATCCGTCGTTAACTTGGCCAGGGCGTCAAGCTCTTTTTGAGTCTTAATCTCACCAAATTTGTTAATAAACTGAGGGTCGTTACCGGCGCCCGAAGCTTGTGTTAATGCCGACTTAACTTCTTTTCCATCGATAGTGACATAGGTCTGCCACTTACTATAAGGAGATGCGTCGGTTGGATTTGAAGTTTTTACATAATATATAGTTGCAAGCTGCGCCTTACCGTTCGCTCCATACGTAGTGAAGGAGGTCGTCTTATGGTAGGTCTCTGGCTTATCCGCACTGAATACTTTTGTAATGGGTTCGGCAGCCGATGGCAGGTTTAATCCCAAATTTATTTCGCTCGTCGATTTGAACTCACCGACCGTAGAGCGTTGAACCGTTAGCCCTGTAGTCTCGGCCTCAAAGTTAGCGTTGTTAATTGAATCCACCGCAAGTATCTGAAGCGCTTGGCCAGCAGAATTAACTAACCGATTCTGATCGTCTAGCATAAAACCACCGTTACGAGTATATAACTCGGCGCCATCCGTCGTCTTAAGCTTAAAATATCCGTCACCTGTAATAGCCAGATCAAGGGAGTTTGTCGAGAACTCGATGTTACCCTGGGTGTGCTGTTGGGTGATCTTGTTCAATGCGACACCTGAACCCGCTATCGAGCCTGCCTTTTGAAGTGGAGTGCTCGCATAGATATCACCAAAGTCTGCAGCTGCACGCTTAAACCCGGAGGTGCCCGCGTTCGCAATATTGTTTGATGTAACCGACAACTCTGTCGTCGCCGCCTGTAATCCAGTTAATGAAGTATAAAATGACATTCTTTTTAGTCTCCTAATTTAATATTCTATGCGTCCAACTTCTGCCATGCTAAGCACGCTTCCGTCTTCCATTTCAATTTTTAACTCTTCAACTTCTCGATCCCAACTAACCGCTGCAATCGTTTGTTTATTTAGCAATGGCATTGTGGTTAGAACACCATTACGATTTACAATAAATTCAAATTTGTATTGACCGGAAGGCATATCTTCACCCTCCTGGTTCTGCCCATTCCAAGTAAGATCAACGCTACCCGCAGGTATGTTGTTGAAATCTCTGGTATAGAGTAATTCGTCAGTCGCCGCATCATAGATCCTAAAAATTCCTGAATCTGCGGATTCCGGCAATTCCACCTTGGAAGTGATTTTTTCCCCGGCAGTCATTGAGGCAATATTTCCTAACCTCTCAATCTTTTTCCCTAATAAGCTCGAGCCTAATAAAAATTTACCTGACTTCGAATCGGCAGCCATGTTGTCCACAGAGTTTCTAACACCTGTCATCGCTTCGAGAGACGAGAACTGCGCTAACTGGGAAACGAACGCCTCATTGTCCATCGGATCAAGAGGGTTCTGATTTTTTAACTGAGTAGTAAAGAGTGTTAAAAAAGCATTTCTATCCAACTCATCTTCCTGCAAGAGCAACTTAGCTTGTTGTTCTTCATACTGCTTTGTCGTGAGTATGTTGGAGGGTAATGATGTTACTTCGGCTGCCATTTGTTTTGCTCCTAAATTCTTACCTATCTAATTAAAAGAGTAGTTATACTTTTATGATGTCTAAGGTTTTGATCATTAAATCTTTTGCAGTGCTAATCACTTCAACATTATTTTGGTAAGCGCGCGACGCATCTAGCATATCTATCAGCTCTTCTATCTCACTCACATTTGAGGAAAAGACATAACCTTCCTCATTGGCCATTGCATTCCCAGGCTCATATATTTGTTCTATTGGTTTTGTATCAGTGACGATTCTGTCAATTCGCACTCCGCCAGCCAGATTTTCATAGCCTCCTGCAGTCTCGCCTTGTAACAAAGCAGCGAATACAGGACGCTGAGCACGAAAAGCCGTTGCTTCTGAACCGGATACAACACCGACGTTAGCCAAGTTACTCGCGGTCGCATTCATTCTGACTAACTGTGCATTTAGCCCAGTCCCACCAATTGCCATAATTTTTTCAAATGACATTTTTTATTCCCCTTTTAACGCTTTACGCAAGCCGGATATTTTGCTTTCCATAAACTGCAAAGAAGCCTGATAATCAGCAATAGCTCGACCATACCTAGCCTGCTCAACACCAATTTCTACGGTATTGTTATCTAAGCTAGGCGCCAATGGCACATAGTAGGTAACCGCAGAATCCGTATCTTTCCATGCAGGACCTTCAAGATATCCGATGTGTCCCGAGTTAGTTGTTCCTAAAGGTATTTCAGGCCCAACATTTGCCTTATCAAAAGAACTCCTGAGTAGGCTCGCAAAATCCAAATCTTTAGCCTTGAATCCAGGAGTGGAAGCATTCGCTATATTCCCTGAAATCAATTCCAGCCTCTGATTCTTCACTGTCATAGCCGCATGATTAAATGCAAAATACTCGTCTAACGATTTGTTCATAGCTCATTTACTTTATTTGAATAATTGATCTAAATTAAACCTATCTATAAAACTTCATTCTTATCCTTACTATCGTGTTGAGCACGAAACATGCCAACATCAAGAAGACAAACGTATTTATTAGTAATCCTTCAGTTAAACAATAGATTACGGCGCGTTATGAGATTATTTTCTTACACTTCGCCGCTAGATATTCGCAGAGTAGATTTTAAAAGCGGCATGGAATGCGGCCACAAAGCGGCAAGTGGCAAAACGTGGCAAGGTGCTATGTAGATAGCTTTAGTAAACCTTTTTCATTAAACTAGAATCATGAAATCTAAAGATTTATTTTGGGTGAGGATGTTTTTAAGCCGAGTGTTGGTAGTTTTTACTATTGGCTTATTAAGCATCTCTATTAGTCATGCTCAAAATACAAATACAGAGCAGGATCCCAAATCCAGACTGGTCGAAAATGTTAAAAATTGGGTGGCCTCCGAGGAAGGAATTGACGGTAGTCATATCGAAGTGCAAGCGAATGATAGAAGATTTATTGTGCCTGATTGCGCTGCAGAATTCGAAGTAGCATTCGCTTTCGGATCGAAATCAAATGTTCAAGTGAACTGTAGGAGCGAAGACTGGCAAGCTGTACTGCGGATACAGATCCGAGAAGAGACTGAAACTTTAGTGTATGCGCGCCATCTAGTGCAGGGCGACGTTATATCGGCAGAAGATCTGGAAATTAACAGAGGTACCTCTCTTTTACGAAATAATGGAGTAGGTAACTTGAGTCAAGCAGAAGGCCAACTCCTGCAGTTGGATGTGGAAAAAGGTCAAATGGTTAACCTCAATCATTTCGCTGACACATTAACCATATTCGTCACCAATCAAGAGCTTAGACAAGGACAGGCCTTAGTTGCCTCAATGCTCGATCCAGTGATCACTCCCTCTTCGGAAACATTGTTCGAACAAAGATTTGATCTCTCAACAACTGCCAATTCCATAATCACGCGTGATCTTGCCGCGGGCACGATACTCACCAAGGAGGACTTTGCGACCTCGTCACCAGCGATAGTAGTAACAAGATTAGTCGAGCGCGGAAGCATGATCGATCCATCAAATTCACAGGAAGAAGCGGTCACCGTGCGAATACCTAATGATGCGGTTACCAATCCTATCCAACTAAATCGAGCAACCGCTAAAAGAAGGCTGACACCAGGAACAATAATTAGGTTTTCGGACATAACCCTCCAACCGCATGTCGTAGCAGAAGAATCGACCACCCTCCAGCTAAAGAGACCTCAATTCACCTTAACTATGGAGGCTCTCGCTATGGAGGATGGTTACATTGGAGATCGAATTCGAGTAAGAAATCAAGAATCGGGTGAAATTATTTACGCGACGGTCATTGATATCGGGCTAGTCGAAGTAAGACGGTAAAAAGTAACGAACCTTTAAAATTCAATTTATTGGCAAATATCAGCAAACTCGCGTTGTCAGCCGAACGCACTTATTGCATAAAACCCTATGCAAACTGACAATTTTGAGTAAATTCCAAACTAAAATACTGCATCAATTGAGAATAAAGTTTATACGCCTTGTGTCGATTAGTAATTTGCAGAGAATTACTAACTTAAATAAACAAAGTGGCTAGAACTATATATAGTAGGCACATATCATGACAGACACTATATCAGGCTCAGATCAAAGGGCAGCGGGCATCAGCCCTAAACGGGCTGTTAATACAACAAAGCAGCATAAGAGCAATGCTCCCGAAGCCGCTGCGACTTCGACGGCGAAATTAGACGATAGCTCCGTAGAATTGTCTCCGGAGTTAAAAGGTGAAATGTCGGCGGTTAATTTCGACAGCAAGAAAGTCGACCAAATTAAACAATCAATTGAACAAGGCAATTATCCGTTAGATGATAAAAAGATTGCTGAAAGCTTCATTCCGCTTGAAAAATTACTCTAATAAAGATTAAGCTGACGTAACTATTAGCAGTAATTTTATGGATGAACTAACTAGTAACGAGTGCATTTAATACTTTTTGTTTATTTCTGAAGGAATTACCTAATTGAGCGAAGCTGAACTACCCTCATTCGAAATAGAAGCTCTCCATAACCTTTTAGAGCAAGAATTTGATTTCCTAACGAATCAAGACTTCGAATCATTCGAGAAACTCCAGTCTCGAAAGCAGGAGCTACTAAACTTTCTGATCAATGAACTCCCTAGTGACTCTAGCAAAATACCGGAAATCACTGAACAAACGATAATTGACAATAAGGAAATATCTGATCGACTTGCCGAGTGTCAAAACCTACAAAAAAGAAATGAGCTCCTTATAAATCAGAAATTAAGCTCTATACAGGAAGTCCTCTCAACGCTTGGGTACCAGAACTTACTCACAAACAAAGATACTTACGAGCATCTAAATAAGAAAAAACGTTAATTCCTAAATCAACAATCTTGCTCCAACGGAAAATGGTATAACCGATTAGCGAGAATCTGGCATCTTTCCTTTTAGCCAATAAGCCCAAGACAAAACTATTGCAACCGACTCAAACAACACCTCTGGTATTTGTTCTCCGATTTCTACCCCTTGAAGATAATTTGACAAAGCTTCGCCTTCAACAATAGGAATTTCAGCTTCCTGGCCAGACTCTATTATCAACTCGGCCTGATAACCCTCGCCCTTAGCGACTAGAACAGGGGATCCTTTACCCCCATAGCTCAAAGCTGCCGCCTTCTTATTGTAAAATTTCCCTTTGTCTTTCAAGCCGATAACTCCAAATTTCCTCTCTCTTTTAAAATATCTTTCCGAACCGATTCCAAATGCCTTCCCTCACTTATATTACAACGCGCTAGCTCAATCCCCTCTGCTCTAAACAACCCATACAGGTGCTTTAGATTCGCGTTAGCAAGTTCAGTAATTTGAGAATTTGATATTAAGAAATCCACAGCCACGACACCCTCAGAAACTAGCTGAATTTTTCCCCAAATATTGGCAGTATCAAGATTGAATTTAACCTCGATAGACCATTTATATGCATCCTGTGCTTTTGGATTAAGATTCTCTCCTTCGATGTATAACTCTACAGAAGGAAAATCCGCAAATAAAAGCATAAATCTGATACCTACTTCGTTTTGCTCCTGCTTGACGATATATTCAATCGCATTAGCATCTAAGTAGTCCATAAACCCAGTTAAATCAGAAGCCTTAATTTCATTGCCACCTGGCCTTGATTGCTCTTCTAGGTTTTTTAGCAAGATACTCATTGCATTTTTAATAGTAAGCGATCCCGAATCATCAGATATAGAACTATTCTTAGAAATATATTTATAGCCATTATTTCTGAGTTGTTTTTTTAGTAATGACACATCAACTTTTTTTGCAGAATAAACCAAAGAAGAGAACATTCTTAGTGAAGAAGAAGGCAGGTGAAAACTTTTTAACCACTCCACCAAGGAGTTAAATTGAATTTTCTTCAGGAAATTTAAACTAAAAAATGTAGGATTAGAAAGCAAGATAAGTAAAGATTTCGGATGCAAAGGATACTGCTTAGACTGGTCTGACGGTTTGTGCCCATAGGAACTAGGGGCTACAGTGCTTCCCTTTTCAGCAGGGTGGGATCCAGCGTTATCTATATTTACCTTAAATTCAATCGCTTTCCCTTGCCATTTATCAAGGTCAGAGTTAATTTCTTGCTTAACATTTCCCAGCAGAAATTCTACCGACTTCCCATCCTCCGAAACCAAACCTCGCACTATCTGTCCAGGGCTTAAATTTAGCTCCCTAGCTTTAGGGGGAGACATACGCAGAACCCCAAGCACAGGTTGATCTGGTATGGGGACCCTAAGGTACTTACTTATATTCTCCGGACCATTCAAAATTAGACACTATCGGACTGACAATTAAATTTATTTTATGGGAAACGCACCCATCCCTCCCTAGACTGACTCATACTTCTCATCTCTGGAGAATCCATATCAAAAAGTAGCTCGATAATATCATCCGCGTCCGGGACCCTTAACCTCACCCCAGCGAGCATATAGTTTGGGTTGCCATTCCTAAAGCTATTAGGATTTGCTTGGACGAATGCTTCGCGCATTATTCTTCTCCTAATCGGAGTCTCACCTACAAGCTGCGCTATTATTTCGTCAAGAGTATCGCCGGGCTGGACAAGGTAATATCCCGAACTGATCACAGTATCGTCACCAACTTCCAAATAGCTATCAAGATTATAGTCGGATAACAATATCTCTAATGCACGGTCTATTTCTGAAGAAGCACTATAAGAGATAGAGGAATAAATGGAAAAACCGAAAAAACCGAAAAAATATTTATAAAAGATTTTCATAAAATAACCCTGACTCTAAAAAGGAATTGCGCTAAGCGAGTATAAATCCTGGTAAGGACCTTCTATGATCCTCAGGTCTGCACTATATTGCGAGGTGCGAATAACCTCCGCTATAGCTAAATTCTCTAGTTGATCTGATGAAATTGGATTCAGTGATGTTGAAAAATTAGACTCACTTAATATAAAGCGGTCTCCAACATTTATACCTGCAATGAGACCTTGATTTAATTTTAATACCCCATCTTCAGTCCCTTCTGCTCTATATGTTTTTAGCTCCTCTACTTCACAACTAACTTGATCCATCGAATCTGAAAGGATAGACCTGAAATTTGCAGAGATAAAAGCTAGATCCTGAGCACTTGCAGAAGGATCCCCAAGAGAAAGATTTTGAGTATTAAATCTAGATGCGAAATTAGCTATTCGGTCTACCAATGGCTCCCGCAACCTAATCTTATTTTCTTCTCTGTCAAAACGCAGCTTTATAGCGCGTTTGCTCATAATTCTTTCAGTATTCTCTCCTAATCCATCAACATGACGAAAAGAAAACTCTATTTCAAAGTCAAACGAAGGTCCTGATGGGACATTCCCCCTAGGATATGCCGTTAATACATTCTTAAATCCATTCGAAATAAATTTTCCGGCTCGTTGTGCCTGTACTAAGCTTTGGTCATATATTCTTTCCGCCGAATAACTAATAGGCCTAAGATTGATTAATTCTGCCTTAACAACAAAGTTCGTATTCTTGGGATCAGCGAAATTAGATCGAGGCCTTAACGCAGCCTCATACTGAGACGAATTCGCATTCCTATCGTAAGAAACAGGTATTACATAATAATTTAAGCTCTCGGCAATAGCGGAAGTCACCGACATTGTGATTTCTGACCTAAGCGAAGCAATTATTGAATCAAACTCTCGATCAGACCCATCCCCTACTCTTATGGAGGCTGTATCTACGCTAATTGCCTTGCGATACTTGTGAGGCGACAGCTCTTGGCAGTTAAGGCTAGTATTAAAAGCAGTATCGGAAAAAAGAAGCTTCGCATCGTATGGCTCATCTAGAAAATATTGAGGCATACGTATGCCTCGCAAAGTCGCTCCACTTCGATAAAAAGATGACTCTATAAGCTCTCCATTTTCATCAATATATGCGTTAGATATGACGGAAACCCCTTTTTCTAACGCAGCCTCAACCAGAGCCTCTTTAACTCGGAGCAACTCACTATTCGCGTTATCCGCCGCAAATATTGATTGCGAAAAGCTTACGGCAAGAATCAGTATTGTAAATATGTGCCCCATTTTTTACCTATATTCTTCAATTGCTTGAGACAAGTCTCATATATAAAAGGCGTAAGTCATCTATAACTGCTCGAGGCAACCCTAATGTAGCTGCGTAGGTATCATTGGATATTGGCTCTATTTTGATAAGCTCCGCACCGTAAATTACCCCTTCCACACGAGCACGAAATACATCGTCTTGTATCGTCAAATCTGAAACAGTAGTGTTAGAGTCGATATAAGCACCATAAACAACTTCTGCAAGTTGTCGGAATGCATCAAGTCTAGCAGCCTTTATAGCCATTAAACGCTGTTGAGGCTCGCTGCCTGAATGAGACTGAATAACGGAGTATCCCGTAGCCTCAATCATGCCACCCTGCGCTAAACTACCGATATCACCATATTCATCTGAATAGGGAATGTACCAATTACAACCGACGAGTCCCGCCAAAATCAGCATTAAAAGTACCAGTCGTGATGCATTTGAAAATACTATTGAGTAATAACTTTTATTTGGCATATCTAAATTCTCTTTCCGCCTTGTGGTATTTGCAGCCCTTTCAAGGCTGTATCAGATGCCCAATCGACACATAACTAGCGATCTTTATCTCTTTCTTAAAATCAACATCATTATGTTGGCACGTAGATTGCTACTAAGATAGTTAGTTAGAAATATTAACCAGCCAAGTTAATTAACTATAAGTTAAATTACTGATTATAAAGAATATTATGAACGGTTCATTAGTGTCAGATTTGCGACATTCGCTCAATTTTACAGATGCGAAAGGCATAGCTATTCCATTAGTCATCTTGGCGATTATGGCAATGCTTGTTATTCCGCTACCATCAATTGCTCTAGATGTCTTGTTTACGTTCAACATCATGGCCGGGCTAATAGTTGTCATGATATCGATCAATGTTCATCGCCCTCTTGAATTTTCTTCTTTTCCCCTCGTTTTGCTACTTGCGACAGTACTCCGCCTAAGTCTGAATGTTGCCTCAACACGGGTGGTCCTTTTGCGGGGAAATGAGGGACCTGATGCTGCGGGAAATGTAATAGCCTCATTCGGAGAATTTGTAATAGCTGGTAATTATGTGGTTGGATTTATAATCTTCATTATTTTAATGATCATCAATTTCATCGTTGTAACTAAAGGTGCTGGCAGGACCTCTGAGGTAATAGCGAGATTTACCCTGGATGCGTTGCCTGGTAAGCAAATGGCAATCGATGCTGATTTAAATGCCGGGATAATTGATCAGGAAACAGCATTACGACGAAGAGAAGAAGTGTCTCAAGAATCCGATTTTTTTGGATCTATGGATGGAGCTTCAAAATTTGTTAGGGGCGATGCAATTGCCGGCTTATTAATCTTAGCAATAAATATTATTGGAGGATTGATAGTTGGAACAACTCAGCATGATCTTGGCTTCGAAGAAGCGGCTCAAATCTATACGCTACTAACCATAGGAGATGGCCTAGTAGCACAAATTCCTTCTCTATTGCTTTCCCTGGCAACAGCAATTGTAGTCACTCGGGTAACCACTTCTGAAACAACCACCAATCAAGCTGGCACCCAACTTTCGGATCCGACGGCACTCAAAATAACTTCTATAATTTTGTTAATTCTAGGTGTAATACCAGGTATGCCACACTTTATGTTTCTCTCTTCAGGTTTATTACTTGGAATATTTGCGTTCTTAAATGATAAAAAGAAGGAAATATTGTCTGATATAAAAACCGCGGAAACGCAATCCAAGGCAGAGAGTGAAGATATAGAATTAGATTGGGAAGACATAGAGCATGTCGACCAGATTAGCTTGGAAATAGGTTACGGATTAATTCCGTTGGTAAGCGAACAAGATGGCGGCCTACTATTATCACGAGTAAGGGGAATAAGGAAAAAGCTTTCTGCGGAACTAGGCTTTCTCATTCAACCGATCCGAATTAGGGATAACTTAAATCTAGAGCCCATGAGTTATAACATCTTACTGAAAGGCGCTGTTCGTGGTACTGGAGAACTGCAACTAGGACAGAGTCTAGCAATAAATCCTGGAGATATAACTACCCCGTTAGAGGGCATGCCTACAAAAGAGCCTGCATTTGGCTTAGAAGCCTACTGGATTGATGAGACCGAGTCTGATCATGCAAAAACCTTGGGTTACACAATTGTCGATAATGCTACAGTTATTGCGACTCACTTAAATACTCTACTAAGAACGAATTCTAGCGATCTATTAGGGCATGATGAAACGAGAGAGATAATAGATAAAGTTTCATCTCGCTCTCCTAAATTAATCGAGGATTTAGTGCCAGCAAAATTATCAGTAACAACCGTAATGCAGGTTCTAAAAAATATCTTATATGAATCAATATCAATTCGCGACATACATACCATCTTAGGGACCTTACTTATAGAAAGCGGAAAAACTGAAAACCCTAACGAGCTAACCGAGTTGGTAAGGCCAAAATTAGGACACCTTATGCTGCAAGAGATAGTGGACCTAGGAGAGGTATTAAATGTCATAACGCTTGATCCAAAATTAGAACAAATGCTTATTGGCAGCATAACGCAAAGCGCGAAAATGGGAGAGGTAGTAGTCGAACCAAATCTTATCGAAGGTTTGCTTGAGTCAGTAAAAAAACAAAAAGAAGAAGCGGAAAATCAAGATTTTCCAGCCGTTATTGTAGTAGCGCCGCCCATAAGGCCCTGGCTTGCTCGAATGGTCAAACAAAGATTTAACGACGCAACCGTATTATCGTATACAGAGATTCCAGAAGACCAGAAAATTAAGGTGTTTGCTCGCATAGGAGTTTCTGAAGATGCACAAGAGGAGAACCAAGCATGAAGGTTGAAATGATCAAGTCAAATACCCTTACTAATGGTATAAAAGACATCAGTGATAAATATGGACCCACAGCCTTAATACTCAGAAATATAGAAACCGATGGGCAAGAAGTGCTCTTTATAGCACACGAACATTGCGAAGATGATTCCTCAACAGAATTACAAGGCAAACCACCTATTCTAAAAAAACCGGAATCACTTAATACCCCTCCTAAAGCTAGCAAGGAGGAAATTGAACTGGTAAGGCAAGCAATAAAGTCGTTACCGGATTCATTTAACCTCTCGGAGAAGAATGCTGACGACCGTTCTCCTCTATCAGTAATGGATAATTCTATCGATCATCATAATCTAGTCAGTTTTAATCAAGAAACCAATCTCGAAAAAAATTTACATCAGTTGCTTGACGAAACACCGGTTTCTAGCAACATCAAAAACCTGTTATCTGGCTACGTTGATAAACCTGAGAGCAAGAAAGAATTACTTTCTCAAATAGAATCAGGAATGATTAACAACTTACCAGAAAGCGGAGAAATTAGACTAGATAGTCAGATTCATGTTTTAACTGGAAACCACGGTGCTGGAAAAACTTCTATTGCCCTCAAAATCGCAGACCAGCTTCGAGACGCTTGCGAACATAATGTTTCCATCGTTTCATTTGGGGAAAAAGCAGATGTATCTAAATTAGAGGCACTTAGCAAACAGCTTAGCTTGCCAGTTTTTTACGTTAAAGAGCCTAACCAACTAGCGCAATTACTAGATTTGGAAGGAAATAATGATATATATATCATTGACTTAGAGTTAGATTCTGCAGCCATGGCTATTCCATTCATAAGACGAGTATATGAGAAAGCTCAATTTCATTTAGTGATACCAACAGATGTCTCGCTGCCAAGCCTTTGGGCCAGCGGTGACCTTGACAAATGGGACTCTATAATATTGACTAGACTCGACTCTCCGCTAGTCCCCTGGGCTGCCATAGAGGCTCTTTCAAAATTTAAGATCCCTCTGTCAATTGGATCTGCTAGTAGCGACATAAAGTCTGGCTTAGTAAAAATTACCAATAAAAGCATCTCGTACCGATTAACCGAATATATAAATAACCATATCGATGAGTTTAATAATCAACCTGGAAATAAAAAATCATCGAAGATTCGTGCCCTCCATTAACTAAATGGATAGAATTATTCCACGGAGCACTAATGACAAACACTACAAAAAATAAAGAAACTCAAGTAATTGGCATTGCTAGTGGAAAAGGCGGTGTAGGCAAAACCACCTTCGCTGTTAATTTAGCCACATACCATGCTTTAAAAGGGAAAAGAGTACTGATCTTTGATGCAGATATCGGGCTCGGAAATATTCATATTGCTCTTAGAAACAAATTAAATGGCAATATGGTCGATGTTCTCGAAGGCCGAAGAGAAATTCAAGATATACTAATTGAATCGGAGACTGGAATATCAATTATCAGCGGAGGCAACGGGCTCGACGAAATTTTAGCGTTAAATAATGACAACACCAACAATATTATACGTGCATTTGCGGCACTAGAAGACCAATTTGATGTAATGATTGTGGATATCTCTGCTGGCGCAAATCAAAGTGTTCTAAGTTTTCTTTCAGCATGCCACCATCAAATAGTAATAGGCACCAATGAACCCTCTTCTGTTGCTGATGCATATGCATTGATTAAACTTATACATTTGACTATGGGGCTTTCTGAAATCATCTTCGTTCCAAATAAGGTTAAGACAGCGCAAGAAGGAAAAGTGCTTTTCAAAAAAATGAATACAATTACTGCAAAATTTTTAGGTGTAGCACTGAAATTTATAGGCTCGGTTTCAGAAAGTTCTGACTATTCGTTAGCTTGGAATACAGGTCAGGCTGCAGTATCTATTGGCGTCTCAACAACCTGTTATCATGATTTTTCGGCAATAGTCGATGAATTAGATAAATTGACAGCAAATCATAAAAAAAATGAATTACAGTTCTTTAACTCGATGAAATAGTGAAATCCTTGAATCAAGCTAATGATTATCAAAAAAACGAATTAACTAATTCCCATGCATTAGTTAATCAACATATTTCCCTAGTTAATAGAATAGCGGGTTATTTAAGAGCACGCGTGCCAAAATTCATGGAATATGACGATATGGTACAAATCGGCATGTTAGGCCTTCTTTCGGCAGCCAATACTTTTGACGAGAAGACTGGGGTAGCCTTCAAAGATTATGCAAAAAACCGAATCAAAGGAGCCATTCTTGATGAAGTTAGAAAGCTAAGTGATATTTCCAGGCTAGCCATTAAAAATAGCCAACAACACGATAAAGCGAAGCACGAATTGGAAAATGAACTTGGAGTTTTACCTAAAAATTCCCAAATCGCAGATAAACTCGATATCACGCTCGATGAATATGAAAGGCAGAGAACACATATCGATAGATTTAAAATTGATAAAATCGATTCGGATGAAGGTGACGGTTTTGACAATTTAATAGGGTCAAAAGAAAGTCCTTTAGGTTTATTAGAAGATGAACAACTTGGCGGTATCGTGACGGAGTTAATTTCTAAATTGAATGAAAGAAAAAAATTAGTCCTAAATCTCTACTATGTTGAGGAACTAAATTTAAAGGAAATAGGATCCGTAATAGGTGTAAAAGAATCCCGGGTTAGCCAAATACTCAGCTCAACCGTGAAAGAATTACGCGACGGCGTCGCAAGGGTTGCATAAGAATGGCTTTTTTTAAAAATATATTCCAAAAAAAGAGTGTTGCGGAATTAAAAGAAAACAGCCGCCTAGATTATGAAAAAGCCACCAAAAGCCATGATAATAAAGAGCCTTTGGGGGTTAGATTGAGATTGGCTCGAAGAGCAAAGGTTAATATTGAAAAAACCTTCTTAGAAGGAGCCAAACTAACTGAAGAATATGAAACTTTAAAAGAGATACGCCTTGGACAAAATGAATCTATTGATGACCTTAAAGAACCAAAAGTAGCCGAACCTTTTAAATTAATTGAGACAGATAAAGGCGTAGTTATAAGCTTTATACCAGAAGAATATTCGGAGGAGATATTTAAATTAGGCTGCTCATATCAAAAATGCCTAATCACTGCCGACAAAGCTTTATTAATTGGGCAGAGTATTTTTGAGAGGATTTGTTTGGAATTAAATATCAACAAAGAAATAACGGTGTTAGATTTCTTAGCAGCCGAAGATGAAGAAACATAAACTAATTGAATCAGGGTGATTTATTATGATACCTGTCTTGTTAACAATTACTGTCACGATCGGAGTGATTTTAATAGGCCTCCTATTTTTCGTGGTTGGAAAATTAAACTGGTTAGAAACGGCGACCAATTCCCTGCTTACGAAGATTGATATAGCAGCTCCAAAAGAAAAGCCTCAGGAAATCCAATTCGATCCTTACTTTTATGGCCTTACAGGGCAAGATCTCTGGAAATGCCTTACACGCGAAGATGTCACTCAGGCGACACCGCTCGAATTAGACGAAATACGGCCAAGGTACGGAATAGCGCTATTAAAAGCCCTGGTTAAATTTATTCAAGACGGAATAGATATAGCCAATAATGTAAATGCTGAAAACACTTTGTTTGAATGTGAGAAACTTGTTTTTACAAGCCGAGGGCAGATTGGTGTTTGGTTACCGGCAAATAGGGTAGAAAATCTCAGGGTTATGGGGTCAAAAATATCCAATGAACGAAAAAAGATTTCAGATACGAAAAACAATGAAGGACTCAAAGTAACGCCTTCAGATTCAATTAAAAAAGAAATTGAATCTGAAATAATTGACCTTAGTAACACATTATCGCTACGCCATGGTGACGAAATCGCGTCGGATGTGACTAAAGCATTTTTTACCGAGACAGTTTCATCCTAAAAACGCAGGCCAAGGTATTCACTGAGTATAATAACGATTGAAAGTTGGCATTCCTTCTGCTGTAGTATTACCACTTCTGCTAACGCCAATGCCGTTGTTTTGCCCGGGGCGACCATTAATAGCCTCGTAGTAACGCTCTTTTTCTAAAGTAAGCAGCGCATTCATGATTTCTTTTAATTCATTCATTGAACGAGCTTCAGAACCAATTTCATTTAGTTTTACTTCGCTTTGTTCGAGAACATCACCAAAATCAAGTATTTGAGCATTGAATGCAGAGAACTGACCGTCTAGCCTCGTTAAATTCTCTCGAAGGTTTGCCGTCTGGCCATTAATCTCTTGATTAATATCTTGTGTATAGCTTAAAAGCTGCCCTTCAATGTCTTGCTCTGTATTTACGTAACTTAATTGGCTCTCTTCTAGTCGAAGTTCCAATCCCTCGATCTGTTCCTGCAGAACAGATAATTGCGCCCTCGCTTGATCAAAGCTACTTAGACCATCATT
>JAQWTK010000054.1 GCA_029242705.1 Gammaproteobacteria bacterium | reverse complement strand
TTATCAAAAGAGGGAGCTTCTAATTGAGTTGCTATTAATTCCACCTCTGCCAAATGCTCGTCCATGCCAAGCTCAAAAGCCGGCAAATAATGCTCGTTCTTTATTAAATCAAATTGTGGATAATTCATGTATAACGTACTTTCCACAAAAAAGGGGTTTCCTTCTAAAACTTGTTGCTCTGATACTAAATTTTCTTCCTCAGAAGTATTCATTATTTCAATGTCTTCAGCAGAATCCGTACAACCCGAAAGAGCTAGGACTGCACAGAATAAGTCAGTTATTCTCAAATTTATATTTCTCATTCTCATAACTCAATCAAATATTTTACTTAAAAGCTCTTACCTGCTGTTCTTTTTTACAGAAGAAACAATTTATATTTTCAGTCAGGCCCATCCTTTTCTAATTGATAGATAAGATCGCTGAACTCTTCCATCTTTCCCCTTACAGCGCTTAAGCTATCGCTTAACCCACGATTGTAATAAACGTAACCCACTTGTTCAGCAAGAAAATCTAAAAAGAACTGAGCATCAAAATTCCCGATTTCTATATCTAACTCTCTTAAAAGATAAGCCTGTATTTTTTTCCCAACTTCATCTTTAATTTCAGCGTCTAGTGTTATCGGCGACATGGCTAAGCACCAAGCTGCAATGCGAGATCGACAAAATCGTCTGCTGTATAATCAAATTCTCCATCTTCATTTCTGTCTACTTCCCTACCCGGGCCTCTTTCGAGAGGCCGTATTACGTAAGCGGTACGCAAGCCAGCTCGGGCTGCTGCCCTCAAATCACCTGGGTGTGCCGCAACCATCATTACTTGTTCTGGCGGAAGACTCAAAAGATCGGCTGCGGTCAAATAAGCTTCTGGATCAGGCTTATAATGCTTTGCTAGCTCAGCTGATAGTACTGCATCCCATGGTAAACCAGCATTTTTAGCCATATTAGTAAGCAAAGAGACATTGCCATTTGATAAAGTAGTTATAATGTATTTTGTTTTTAATCGATTTAAACCCGAGACAGTATCTGGCCAAGGGGTTAACCGATGCCATGCCCTATTAAAATGGTCTAACTCTTGTTCACTTAAGCCTGACAGATTAAATTCTTCAACAAGTTCGTCGAGAACCAACCGATGCAGATCGTCAATTTTTGTCCAGGGGAGTTCACCAGACCTAACTCGATTCATAGCCGGCCCATAACCCCCGCGCCATCGGTCCGCGAACTCAGGCCAATCAACCTCTAACCCCTTATTAGCTGAAAGAATTTGCCCCTCTCGAATGATAGAAGAGCGCCAATCAACTACGGTACCGAAAACATCAAATGTTAAAGCTTTTACTGAATTAGCCACATTATTCTGGGAAAACGCTAACGGGCTAGATAATAAACTTAGCCCCATACCGGAAGAGATGATTCCAAAGGCTTTCAGATAATTACGTTTTTGAATATCACTAACCTTTTTGTTATCAGATTTCATTAGGACCTCTTTTTTTTGATTAAATTAGTAACACATGAATTCGCCACTAAGACGTTAGCATAGTTGAGCAATTTTAAAAATCCTGTTCCGACTATTGAAAGTATACCGTGAGAATTGCAACTGGGCAGATAAACTTTACGTAGAAAGGCCAAATCTTCCAAAACAAACCATTTTCAACATCCGGACAGCCCTGCTTTATCTCCTGTAAAATATCATTTCTCCTCCAAATCCAAGCGACAAAAATACAAAAAGCAAAACCTAATAGAGGTTGGCTAACCTCTGTGGTAAATGTAACCACCATATCGAATAATGGATCGAAATTGAAAACTATGATTAATGAAATGATAGTAATAACAATACCTATGCCTAACGCAGCCCATTTTCGCTTGAAGCCGTGATGTTCGACTCCATATGCGACTGGAACCTCGAGCATTGAAATCGACGATGTAAGTGAAGCTATCGTCATTAATAAAAAGAATGCAAATGCGACAAATAAGCCTATTCCTCCCATGGTACTAAATAAGGCTGGTAGCACTGAGACTATAAGGCCTGGTCCTGCGATAAGATTGCCATCGAGATCGAATATTTCCACACCACTCGCTAATGCGGCATACATAGCCGGCAATATTAATAGCCCCGCAATAACAGCGATACCTATATCTAGAAGGGCCACCAAACTACCAGTAACAGGAAGGTTTTCATCTTTACTTATGTAAGATCCATAGATAAGCATAGTCCCAACACCTAAAGAAAGAGAGAAAAACGCTTGACCCATAGCATCTACCAACAAGGCAGGATCTGTTATGCGGGAAAAGTCGGGAACTAAGTAGGCGCGCAACCCATCTGCAGCGCCAGGCAGAGTGATCACATAAATTATTAGTAGGATTAAAATAGCAATCAGTGACGGCATTAACCGAGAAGCCCATTTTTCTATACCGTTTCTAACTCCTGCGGTAATAATAAAGACTGTCATGGTCATAAAAAGAACAACGAAAATTGAATTTCGAGTAGACTCATCTGTGGTCAACCAATCCGCTACTTTTTGCATTTCGAGCATTCGAGCAACTGCGTCCAGGAAGTGCGCGATCATCCAACCACTTACAATTGCATAAAAACTCAAAATCAAACTGACCGTCACTATCCCCGAGAATCCTACCAAAGACGCAGCTATTCTACTTTTTCTACCGGAAGCGATGGACCTAAGCGCAGTAATACCATTAGCACGGGCATTCCTGCCAATTATCAATTCTGCCATCAATGCTGGGTATGCAAGTGCGAAAGCCAATAATAAATATACGAACAAAAAGGCCGCCCCACCATTCGATGCAGCATTTGTAGGAAAGCCCCAAATATTGCCCAGCCCCACTGCTGAGCCCGAGGCCGCCATAAGAAAACCAAACCTTGATGAAAATTCCCCACGAGGTGTCGCCATTATGATTTTTTTCTTATTGTCTAAGTAACTAAGTTGAAGTGTTCAGTAAGAGTAACTTATGTTAAAGAAGTGGTAAATGGGGGTTCAGTTATTGATCGAAAGATTTTAACGTGAACTGCACAGGGTTATTATTAGTTAAGATAAAAATAACATTAGTGGCTATCACTGCATTACCGCCACTATTAACCTCCAGTTTTGGAATATGTAATCTTCCGTCCGCAGACGTAAATAGCGCAATGTTATCAACGGGCCCCTTGCGCGATATAACGCTTTCTAGATTGGCCTGTATTATCAAACCTTCTGCGGATGCAACTGAATTAAAGTTCATATTAATCAGCTCAGAACCATTATCTATGTCGATAGTCGCAATCAAGAGCCCAGAGTTCACCTCAAATACATGCGGAGCTCCACTATAGCGCTCTACCACTTCTACATTCATAAAAAGAAAATCTGAAGGGTCGTTGTTATAGGCCTCACTAATATATGGAGCATTTGACGCCTTAACACCCAAATCTATAGTTGGCAACTTATCTATAGCATCAACTATTTCCATTCCATTACCTAACACTTTACCAAATACGGTAAAACCGCCGTTGCTACTATCTAAATTCACATTATCTGATAAATTGATGAACCATTGGTTAGTTGCGCTATTCGGATCTCCATCCTGTTTAGCCATCGCAACGGTCCCACGCAAATTAGACACATTAAACTCATTAATAATTGGAAAATCAGTTGGAATATCAACAGGCCCAACAAATGGCTCGAATCGATACGCGCCACCTTGCACAACGAAGTCATCAACTACTCGATGAAAATAAGTTCCGTTATAGTCATTACGGGCAACATAATTTAAAAAATTACTTACTGTTATAGGAGTAACATCATCCAATAATTCTATAGAAAAATCGCCAATGCTCGTGCTAACTCGGACAATTGTCCCCCCTTGTGTATTTAGGGGCAGACAGCACAAAGAAAGAAGAAAAAATATTTTAACTCCCTTTTTTCTCCAATATCGAATTATCGCTGGCATGGAAAACCCTAATTTATGGCGTAAAAGATAACAATAACGAGATCGAAGGAGCATAGGTTAAGTAGCCACATTATTCAACATTGATTTTGGTGAAGATCCCATTAGGGGTCTTAACTAGGGGTCTTAACTTACTTGCCACTTTGCCGAAAAGAAGGAATGCGATATGCTTTTAGATATTCGTTTTAGAGAATTAATTTTCGTTTAACTGCTATCAATAGCACAACACCTAGGAAAATTATTTAGCATCGATGAAACCACTCAAAAATATCAGATTAGGAATCGGTATTGATTATGGAACAAGTAATAGTGCCGCCGCAATTTTTGATGGCAAGAAAATACACCTCGTTCAACTAGAGTCCAACACAAAAATTATGCCGTCTGCCATCTATATCGATAAAGATTATCAGATCGCTACAGGCAGAGAGGCTATCGAATTTTACATAGAAAGCAATATGGGCCGAACCGTCGAACTTAGTGCTGAGATTCTAGGCGAGCAAAGAGCATCTACAGGTCAAATCGGAGATCGAGGCCTTCCAGAAGAAGCAAATACGGAAAAAGTTTACGGGCAGTCATTCGTAGATGGAGGACAAAAAGGACGACTTTTTAGGGGAATCAAAAGACTCCTAGGAAGCTCTCCCGGGACTAGGTTAATAGTTTTTGACCGTCCATTTCGCTTAGTAGCCCTAATTACACCATTGTTAGTCAAGGTTAAAAATTCTATTTTAGAAGCAGCTCATAAAAGTTTTAATAATGACCATTCTATGATGCATGCATGTATAGGACATCCTGTTAACTTTGAAGGCGAACATCAGAATAAAAATGAAACAGCACTTAAATTATTATCCGAAGCCTATGAATATGCCGAAATTATCGAGCAAACTCATTACCCTGAACCAATAGCAGCAGCAGTCAGTTATTTACATGACCACCCATGGGCCAATGAAAAAATACTCCTTGCTGTAGATTTTGGTGGAGGAACCTTAGACTTATGCGTTCTCAAAAAAGATGACCAAGATTTCTCAGTAATAGCAACTCATGGAGTCGGCCTAGGAGGAGACCATATCGACCAATTTCTGTTTCGAGAATTAATTTTTCCATTACTAGGGAAAGGTGAGCGTTGGTCTAGGAGTGGCGAGGACCGAGAAATTGAAACAAATTTTCCCTTTGAAGAATATGAAGAACTTTTAGTAAATTGGACAATCAGCTATATCTTAAATCAAAATAAATATACCACTCCTTTGATGCAATGCATCAAGAACAGTGGCTCTGCATCTGTTAAATTTCAAAGACTTTATGATTTAATAAAGAATAATTACAGTTATCTTGTATTTAGTTATTTGAAAGAACTAAAAGCGATGCTTTCTTCACAAGACTCTGCCAAATTGGATATACCGGAACTAGACATTGAAATAGTAGTTACGCGAGACGAATTTGAATCATACATAGTTGAGTTATTAAACAAATTTAACAGAGCAGTCCTCGACCTACTTTCTAAAGCGAACCTAAATCCACAAGAAATTGAATTAGTGATCCGCACGGGTGGTTCTTCTCTGATTCCAGCTTTTAAAAATATTCTTGAGAACTTATTCCCAAAAAAGGTTATCGAGCACGACCCTTTCACCAGTGTCGCTAGTGGATTAGCTATTGCAGACTTCAATAATTTAGGGAAAAAACTCGAACATGAGAGCTAATTCTAATCAATATTAAAAAGGATCTATTTACCTACCTAAATCCACCTTTTCTTCTCGCCGAGCTCCCGCCAGTATTCCAGACAATGCGTAATTGCCCTCGTGACACGCATACTCATACATCGAATCATTTGATTTGCGGAAAGGAATCTGCGCACTCCAAGGCTGTGTATAAGCATCGTTATCTTCAACAGTAAACTCATACAAAATTGTGTCGGTGCTCGTTCGTGTAAATCGCTCAATTACTTTAGCTGATTGCGGGAGATAAAGAATATGCTTAATCGCAAATCTAAAACTTTGTTGTGGATGAAAATTGATAGTCTCAACAACTAAACTATCACCATCCCAATAACCAATAGAATCTCCCAGCCAGGGTTTGAAAACGGCCCTGGAATGCCGATCATTTAACCGGATAACTCTAACGTCATGATTCATTTCCGCCAAAATCATGACATACTCTTTATTCTGAACAATCTGATAATTATTGTTATATAGTACGGGCAGCATAGGCGGTCCGCCACTAGAGCCAAAACCGACCATACAGCGCTCACCTAAAGGCCTTTGCTCAGGACCATCATAACCGGAATTTTGACCATATTGAATAAAGGCCATACCTGCCGCAGCAGAGTAGGGAATTTGACCATCTTCAGGCTCAACAATAAAGGATGTTCTATAGCCTCCATTAATTTCAGCCATTCGAGTGCCTGGATCAATCCAGAAAGCATTGTAGCCAGCATCTGTATCACCGTCCGTTGGAGGTTTTCGGTTTGGGTCACTAGGAGCGTTATCTGCTTCGGTCAAAACATTAAACGCCGATTCCCGTTCTAACCTACGCGCTTCCTCTTCTTCGACAATTAAAGTTTCTCCCAAGCTTGGGTCTCTCTCTAACCTAGTTACGGTCGCTGAGGTCCATATTCCCTGTAAATCCGGCTGGCCGTGCGAAGTGCGAGGTAATTGCCAATCGGATTGGGCAAACGTAATTTGAGCAAGACCTAGAGCAAACGAACAAACAAAACCATTAGGAATATAAACCTTCATTAAACCTCCTCTCAATACTGCAATACGGTAAAAATAGAAACTATCGACCACCTTTGGATTTAATCATCGTTACTATATTCGATTAACTGGAAATTCCAATAATAATTCGCCACTTTCCGAATCTCGCAGTTCAAAATGCGCCTGGTAATCTTGATTTAACGCCTCTGTGAAAGCCGCTGCACCCTCTAAATTACTTATAATAAATATTGGCCTGCCTATAGCTTCTTTGCCTGGCGCCAATGCTACAGGGTTGAGCAAATAATTAGAGTTTGCACTTAGCAGTCCTCGCGCCGAGGACTCAACACTTAAGCTCGGTCCGGGAATGTCCGCACGGACCGCTCTAAACAGAGATTTCTCGCCTTGTTGATTAATTATACGTAGAAAAAAGTCAATCTTTCTTGTAAAAAGTTCACCATTTTTTACAGATATGCTTGGAGTATAAATCGGATACTGAAAGCCTATCTCTATAATACCGTTGCTTGAGGGTTCACTAAAAAAAGCGCTATCCAGTTGCAACGCCTCAACCCCCCCTACTATTCTCGCCGGAAATAATAAAAGATAATATAAGAAAGCTGGAATAATTGCAGGAAGGCAAATCACTGCGCAATATCTAATCGGTCTTCGAGTAAAAAAAGGAAAGAGGGGATAAATCGATACTAGCCCCGAAAAAATGGGAATATTTATCAGAATCGCTCTAACAAAAAGAGATTTCTCGCCTAAAAACTCTAGATTATTTGCAATGTAACTAATGAAAAAAACTGAACTCGAAAACGCAACAATAGTAATGATCCTTTGTTTTAAAGTCATCTTCATTTATCGTTTTTCTCTAGAGCCAGATACTGGTGGCTCAAATTAGGAAATATTTTTACCATCAGCTTGCTGATCAGCGTGGTAGGAAGATCTTACCAACGGGCCACTAGCCACGTGCAGAAACCCAATTTTTTTTCCGAATAACTTAAGTTCTTCAAATTCATCTGGATGAACAAATCGCTCAACTTTAAGATGGTTTTTGCTAGGCTGTAGATATTGGCCCAACGTAACCATATCAACATTATGCGACTTCAAGTCGCGCATCACTTCCTTTACTTCCGATATTTCTTCTCCGAGACCAAGCATTAAGCCAGATTTCGTTGTAACTTTTGGATTTCGAACTTTATATGATTGCAGTAATTCTAATGACCACTCATAGTCCGCTCCAGGTCGAGCTTGTCGATACAATCGTGGCACAGTTTCGAGATTATGATTAAAGACGTCAGGAGGCGACTCTTGTAAAATATCTAAAGCAATTTGCATCCTACCTCGAAAATCAGGAACTAACACTTCAACTTTAATTTTAGGGTTTAATCGCCGCGTTTCTAATATGCAACTAGAAAAATGCCGCGCACCACTATCCTTCAAGTCATCTCTATCAACTGAGGTTATAACCACATAATTCAACCCCATTTCTCTAATTGCCTCTGCCAATTCACGAGGTTCATTTTTATCGAGATGCTTAGGTTTGCCATGTGCGACATCACAAAAAGGGCAGCGTCTAGTACATATTTCGCCCATGATCATAAATGTCGCAGTCCCATTACTAAAACATTCTCCAAGATTAGGACAAGAAGCCTCCTCACAAACTGATGCAAGTCTATGCTCCCTTAATTTATTTTTAATATGACTAATTCTAGGCGAAGCCGGAATTTTTACTCGAATCCAATCTGGCTTTACCGGCAATTCAGTAGTTGGAATCACTTTTATGGGGATACGACGAACCTTTTCCGCGCCACGAAGCTTTTCCCCTTCGACCAGTATATTCCTTCGTTTTCTTTCTGAGATATTCATCATTATTCTGCAGATAAATTATAGTATTCGTTATAGCCTAATTCAGTAAGTAATTTGTTACTCAATACTCTACTAACGTCTTGCATGGGTAATTCGATTCCTTTTACATGATCAACAATCTGTGTGACAGCCAAATTTTCGAACCCACACGGATTTATTTGACTAAATGGAGTTAAATCCATATCAACATTCAAACTGAGGCCATGATAACTCAAACCATTTTTAATCCTCAGCCCCAAAGCACCTATTTTAGCATTTTTTACGTAGATACCTGGCGCTTTAGGTCTCGTTTGAGCCTCTATCCCGTAATAAGAAAGGACTCCTAGCATAGCTTTCTCCAACACATCAACCAAGGCTCGCACGCCCATTTTACGCCTTCTGACATCTATTAAGACATAACCAACTAACTGCCCTGGGCCATGGTAAGTAACCTGACCACCTCGATCGATCTGCATCACTGGAATATCTCCAGTATTTAATAGATGTTCTTTATTTCCAGCTTGACCTTGAGTAAATATTGGTTTGTGGCTAAGTAGCCACATCTCATCGCATCGATTTTCTTTCGGACTCTCTGATAAGTAGCGCATGCAATTCCAAATCGGTGCGTAGTCTTGTAATCCTAAGCGACGAACAATTAGCTCAGGATTTCCAACAGCTAGTGGTTCGGCCTTGAACCATTTATAATCAGTCAGCAGCAATCTATAGCACCATTTTTACACTTTCAATTTTTTTTAAATCCTGAAATATAGAATGTAACTGCTCTTCTCCTGTAGCAGCAATCGTAACCGTGATAGAAAGATAATTATTCTTTCGGCTTGATTTGGCTTTAATTAGGTCTTTAGCTACAGGCCCGGCGTATCTCTCAATGACAGTCAAAACCGTTTCCTCAAAATCGATTACTGCATACCCGATAATTTTTATCGGATACAAGCATGGAAATTCTATTTTGGGGGGTTTTTCACCAGTAGACTTTATATCAACGGGCATATCTCACACTTAATCGATATCAACTAAAGAGATCACTAAACAACAATGTCAACCAATCTATAAATCGCTTAAGGATGCCGCCTTGCTCTATTTCTTGCATTGAAATGATATCGCCTTGAAAAATCACATCTTCATCCAATACGACATTTACAACACCCATAACCTGACCGTTATTCAATGGCGCATGAATAACTTCATCAAGATCAACAGTAGCCACCATTTCTGAAGCCTGTCCTCGTGGAATAGTCACAAAAACTTCTTCCCTTATTCCCAGGTCAACAGAATTTTCTTCTCCAGACCATACAGGGGTATTAGTCAAAACTTGATCTGCGTCATAAAGTTTATGTGTTTCAAAGTATCGGAACCCATAAGTCATCAGTTTTTGGGTCTCTATCGCTCTGGATTCTTCGCTAGCAGTACCCATTACGACAGAGATTAAACGCATATCGTCTCTTTCGGAAGATGCTACCAGGCAATAGCCTGCAGCATCGGTCCAACCAGTCTTCATCCCATCAACGTTCCTATCTCTAAACAAAAGTGAGTTGCGATTTGATTGCCGTATTCCATTGTACGTAAACTCTCGCTCTGCATAC
>JAQWTK010000070.1 GCA_029242705.1 Gammaproteobacteria bacterium | reverse complement strand
CCTCAGCGGCTCATTTACCAGCCCAATAGAAGCCAGGGCAGGAGACACATTTTACGCAAACTATGGTGAACTCGGTGTGGTTACAATTGGATTTGATTAGGACATATAATATTGAAAAACAAGAAACTTGAAATAAACCTTGCGCGTGAGAATAGCCTGATAGGCGCATGGACAAACTTAAATAGTCCCGTAGTTTGCGAAATAATAGGATCACTAGATTTTGATTGGATACTTATAGACGCGGAGCATGGTCCAAATTCAGTGCCGTCTGTTCTAACCCAATTACAAGCCATTGCGCCTTATACAACTGTTCCAGTAGTCCGAATTCCAAATCATGATGTATCTCTAATCAAACGTTATCTCGATATAGGAGCCACAAATCTGCTCGTACCATTTGTTGATTCCGCAAAACAAGCTGTCACTATAATTCAGGCCACGCGATACCCTCCTCAAGGTATACGAGGCGTCGGTGCAGGACTTGCGAGAGCATCGCGTTGGGGCACTAACCAAAAATACTTAGATGAGGCGAACACTCAAATAAGACTAATTGCTCAAATAGAGTCGCAAGAAGGGTTAAGTAACTTAGAAGAGATTGCCTCACTAAAAGAAATTGATGCTCTATTTTTTGGCCCAGCTGATATAGCTGCGTCTATGGGTAAGCTTGGAAAGCCGGGAGACCCAGATGTTAAAGACGCAATATTAAATGGAATTCAGCGAGCATCTGCCTTGGGAAAAACAACTGGTATTTTTTCAAACGACAGGAAATTTATAAAGGACTGTGAATTATCGGGTTGTCGACTTGTCGGAGCAACTTCAGATATAAATCTTTTAGTATCAGGTGGAAAATCAATCCTAGAAAGTTATCGGTCATCTGAGCAAAAAAATCGATCTAGCTAAGGCTAAACTTTAAAGCAAAAAATACCCGAACGTGGATTACTGTGAGCTATGAGCTGTGAGCGATTTGTTAAAGACCCGCATAACGCCTAATAGATGGTCTAAAGAAGGAGTATCTATACCAGCCAAACGCGCTATTTCTTGAGGTGCTTCCAATAACGCGCCTATTTCCAAATTTTTCCCAGACTCGGCATCCTGAAGCATAGATGTTTTGAATGCGCCAAGTTTACGGGTTATCTCATGTCTATCTTCAGCCGATTGTTCAATGGAACAACCGATTGCAGCGCCAATTCGCGAAGCTTCATCCATAACCGAAGAGGCAAAGGCTTTCGCTTCTGGATCATCGAGTATTAAATCGCAAGTTGCTCCGGTAAGTGCAGACAAGGGGTTCATTGTCATATTCCCCCACAACTTGTACCAGATGTCATAGCGAATATCAGCGGATACCGTCACATCAAATTCTGCGGCTTGCAAAAGCGCTTCGACAGCCTCAATCTGATTTACATTTAAACCTGCAGCTGAGCCAATAATAAATCCATTACCCATTACGTGTTGAACCGATCCCGGCTCGTCAACAAAACAGGACGCATGTATTACTCCACCTAGCACCTGCTTTACTGGGAGGATGGCCTTACAGTCGCCATTAGGATCAACTGAATGGAGTGCTTTTTTTGCCAAGTCATGTGATGTGCTTTCTAGGAACCACCATGGCACACCATTCATTGCCGGCAAAATTATTGTCTTTTGATTGATTAGATTTTTTGACATGTTCGCTGCTGCCGGCAGGTCGTGAGATTTTACTGCAAATATAACCAGATCCTGTGGCCCAAAACTTTTCGCATCATCGCTAACCGAAACTCGCTCACTTAATTCGCTGCCTTTACTTTTTATAAGTACACCTCTCTCATCAACAGACTTTAATGTTACTCCTCGAGCTAGCAAACTTACTTCAGCATCAGTTTTTGCAAGCTTTCCTGCAACCCAAAGTCCAATAGCTCCAGCTCCTACGATAGCAACTCTCATCTACTCACTCTCTCAATTAACTAATTTTTGCATTGCGGTAATTAATCTTAAATAACTCCGGGACTCTTTCGTCGTTTCCCAAAGCTACTCGCCTGACTTCTTCAGAATCAGTTGGCAGATGACCAACATCGCTGCGAGGCGGAGGTCCGGAGACTATTGATGCAGAAAGTTTACCAATCTCCGTAATCTCAACTTCAATCGTATCGCCTACGTCTAGCGACCTCGAATGGCATGGAGTTCCCGTCAAGATAACGTCACCCGGCGACAGAGTAATATGACGAGATAAATCCGCAATCATATAATCGGGGCCCCAAATCAATTCGTCCTTTATTTCTGCTTCTTGAACTAGCAACCCATTTCGAAACGTTCGTATTATTTGCTCTCTTGGATCGACCCCAGAGACAATGCCAGGACCTATGGGGCAAAAGCCGTCAGAACCTTTTACTCGCAACATAGACCCTGAATCTGTATCTCGAAAGTCATGCAAGCCCATATCCAATGCTGGACTAAACCCCGCAATATGATCCCAGGCCTCTTCAGGAGTTATATTCCGTGTAACTTTACTAATGACTACAGCAAACTCACCTTCGTAATTCAAATATTTACAGTCATCAGGCTTAATGATTTCCCCACCATGATTATTTATTGCTGTAACCGGCTTCATAAAATAAGTTGGGGTTTCTGTGGGCTGAGGTTTATTGCGCGACTCAATACCTCGCGATTTGTAGGTTAGGTGTGGACATATAATTTTGGTTGGATTACATGGGGGCAGATGAACTACATTATCTTCAGATAATTCTGTACCATCTTCTAGAATTAATAATCCAGCATCACTAACTGTAGCCCAGTGGATAGACCCTTTCGCAAGGACACGACGTGTTTCTTTTCTTGGACCATCAAGTACAGTCATTGTTAAACCTCAAACCAAATATGAATGTTCCCGGTACCGTGAGCATTTTCGTATTCTGAAAGAGGTACACCGATTGCCTTACACTCTTTACCACCCAGGGCGCCTATCATCTGAAGATAATGTGCTCCCCATGCTTCCCATGGTAGTTTTTTATACTCTGTGTCAAATTTACCTAAGATTTCAGCATGTTCTCCCTGGCAAAAATGTTCTATGGCTCGGTAGTCACTCTCCCTATTGTATTCGGAAGAAACATTGTCTGGATGGTAAATACGAGGATTTTTGGGGACCTCATTAATATTTCTAAATTTGTGACTTAGTGCTCCAGAAGCTAGAAGCAGAACATTATGCCCACTTCTCTTTACGGCTTTTCCAATAACTGTTCCCATGTCCAAATAATCTTTGGTAGTTGCAGTTTGACATGAACCTACAGACACTACTCTTTCGTCATCTACTAAAGCGTTTACGATGTTAATCGTTGCATAATGCCTCGCCATCGTAGGCTCATCGATTGCTTTTGCAATCACACCATCCTCGAGAGCTATTTCTTCACATAACTTCGCAAATTCAGGGGCGCCCTCATAAGCATATTTTTGGCCATGAAGATACCAAGGCATCTCATCGGAAACATAAGTTCCTTCATAGTGTTTACCTGCATCAATCAAATGACAGCCAGTAGTAAACCAGTGTGTATCAAGTATCACGATTATGTCTGGCTTAACATTATCTATTTTAGTTCTGATGCGACTAAAGCCTTCA
This sequence comes from Gammaproteobacteria bacterium, assembly GCA_029242705.1. Lineage (GTDB taxonomy): Bacteria > Pseudomonadota > Gammaproteobacteria > Pseudomonadales > Pseudohongiellaceae > UBA9145. The sequence continues at coordinate 4,081 of JAQWTK010000070.1, read as the reverse complement.
ATAAGATCGGAGTCCTTACCATCACCAGCAGTCACTCTAAATTCCTCCGGTTGAAATAGGCCTGGATGATGAGACACTAAAGCGGCACCAACTATTTTTCCTGAGGTCAAATTACTATCTCCTATCTCTGCGCGAAGCTCGGTACAAATGGCTTTTTTGGGATGACAACATCTTTGACATCACAAAAGAAGTCGAAACTCCAATCGCCCCCTTCTCTACCAATCCCCGAACTCTTGCACCCGCCAAAAGGGGCCGCCAAATCTCTAATACCGAAAGAATTTACCCAAATAAAACCTGTATGGACTTGATTCGCTATTTGCTGCGCATGCAGTTGCTCCCCAAAACAGACGCCGCCTAATCCATATTTCGTTCCATTTGCCAAAGAGATAGCTTCAGTATCAGATTTGAATTTTTGTATCACTAAGACCGGACCAAAGACTTCCTCTTGAACAATCTCATCATCCTGTTTTACATTACTGAGCATTGTTGGCGTATAGTAAAGGTCACCAGCATCATGACTCTCTCCTCCCCATAAAATTTTCGCTCCTTTTCCAATGGCTCGATCTACATAGCCTTTAACACGCTCGAGCTGCCGAGGGTGTATTAGTGGTCCCACTTCTGTCTCTTCGAGTTGAGGATCTCCGATTACCAGAGCAGAAACATACGATTTCATTTTCTCAATAAAATCATGGTAAACATTTTCATGCACTAGAAAGCGAGTTCCCGCCAAACAAACTTGTGTCGCATTCCGGTACATCAATGCCCCGGTTTTAGCCGCCTGCTCAACGTCTGCATCTTCCAAAACAATAAAAGGAGACTTCCCTCCTAACTCCAAGCTACAAGGAACAAGATTCTCCGCAGCAGCTTTACCGATATCCTTGGCTGTAGATATAGATCCAGTAAATGAAATTCGAGCTAATCGAGAGTCTGACGTTAAAAGTGCACCTGTAGGTGAACCAGACCCATGAACCATATTCAAAACGCCTGGAGGCAATTCCGCCGCATGAGCAGCTTCTAGCAACAGAGCACTTGATAAGGGGGCCCACTCTGGCGGCTTAATTATGCAAGTATTGCCTGATGCCAATGCCGGTCCTAATTTCCATGTGGTTAACATCAAAGGCGCATTCCAAGGATTAATTATGGCGCACACGCCCGCCGGATCGTAGCGCACATGATGTTTAGCCTGCGGTGTCTCAATGATCTTATTCTGTAATTCAAGGGCTGCTTCTGCGAACCAGGTTATATTCAACATGGACCTGGGAATGATTCCATGTCGTAAGCGGGAAAGTAAAATGCCCGCATCCGCGGATTCAACTTCACACAATGCGTCTTTACGTTTTCCGATTTCCGAGGCGAAGCGCTGTAAGTACGGTAGGCGCCCTTCGGCGCCCAGACTAGCCCAAGCAGGGAACGCATTCTCGGCTGATGAAATGGCGGTATCTACATTAGTTGCTGAGCCCGCTGCTATCTCAGATAAATGCTCTCCGTTAATCGGGGAAAAAACATCGAAATATGACTCCCCTTTAATCCATTTACCATCGATATAGTGAGAAGTGGAAAGTGAATGCCCTCTTACCGTGGACATAGTATTTATCCTTTTTTAAAAACGTTTTTGTAAAACAAATTCAAAGTTCTGACAACCGACTTCAAAACCATTAAAAGTGTGATAGGTGCTAGTTAAAACTGGTTATTTGGTCTGCATAGCGCGCATAACCGACTTCACTATCTAGAACTACAACCTCATTTTCTTCTGCAAATTCTGAAAATAGCTGCACCATACTTTCGACTCTCGCAGGATATAACATACTTAAATCGTTGGTTTCACCAGGATCTTGCTGCAAATTAAATAGCTCCCATTTTTTAGTTTCCCAGCTCCAGAGTAGTTTCCAATCATTCTCCCAAATCGCTTTGTTTCCGTAAGTTTCCATAGCCAAATTATCTCGACCCCTTTTCGCTAAATTTGGCTCACTAAGTGCATCTGCCGCTGAACGGCCATGCATTGAATAATCCTGAATCATTGGAACATTAGCAAATGTCATTAACGTTGGTGCTATATCCATAATCGAAGTCAACGAACTCATACGAGAATTCGGCCGAATAGACTTAGGATAGGAGATAATCGCCGGAACTCGGACCCCACCTTCACCTAGAAAACTTTTATACTGACTAAGAGGTCCGGCGCTGACATGAGCCCAACCGCGACTCAGAGCTACATAGGAATTGGCTTTCCCCATATTTTCGAATGATTGATCAAAATTTGAGGGCAACCACTCCCGATTATCTGCAAGACCATTTTCAATATCATTACCTTCTGGACCGTTATCGGAAAGGAAAACAATTAACGTGTCATCATACTGATCTGTAGCTTTGAGATAATCGATAAGCCTGCCGACTTCAGAGTCTAGGTATGAAATCATAGCCGCATATAACTCCATACGGCGAGCTTCTCTAGCACGCTCCTCCAGGGAAAGGTTAGACCACGAGCCGATGGCTGAGGGAAATGATGGAATCTCTGCTGCCTCTGGAATCAATCCGAGCTCTTTAGCAGATTCTATCCGCTGATTTCGAATTAATTCCCAACCCTCATCATACATTCCCTGGAATCTATCGCGCCACTCCTCTGGAACTTGCAATGGCCAATGGGGAGCTGTGAAGGAAAGGTATGCAAAGAAGGGTTTTGTTGCTTCTTGTTCGCGTTGTCCGATATAGTCAATTAACTTATCTACATAGAACTGAGTTGAATAGAAATCTTCTGGTAACGATTCAACCAAATTATTATCTTCGTAATATGTGGCAAATGGCGCTGCTGAAGTTTGCCCAGCCGCATCTGAAAAATGACTAGCGCCCCCCTGCTCTAAATAAAATGCTTTCTCAAACCCTCTCGCATACGGTGTTGCCTCTTCCGTATTTCCTTGGTGCCATTTCCCCGTCATAACGGAGTAATATCCGGCCGCTGTAAAATTCTCTACAAAAGAACCAATATGACTAGGCCATCTGCCACTATAACCTGGTTGACCGCGCAAGACGGGTAAGCGCTGCGCTGCTATTGGATTAAAACCAAAACCAACCGCGTGACTGTCCATACCACTCAAGAGCATAGCCCTAGAAGGCGCACAAGTTGCGTTTGCATAGAAATTAGTAAGTAATGCCCCGGACTTAGCTAGCGCGTCTATATTAGGCGTGGGGATTTCACTTCCATAGACGCCCAAGTCGGAGAATCCTAAATCATCAGCTAGTATAAGAAGAACATTCGGTCGTTCAGTTGACGATTGTTGTTGATCCGAAATTGGAGCACCGCAAGCAACGAGAATCGCAATAACTATAGTTATTAGAAATTTTTGCAATAATGCTTTCGCTGTAGTCATTACAAATAATTATCCAAAATTTAATTCATCGATAATCACTAATTAAACCATAAATTGCTACGTGAAGTTTTTAATACGACATTCAAAGCAATACTAAGAGATAATTGTAACCCAAAAATTTATTGTGTTCGCAAATTGGTCAAAGATGAATGAGCTTGTCGAAATATTCCAAAACCCATATAGGCAAGTCCAATCGATAACAACGGATTGATATAATTAAAAAACGCCCACGGCGCAAACTCCAGAGGTGACATTCCAAGCACCCCCGTTATAAAAGCACCCGATGTCGTCCATGGTATAAGCGATGTACTGAGTGTCGCTCCTTCTTCCAAGCATCGTGACAGCATATGTTTCTCTAGGTGACTTTTCTCATAGGACTCTTTAAAAATCTGCCCACCAAATATGATAGATAGATACCCCTCACCCATACTCATGTTAGCAACAATGCCAGCACTAATTGTCGCAGTCATCAGACTCGCCGCTCGCTCTATACGCTCTAATATTCCCTTGAGCAGCACTCGTACAAAGCCCGCTCGGTAAAGTATGCCTCCAAGCGATAATGCGATAAGAGCCAGTGACATCGTCCACATCATACTCGTAATACCACCACGGCTTAGGAGCGTATCGAGTTGCTCGAGTCCTGTATTTGAGACATAGCCGGTATGTAAGCTATTGAGCACCTCTGTAATATTTCGATCTTGAGTCAAAATAGCTAA
>JAQWTK010000023.1 GCA_029242705.1 Gammaproteobacteria bacterium | reverse complement strand
TTGGTACATAAGACTTCCCCCGCCAGGAGTGAAGTTACAAGGTACTGCGGATGTGCTTAGGCAAGTCGCGGCACTATGCGTGTTACCCGAATCAATTCCGCATTGTAGTGTTAAATGGTCAGGCGATGACCCTCGCTGGTTTGGTTCTCCGTATTTTATTGTGCCGCAATTGGAGGGTGATGTGGTCCGGCTAAAAGATGGCTGGATAAAAAGTTTGGGTGATAAAACTTGCATCGAAATGGCGAGGCAAGCGGTGCAAGCGATGGTCGAAATTCATAGAGTGGACTCTAGCTTGGCGCCTTACTTAGGCGAGCCTATTGATTTAGGAAACGATGTTAATAGATGGGATCGATTTGCAGAAAAGGCGGCTGAGTCCGCAAAACTGAAGCTAGTTCCCGAAGTCAAAAGGTTGCTTATTCAGCGAATGCCGAAAGTCAGTAACGTCGGTATATTCCATGGAGATTTTCAGTGGTCAAATTTGTTTTATTCTCCAAAAGGTAAATTACTTGCTGTTATAGATTGGGAACTCGTCGGTATAGGATCGGCGCTAAATGACATTGGTTGGTTTGCTACATTCAATGACCCAGAGGCTTGGAACGATGACAACCACGATGGGTTCATCATGCCAAGGGCTGAAAACCTAATTGCGATGTATGAGGAGGCTTGGGGCAAAGAAATACCCGAAATATCTTGGTTTAGAGCTTTGGCTGCATACAAATTTGCAATAATTACTGGCTTCAATTTAATGTTGCATCGCCGTGGTAAGCGGCACGATCCTGCTTGGGAAATAACCAAGGACTCGATAGAGTCACTTTTGCAGCGTGCCTATTCATTATTGATCTAGTAGCTATTTTTGATCTAGTACTGCTAGACTAGCGTAGCAATCCAGTGTCATGTCAATTTCTTTCCGGGGGCTAAGTGGGGAAGGGCTTTATAACTCGCAGGGCATTCTTAGGCTCAGTGCAGAGTTCTGTTGGTAAATCAGTAATACTGCTTTCAGCGCCAGCTATCATTGTGGCATGCAGGGATGCCCAGCAAGCGCGATTATCTGGGGCGGCGTTTCAAAACCTGAATGAAAACGAAGCTCAAGAATTTGATGCAATCGCATCAAGAATCCTGCCCTCCACTAATACGCCCGGAGCAAAAGAGGCAGGTGTTGTTTATTTTCTTGATAATGTGCTTGATGATAGTCGCAGCAACGAATTTGATTTGCTAAAACGAGGCTTACAAGATTTACGAGCAAGTGCTTCACTTGAATTCAGCTCTTCTAATTTCTTTTCTTTGACTGAAGTCCAGCAGGATATGCTTCTTAAGCAGCGCGAGGATACTACGTTCTTTTCTACTATTCGTTATCTTGTTATCGCAGGCATGTTTGCGCTGCCGGAGTATGGCGGCAACAAAGATTCAGTTGGTTACGACCTGATAGGATTCGATGATAGACACAGTTGGTTTTCGCCTTATGGTTATTATGACGCTGATCATATAGAGAAGGGTGAATAAGGATGGCTGAAGCACAATCCACTAATTTTAATACGCGGGATGAGGTCGATTTTGTTGTTATTGGCTCAGGAGCTGCAGGTGGCATTATTGCAAAAGAATTGGCAGTAGCAGGTCACTCTGTGGTTGTGCTGGAGCAGGGGCCCTATCTGCAAGCTTCAGATTTTAAACATGATGAATGGGGTTATGAGCATAATTACGATTTAATGTGGAGTGCTAGAAGAGGAAACATACAGACATTTCGAAAAAACGAGAATGAAGAAGCTAAACCAATGGAATCCGTCTTACGTTATGCACACAACGTGGGTGGCAGTAGCGTGCATTATTCAGGAAATTTCTGGCGTTTGCGACCAATCGATTTTAAAGAAGCAAGCGTTCGTGGGACCATAGCAGGAACGAATTTTTCGGACTGGCCCATTAGTTATGATGATTTGGAGCCTTATTACACAAAAGTCGATTGGGAGATTGGTGTTTCTGGTTTACAGGGGCCTTGGGATTCTCATCGTTCGCGAGATTATCCATGCCCCCCAATGCCAATTAAAGGGTCAGACGTTTTATTGGAAAGAGCAGCAAAGCGTCTGGGACTAAATCCTTATCCGGCTCCAGTAGCAATACTCTCTGCTCCGCATAATGATAGACCAGGTTGTATTCACTGCGGCTATTGCAATGGATATGGTTGTGAAGTGAATGCGAAATCTTCATCGATGGCGACGATGATTCCTTTGGCGCTAGCAACTGGGAATTGTGAACTCCGAATTATGGCGACTGTGTCGCGCATTAATACGGATAATTCGGGTCGAGTTACTGATGTTGTGTATTTTGATTCTGACGGTGTTGAACAAGCGCAAAGAACGAGGGCAGCGGTTGTATGTGCCAATGGAGCGGAAACACCTAGACTCCTTTTAATGTCTTCTTCAAGTATTTTTCCAAATGGATTGGCCAATTCTAGCGGTTCGGTTGGACAAAACCTTATGTTTAATGGTTACTCGTCGGTAGCGGGTTTGTTTGACGAGCCAGTCAATGCTTGGAAAAGTATACCGGCGACTCGTGTAGTACATGATTTTTATGAGCTAGATCCTGCTTTGGGATTCTACGGGGGTGGAGGTATTGATGGCCGCCATCCATCGGCAGGGACGCCTTTGAAATTTGCTCTAGGTGCTCAAGATCTATTTGGAGGAGCGAGTTGGGGCGCTGACTTTAAAGATAGTTTGGCGTTTAAATTTTCCCATTGCGCCGCTTTTGATGGCCATACAACATCCCTGCCTTTGGCGACAAATAATGTGACACTTGATCCCGAATACAAAGATGATTACGGAAGGCCAGCGATTCGTTGTACTTATATGGATCATCCGGATGATCTTTCTACCATGAAATGGTTTATGGATAAAAGTATTGAATTGATGGAAGCGGCTGGGGCTACTAGCATCAGTGGATCTTACCCGGAGACCGGCCAAACAGGAAATGTACATTTATTAGGCACCTGTCGTATGGGGTCCGATCCTTCGAATTCGGTTATAAATGCCGACCACCGAGCTCATGACGTACCTAACTTATTCGCATGCGATGGCAGTTCTTTGGTTTCTTCAAGTCGTGGTCAACCCACTATGACTATTATGGCTCTGGCTTTTCGTGCCGCGGATCGTATTAATGAAGCAGCGAGAAAGAACGAAATCTAATTTTTTTTAAAGAGTGGCGAACGATATTTGTAAGTAATATTTCTAGTACGGTTTTCTCGCCAAGAAAACATAGCCTTTTACTTCAAATTGTTTTGCATTTTCCTCACCAGATGCACCTCCAAAAGTATCAATGCCAGGACTTACTTTAATGTCGGTAAAGCCCGATTTTTTTAGCATGTTTTCCCAGCCTGCACACGGCAGGCCTCCTGCGATTCAAGCAGTCCAGAGGTCAATATTATCGATCGCTGCCTGAGGGACTTCTATGCTGTTGGCGATATCAGAAAATTGCAGGAAGCCTCCCGGTTTTAAAACACGTAGAATTTCTTTGAGGATTTGCATTTTATCGACGCACAAATTAATAACTCCATTACTAATCACGCTGTCGGCCCAACTTGTTTCAACGGGAATGTCTTCTAAGAATCCTTTTTTGAATCTGACATTGTCAAACTCCATGGTTTTAAGATTATGATTCGCTTTTTCCAGCATTTCATTAGTCATATCGACGCCAATGACTTGACCGGAGTCTCCAACTAGACTTGCCGCTATATAGCAATCGAATCCCGCGCCGCAACCAATGTCTACGACTTTTTCGCCGGGGCTGAGCTCACGTATCGAAAAGGGGTTATTCACACCAGCGAAAGATTCAACAGCACTTTCTGGGAAATGATCATATAAGTCTGGTGAGTAGCCAAGTTTATTTGCAAGGTAACGCCCAGTGTGGAAATGAAATTCCTGCGAAGGGTTAATTGCTACTTCTTTGTATTTTTCTCGGACTTGTTCTCGCAAAGCATCAGAATTTATTGAACTACTCATAATAACTCCTCGTTAATCCAAATTAAAGCGGCCTTTAAAAATTATTCACAAAACAATATTACCTTGAGACAAGGTAGAATTTGTTTAACTCTTTATTGTTGTTCAGAAGCGTTTTTGATACTGGCAAAGATGGAGTGGCTACCATCTTTATTAATGAGCAGGATATCGTAGGGCGTGAACCTATTCCCCATTTCCATACCTGGACCACCAATCGGCATGCCTGGCACTGCCAAACCCATTGCCCCTTGTGGAGGAGATGCTAGAAATTGTGCAATAAATTTTTCGGGGATATGGCCCTCGAAATAATATCCATCTTTGTGCACGGCCGTATGACAGGAGCGCCATTCATTCTTTAGGCCAAACTCATCTTTAAGTTTTTGGATGTCGACTGGGTGATGGGATGTGGTGGAATAACCATTATCATTCATATGGTCTATCCAACCATTGCAGCAGCCACAGGTCGGCTCTTTGTACACGTTGAGGACTACATTCTCAACTGACTGCGCGTTAGTCATAGAGTGAGCGATGCTTAAAAGAGCAGCGACGGTTAGATTTCTAGCGGTATGAAACTTCATGACTAACTCCGTTATTTCTTGATAGGTGTTTGATATTGGGCTCAAATTCTACAGGATTAAACTTTAATTGATATAAGGCAGTTTTTTCCATCTTCATTAATTATGATTTAAGGAATCTCGCCGCTGGTATTTAACCGAATGCGATAGAGTCCTGTTCGAGCCGTCATGTAGAGCGTAGACCCATCATCGCCCCACGCAATATTCGCCGGCACTTCATCAGGCTTAATAGTACCAAGATGCGAGCCATCTGGGTCAAAAATCCAAACCCCTCCAGGGCCTGTAGCAAAAATATTGCCGTTTACGTCAACCTTCATTCCGTCCGCAGCTCCGGTCGCCGTTTGATCGTTAACGTCATAAAAAATTCTGGGATTACCAATAATCCCGTGAATGACTGTATATGCATACCATACCTTGTTATCGGCATCTGAGTTCGCTACGTATAATGTTTCTTCGTCTGCAGAAAATGCCAAACCGTTGGGCCGGGTTTGGTTTCGTTCTAGCAGTTGGATTTCACCCTCGGGGCTTAGCCTATAAATGCCATTGTAATCGAGCTCCCTTAATGGATCATTTTCCAACTCTGCTAGTCCATATGATGGATCAGTGAAATACAACCAGCCGTTACTATGCCGGGCAACATCATTAGGACTGTTTAGGCGCATGCCTCGGTAATTATCTATCAAGGTTGTGCGTTCACCGCTAGGCTCGAGGCGAGAAACTCTTCTGTAGCCGTGCTCCATTAATAACAACCGACCTTCATCGTCGATTGTTAGACCATTTGAGCCGACTGAAGGATGTTCAGAGTCTTCAGCATATACTGGCTGAATAAAAGGCCTGGCTCCAGCTTCCTCACTCCATGAATAAATCGTATTGCCGCGAACGTCGCTAAAATAAAGTCGATTGTTGCGTCTATCCCAAACTGGCCCCTCGGTAAAAGTAAAACCTTCAGCGAGTTTTTGTATATTGGCATCTATCGGAACCAGTGAGTCAATTCTTGGATCATTGCGGTCAATAGTACCCGCATTGTTCTGGATTTCGAATTCAGAATTATTTGTATCACCGCAGGCTGAAAGTAATATTCCAGCTAACACAGCGGAAATTAGTTTTTCTGCAAAATTCATGGAGCTTCTCCTATTCATTGAATGTTTCCATTCCATATATCGTACATATGCTGGACCGCTTCTCGGTTAGCACCAAGTTGATTGACGCCTAGGGTTTGTCCATGCTGCCGGTGTAATATGTGAATCCACAATTACTACGTCATTATTGCGCTCAATAATTAAAGCGTTACTCATTGTATAGATGTCGCCTGTACCTATAGCGAAATAAACACCCTCAGCGACTTTTTCCAGCCGATGTGTTTCGGTATTAATGGTTTCCTGCGAATAACTAACGATTGGAAGAGAACTAAATATCAGAACTAGTAGATACTTGTGCCTGAGCGTCTTGAGAATTGAGTTTTGGGGGCGCATTCATTGTTTCCTTCATTTTATTTCGGGCAGATGAAAACTTTCTTTATATAGTCGAATATACCCGTCCCGAGCCAACATTTCATCATTGCTTACCAGTTATGGTGGAAAACTCATGATGTCTAAGGCAAACTGCGGAGCACAGCGAGTTCGAAGAGAGATAGCAAAAAATGAAGCGATTTCTTACTTTAATGATTCCCATTGGTGTAACGATCTTGATGCAATCATCAATACAGGGTCATCATGCCTTTTCGTCAGAATTTGATATAGATAGGCCGATTCAATTACGTGGCGTGATTACCCGCATGGAATGGGTAAATCCTCATAGTTGGTTGCACATGACGGCGACCTTAGATGACGGGTCTAGTGAAGATTGGATGTTGGAAGGTGGCACGCCTAACACGCTATTACGCCAGGGACTTACTGACAAATTTTTGCAAATTGGCACAGAGATTCTTGTTAGAGGTTATCAGAGCAAGGACCCGGATTGCATACCTAAGTGTCGGGGTAGTGGTAGAGATATTACTTTTCCCGATGGTAGGAATATTTTTATGGGATCTTCGGGAGTCGGAGCTCCTCCAGGTGGGTTTCCTAATGATGAAGATAATCAATAAAAGAAAAGCGCTTCGTCAAAGAGCTAAAGAAAGAGTAGTTTTATGAAAACTCAAAAGTGGTTAATACGGATTGGCCTTGTTAGTTCCGTAACAATATTGTTCTACGCTTGTTCTCAAGAAGACATTACTGATAATGCTCCCCCAGAGCTGCTTAGCCAATTGAATGAATCTGGCCCGCCTGATTTAAGTGGAATCTGGCAAACAGTGAACACAGCTAGTTGGAATTTGGAAGGGCATACAGCCAGTAAAATGCCAAGTACAACAATACTTGGAGCGTTAGGAGGGATTCCTGCGGGCCTGAGTGTCGTTGAGGGTGTTGAGATTCCCTACTTGCCCGATGCTCTTGCACAACGAGAGGTTAATCGTTCTGACTGGACAAATTTGGACCCAGTTGCTAAATGTTATATCCCTGGCGTTCCGCGCTCGACTTACATGCCCTGGCCCTTCCAAATTCTTCAAACCGATACAGAGATATTTGTCGCTTACGAGTTTGGCAGTAATAGCCGTACAATTTTTATGGATCGACCGGGAACAGAGGCGCCTTTGCCCTCTTGGATGGGTTACTCTTTGGGTCGCTGGGAAGAGGGCACTTTAGTAGTGAGTGTGACAAAGCAAGTGCCAGATACTTGGTTAGATGCTTCTGGCAATTATCATGGGCCCAATCTTGTGGTGGAAGAACGTTATACTCTTATTAATGAAAACCACATTCAGTATGAGGCGACTATTGACGATCCGGATGTTTACAGCAGGCCTTGGAAGATAACTATGCCTTTATATAGGCGGATTGAAAACAATGCCCGCTTGTTAGAGTACAAATGTGTTGAGTTTGGAGAAGATCTACTTTATGACTATTTGCGGAAAGACTATGATGGGCCTAAAGCACTGGACGGTAGCCTTCGAGAGTGACCACAAATCAAATTACTGAAAGCGAGGGAAGTGTAATGAAAAGAACAGTCTCGTTATTATTAAGCTTGTTTTTTGTCTGTTTGATTTTACCCAGTCATGGTGATGTCCCAATGACAAAATGGGGGAAACCAAGCTTACAAGGCAACTGGGATTTCAGAACTGTTACGCCTTTTCAAAGGCCTGCATCCTTTGTTGACAAAGAGTTTTTAACGGAGGAAGAAATAGAAGAATTTGAAGCGGCTGTTATCGCTGGCCGTGAAGCACGAGCATCTGCTGATTTCGATGGAGAGTATGATCAACAGGACCTTGATGTTGGCTATAACCAGTTTTACCTGGATCAAGGTACCACGATGACGACAACTAGGCGTACCTCTCAACTGATCTATCCAGAGAATGGTCGTATGCCGGCTATGACTGAAAGGGGTCGTGAGACTGCCGCTTATTTTCGTGCTTTACAAAGTCGCTCTCCAGAGGGACCCGAAGATCGTAATCTTTATGACCGTTGTATCCTAGGTTTTAATGCGGGCCCTCCTATGCGGTCGGGTGCTTACAATAACATCATGAAGTTGGTGCAAACTCAAGATCACTTGGCGATCATGGTCGAGATGGTAAACGACCATCGAATAATACCTACAGATAACGAAGGCTCAGATTTGCCTGCTGGTATGCGTTTATGGAAAGGCGATTCTAGGGGTCATTGGGATGGAGACACCTTCGTTGTAAATACTAAGAACTTCACGCATCTGAGCCGATTTAACGGGACCGGCCAAGACATGTTTTTGACCGAACGTTTTACTCGACTTGATGAAAATCGGTTGGAGTATATGTGGACAGTTGAAGATCTTGAAATGTTTGAAGATAAATTTACAGCAGTCGTTGAGATGCAATTAACGAAAGATGATGTGTATGAGTATGCCTGCCATGAGGCAAATTATGCGATGCCGCTTATGTTAAGTGGTGCTCGAAAGCAAGAAGCCTCCGGAGAAGAAGATGATACTTGGTTGCCTAGCTGGTCACGCTAGATATACAAGCTAAAGTAGTGTTAAAAGGGAAGCTTAGGTTTCCTTTTTTTTCGTTTAGAAAAGAGTAACTCTTTTTTAGTTCTATAGGCTGATTGCTAGTTACGTCTTAAGAAACTATTCTAACTCTATGGATAATTCAACTAACGCACCTTTACCTGAAACGGCATTATTAGCAAATCCGGTCGGGGGAAAGCAAAGAATACGATCGATCGACACGTTGCGTGGGGTTGCCCTACTAGGAATTTTGTTGCTTAACATAATTGCTTTCTCTGGGCCCTTTGCAACTTATTATGATCCCTCGGCGGGTAGTGGTGTTTTTGGACTAGACCTCGCCGTCGCTATGCTAGTCGACATATGGGCAGAAGGAGCGTTTCGTGCAATATTTTCTATGTTGTTTGGTGCTGGGCTACTTATATTTTTTGCAAAGCCAGGAGTTGATAAGGGAGTTATAAAGTCGCTTTATTACAGGCGCACCTGGTTATTAGTTGGCTTTGGCCTTGTTAATTCCTATATTTTTTTGTGGGCCGGAGACATCCTCTACGCTTACGGAGTTACCGGTTTGGTTCTTTACTTTTTTAGAAATTTATCCGCAAAGAGATTAGCATTATGCTCGGCAATGTTATTTCTTTTTCTTGGTTTAATTCATACAGGCTCCTATTTTGGAGCTCGAGCACTATATGCGGATTATCAGGCAGTTGTTTCGTTGCCAGAGGGTATGGAAATTTCTGAGGCGCAGAATCAGTCCCTAGAGAATTGGGATTCCTACCTACAGCAACAACTAGCTTCGCCAGAACAAATCGCGATGGAAATGGAAATTCGCAAGCAAGGTTATTTTGAGAATTTTATTTTCACTGCTCAAGTTAATATCGTTTTTCAAACCGTGATTTTCTTATTTAGTGCGCTCTGGGATGCGGCCGCGATGATGTTGCTGGGTATGGCATTTATGAAATGGAATATTTTTGATGCTTCTAGGGATCTAAATTTTTACGTACGAATGACGATCTTTGGATTTGGTGTAGGCCTCATTATCAATTCCTGGGAAGTGGTTACTTATGTGAGTGGTGGGTTTGAGCCTTTTTGGGCTGCGGCTGCTAGACCAACTTATGACATAGGGCGGCTTGGTATGGCGTTAGGTTATATCGGTATGGTTATGATAGTTTGTAAGTTAGAGGTTCTGTCTAGATTTCGGTATGCGCTGGCCTGTGTTGGTCAAATGGCATTAACAAATTATTTAGCTCAATCGATTATTTGTAATATCATCTTCCTTGGATTCGGTTTTGGAATGTTTGGCAAAATACAGCGAGCGGAAGTTTATTACGTTGTGCTTGGTATCTGGATTTTTCAACTTTTATTCAGCATCTTCTGGTTGAGGCGCTACCAATATGGGCCGGCCGAATGGTTGTGGCGCAGTTTAACGTATAAAAAGAGACAGTCGTTTAAGTTGTAAACTGGTTAAGTAAATTATTATGAGCTTTGAATTTCTTTCAATTAAGCGAGACAGTGAAATTTCCTATGTAACTTTATGTAGGCCTGAGTGTGGTAACGCGTTAAACCTGTCTTTAATGCGTGAAATAACGGAAGCTGCTAATTCATTTAAGTACGATACTGAGACCCGTGTCATTGTTTTCAAGGGAGAAGGCAAGCATTTTTGTGTTGGCGCTGATCTTAAAGATGAAGAGCGCTGGAAGGCGGGTGAATCCGGAGATCTATTAATTAAAAGCCGGTTAACGCAAATTGGTAAAGACTTAATTGAAGCTGTCCTTGGTATAAATCAAATAACTATTGCTTCTTTACATGGTGCAGCGGCTGGCGGAGGTGCGTGTATACCATCAGCTTGTGATTTTCGAATAGCTTCGAACGACTGCATTCTTGGTTACCCAGAAGTGAAGTTAGGTATGAATCTTAGTTGGGGAGCGCTACCCTTATGCTACAACCTAGTAGGGCCTGCTATTACCAAAAGGCTGATTATTGGCGGAGAATTAGAAAACGCTGAAGATCTTTTGGCGTGGGGGTTTATCGATGAATTGGTGAGTTTCGATTGTTTGGATTCAAAGGTTTTGGAAGTGGCGAAATATTATGCCGAAAGGCCTCCAATGGCAGCGCAGATGATAAAACGGGGAATCAATGCTATTCAGATGACAGGTTCTGCGGCAATGCATATGGATGGCGATCAAAACGCTTTAGCCACTTTGGGCGATGATTTTAAAGAAGCAAGAGATGCTTTCGTTAATAAAGGGAAATAGTGTTTCTCTCCCCTACCGGTTCTAATAATAGTTGCCGATTTAGATGATTTTTTTCAGAGTGATTATGTCATTTCCTTTGGAAGGTGATTTGGCAAGCTCGGTTCGCGGGAAATAGTTTTGTTTTATTGCCAACTTAGCTACAAACCATTACTATGCTGCCCGGTTTTAGCTAGTGACACTTCTGTTCGCTCTATAGCCTTCAGTTTTAAGATTTTGTTCGTTGAACCTCTTGTATTTCGCAAATAAAGCACCCGTTTAAGGCGGCTTGGTTTTAGGTGATGTGGTTAGAAAAAATACATTTTAATAAGAACACCATGATTGAGTTGGTCAAAATTTCACTACCTATGGTGGTGTCGCAAGGTACGTTTGCGGTCATGATTTTCACCGATCGTTATTTCATGTCACAAATCGATGCAATTCATATGGCTGCCGCTTTGGGTGGTGGAGTCGCAGCTTTCTTTTCGTTTTGCTTTTTTACAGGACTTTTTTCTTATGCGAATGCGCTAGCTGCTCAATATCTAGGTGCTGGCGAACACAGTAAATGTTCAAAGGTGGTTACCCAGGGTATTGCCATGACAATAATGTGCTCACCTTTGCTGGTTATAATCACTTACTTCGTTTCCGGTATTTTTGAAGGAGTTGGGCATGATCCCCGGCAAGTAGAATTAGAGAGAATTTACTATGTAATACTAATGATGGGTGTGGTCATTACATTGGCGAAAACATGTGTTGCTTCTTACTTTGCGGGCATAGGTCGAACTCACATTGTTATGATCTGCGACGTATGTGGAATGGTTTGCAATGTGCCACTTTGCTATCTAATGGTTTTCGGTAAGCTTGGATTCCCGGAGCTTGGGATAATTGGTGCTGGAGTCTCTACTATTGTCGCAAGTACTTTTGCGTTCTTGCTTTTTGTCTTTTTTTATCTGAGGAAAGAGCATCGGGAGAAATTTTATGTCATGGAATCTTTTCGTTTGGATTGGGCTATTCTGCGTCGTTTCCTAAGGTTGGGTTTTCCTTCAGGTCTTGAGCTTTTTCTTAATATGGCAGCATTTAATCTATTCCTGCTCATGTTCCAATCATATGGCGTGGTTCAGGGTGCTTCCGCGGCGATAGTTTTTAACTGGGATTTGCTGTCGTTTGTCCCCATGATCGGTATAAATATCGGAGTAATAAGTCTTATAGGCCGTTTTGTCGGCGCCAATGATATGGAACGTACCGAAGAAGTCATGTCTGCTGGATTCATAATCGGTATATTTTACTCCTTAGCCTTAGCCGTGATTTATATAACCTTTAGGTTTCCTTTAGTGGAAATTTTTGCGCCTCCAACTGGAGATTTTTCTGAGATACGTGAGCTATCAGCGTTTATGATGATTGGTCTTTCCAGCTATGTGATGGCGGACGCTTTAATTATTGTTTCAGGTGGTGTTCTGCGTGGGGCTGGCGACACCCGATGGCTGATGTATGCCTCCGTAGGCCTGCACTGGGCAATGTTAGTGGCTCAATACTATGTCATTTTAGTTTGGGGATATGGTCCTCGCGTATCTTGGCTAACCTTCTGTGCAATGATATTTGTTATTGCGGTGGTTTATTTGTGGCGCCTAAAAAGTGGCGTCTGGCGAGAACCTGAAAGGTTGAAAAAGGTCATGGCTGAATAGGACGCCATCTAGTGGTTGCAGACTGCACTCTTTGCAGTTAGCCTCTCTAACTTCCATTAAAACTCCATAAAAGAGTTTAGAGAGAACTCATTATGAAATTATTCGAAAACACAGTTAAAGCAGTAATTTTATCGCTTTCAGTATTTGCGTTTACGGGCAATTCGATACTTTCTCAATCTCAATACCCAGTAAACCTGTTAGAGCAGAAAGGCAATTTTTCTGCTGGTGCCGCTCGAGCGCTTGGGGAGCCCTTTCGAGGGGTTGCTACGGCGGATGGTATAGCTAGTGGTTTGTTTCCATTAAAATCTACCGGAGTTTCGACAGCACCGATTCAGGAAGCAGCGGATAAATTTTTGGCAACGCTAAGCACTGCTGATTTATCAAGGACTCATTTCGCGATTAGCGATCCCGAATGGCGTGATTGGTCTAATGTGGATGTTGGAATTTTCCCAAGGCGCGGCATTAGTTTAGAGGACATGAATGATTTACAAAAAAGCGCGGCATGGGATCTTTTGGGCGTTGCTTTAAGTGCTGAAGGCCTCGAACAAACGCAAAACATTATGAAAACAGAACAGACATTGTTCGAAATTAATGGAGAGCCAATTCGATACGGAACTGAGAAATACTATTTTACTGTAATGGGTATTCCTTCACTCGATAAGCCCTGGGGTTTTCAGCTTGATGGCCATCACCTCGTTATTAATTATTTTGTTCTGGGAGATCAGGTTGTAATGACTCCAGCGTTTTGGGGGGGCGAACCTGTCTATGCAGATTCAGGAATGTATGAAGGTAATCATATATTACAGGAAGAACAGAATGCAGGACTAGAATTAATGCAGTCTTTGAATTCCGGTCAGAAAACGAAAGCAACGCTTGGCCCGAATAAAGTGCGCAATAACCAAATAGCAGCTGCCAACCAAGATAATCTCATTCTCGATTATGAAGGAATTAGAGGGAGCGAATTGAATAGCCAACAGAAGCTTGGGTTATTGAATGTTATTCGATCCTTTATTGGGGCCCTTCGCAGCTCTCATGCTGAAATAACAATGGATGAAATAGGGCAATATATTGATGACACTTATTTTGCTTGGATTGGTGGCTCGGAGGACGATGCGATTTTTTATTATCGTGTTCACAGCCCCGTAATTCTAATTGAATTTGATCATCAAGGACCTGTTGGTACTCTCCATAAAAATCCCGCTGGTGTACCTACACGAGATCATATCCATACTATAGTAAGAACACCCAATGGAAATGATTATGGGAAAGATATACTGGCTCAGCACTTAGCGGAAGACCATTAGAATTTCAATTGCTTATTTATTAGAGAAGCTACTTTTTAAAAAGGCTATTTATGAAGGTTAAAACAATGCACTGTTCTAAGTTAATTGCCGCGGCTTATTTTTTTCTATTTAGTAGTTTAGCGATGACACAATCGTCTAATCCTTTTGGCATACCCTCGGAAGAATCTCCAACCCCAGCAGCTAACGTTGTAGTGGCTTCAGGTTCTCGGGCGCAGGGCTGGTTAGGGCAGGGTCGTTCAGAAGTGATAGCTCGCCATGGAATTGTGGCCACGAGTGATACCCTAGCTGCCCAAGCAGGATTAGAAGTTTTGCAGAAGGGAGGTAATGCAATTGATGCCGCTGTAGCTGCAGGAGCTGTGCTTGATGTTACTTCGCAGAATGATACTGGTATAGCGGGAGATCTATTCGCGTTGGTCTACATTGCTGAAGAGAACAAACTTTATGCGCTTAATTCTGCTGGTTGGGCGCCTTCTGGTTGGACACCCGATTTTTTTAAAAATGGCCTTAATCTAGAGAGTGTGCCCAGTGCCGGGGTGAATGCTGCGACTGTCCCGGGAGCAATTTCAGGTTATGATGCTTTGCTTCAGAGGTTTGGCACTTTAGGTTTTAAAGAAACATTCGATCGAGCAGCGCGTATCGCTGATGAGGGTTGGGGGCAGGGAGAACGCCGTCATCGGGATTTGGTTTCGTCCGAGAACAAGTTGCGAAATGACGAATATTCTGCGGAAGTGTTTTTGGAAAATGCGAGAGCACCGGACTTATATAAGATCATCAAAAATCCAGATTTAGCAAATGCTTTGCGCCTAATTCAAGAGGAAGGTAGAGATGCTTTTTATAAAGGCGCAATTGCCGATGCGTTAGTTGCTAGAGTTCAGAGTGGTGGGGGTGTTATGACACACGCTGACCTCGCAGAATTTGAATCCGAATGGGTTGAGCCAATTTCTACAGATTATCACGGTTATGACATTTTCCAATTGCCTCCGCCAGGTCAAGGGTGGGCTGGTCTGGAAATGTTAAACATATTAGAAGTGTGTGCCCCACACCATGGTTTAAATCTCACCTCGCTAGGGCCGTCTAATCCAGACTACTGGCACTTAATGGTTGAGGCAAAGAAGCTGGCTTACTCTGATTTACAAGCTTATAACGGAGACCCACTTTTTGTTGATGTCCCTTTAAATAAACTATTAGACAAATCTTATGCCGAAGGGCTTTGTGATCGTATTGATATGAATAAGGCTTCTGAGCCCTCGGTAAAAGGTGGCCTAGATGGTGGAACGATCTACCTCACGACAGCGGATCGTTGGGGTAACATGGTTTCTTTCATCCATAGTATTTTTTCGGTCTATGGTTCTGGAGTAACGATCCCGCCTTATGGGATGGTGCTTCATAACCGAGGTGTTGCGTTTTCATTAGACGCGGACTCGCCTAATGTCGTGGCTCCAAGAAAACGACCTTTTCATTCCATAATTGCGGGTTTTGTGATGCAAGATGGAGAGCCTCTAATGACCTTTGGTAATATGGGCGGTGCAGTGCAACCGGAAACGCATGCTCAGCATATGGTGAATGTCATTGATCATGGTATGAATATTCAGATGACGACCGACGCCGCGCGTTTTACTCATAGCCAGAATAGTAATCGGCTCTCCTTAGAGCATGACCTCTACAGGCTAGTAGGTGGTGCGCTGAGCGCTAGGGGTCATGATGTACGTCCTGTAAATGGCGGAGCGGTCGGTGGCTATCAAGGAATCTTATTCACCAAAGACCCAACTTTACCTGAACCAACGTATTCCCAAGAAAGTATCGATGAAGATCATCCTGTTAATGGCATTTATCGAGCTGGATCTGATCACCGCAAAGATGGTGGAGCGGTTGGGTGGTAACTAAGATCTTCTTAAAAGTAATGGTTTTTGCGAGAAAATAGGTAGCGTCCAATGGAAATGGTTTCTGAGCAGAAAGTAGCTGCATCTCGAGAACAAGTTTGGGCTGCTCTTAATAATACTGAGATTCTCAAAAATTCTATGCCGGGATGTGAATCTTTTGAAGCTACTGGCGAGAATACGTTTGAGGCGAAAATTACAGCGAAGGTTGGTCCCGTTAAAGCTAAGTTTAAATTTAATGTAGAACTTACGGAAATTAGACCACCTCACGGTTACATAATTATGGGAGAGGGTCAGGGTGGCGTCGCTGGTTTCGCTAAAGGTTCCGCCAAAGTTGAATTGTCCGAGGACGGTAATGAAACTATTCTCGCTTACAATGTAAAAGCTAATGTCGGGGGAAAGCTTGCTCAGCTCGGAGCTCGACTGATTGATGGGACTGCGAAAAAGATGGCTGATGAATTTTTTGGTAATTTCAATGAATTGTTAAGTGGTTCTGAATGCCCTTGACCTCTGAGTATCAATCTCTGAAATTGCCTTGTTTAAACAAAAAAAGAAGAAAGTTATGGTGCTAAAAGTACTATAAAGATGAAGGGAGGAAAATATGCTAACTGTTTCAATGAGCGTCAACGGAGAGTCTGTTACTGGTGAAGTAGAGGAACGCACGCTACTTGTTCAATTTTTAAGAGAGAACCTTAACCTAACCGGGACCCACGTTGGGTGTGATACCAGTCAGTGTGGAGCGTGTGTAGTACATGTCGGAGATGTCTCCGTGAAATCTTGTACTATGTTGGCTATTCAGGCCGACGGCTGTAATGTGACAACTA
>JAQWTK010000021.1 GCA_029242705.1 Gammaproteobacteria bacterium | reverse complement strand
CAGTCGGCAAGGCAAAGGTCGACCCCGATGGGAGTCATATCTGGGCCATTATCCGTTGCGATGCCGGGCCTGATCTTTTTGGCTCGGAGTGTGTTGATTCGGACCTAGATCCCGTCGTGACGTTTGGTCCCGAAGGCAACGTGGTCCAGTCCTTCGGCAGCGGCATGTTTCTCTGGCCGCTTGGAATTGACGTTGATTCCGACGGCAACGTCTGGGTGACTGATGCCGTGAGTGATAACAATATTCCAGCGGGCGACGATCGAGGCCATCACGTCATCAAGTTTAGCTCTACTGGCGAAGTACTAATGACACTTGGCACTCCTGGAGAACAGGGAGACGGCCCGAGCCATTTTACTTCTCCGAGTGATGTGGCAGTGGCGTCTAACGGCGACATATTCATAGCGGACGGCCACAATGCGAACGGAAATAATCGAGTGGTGAAGTACAATAACCGTGGCGAGTTCCTCATGTCTTGGGGAGAGACTGGTTACGCGCCGGGGCAGTTCCGTGCCTTACATGCTATTGCCATTGACCCCGATGGTAGATTATTCGTGGGAGATCGCAGCAACAGCCGGATTCAGATCTTCGACCAAGAAGGCAACCACTCAGCCACCTGGACTCAGTTCGGGCGTCCTAGCGGGATCGCCTTTGATGACGAGGGACGGATCTTCGTCGCAGACTCTGAATCGGACAACGTACAGAATCCAGGCTATGAAATGGGAATTCGCATCGGCGAAGCCGAGACAGGATGGGTAAAGGAGTTTATTCGCTTTCCATGGGCTAACCCCAACATCCTACCGGGGAACGGAGCGGAATTCGTCACCGTCGATCGCGAAGGAAATATTTATGGAGGAGAGCCCGTCCCCAATCCTCATATTAACGCCCGAGCACTTAGGAAGTATGTGAGGGTAAGGCCATAGGCTTATAAAGGTATCGCCGGAATCTAGCTCTGATAGGATTGTGGCGATAGATTCACTTAGGGTAGTCGTTCCTGCTCGCGCGCGCCTCTGAGTATATTTGTCATCGAATAATTACCTTCATGGCAGGCGTATTCGTATATTGCGTCAGGGGTTAGATCTAGAATAAATTCTCTAGTATAAGGAGCATGGTAAGTGTCAGGTTGGTCCGCTGTTAAAGAGTAAAGCAGTTGTGTTTCGCCTACACGAGTAAAACGTTCGATATTGATTCGGGATCGATTGTGTCCAAAGGTACTTTTGTTATTAAAATTAGTAGTCTCAACTACTAAAGTATCTCCATCAAAATAGCCTCTCGAATCGCCATGCCAAAGCTTAATTTTCTCATTGATGTGTGGTTTTTCGGTGAGCGGAATGACTCGTGCATCGTGCATCATTTCTTGCACGATTACGAGATGATTTTTTGATTGTATGATTTGCCAGTAGCTATTATAACCAGCGTTTAAATAGGGGGCTCCGTAACTTCTACAGCGATCATCTACCGTTAAGTCTAGGCAGGACGCTGGATTCGTATTGCCGCGTTGTGGTCTATTGAATGTCACCCCGTCTGATTGTCCTACGAGAGGAGGGAAGCGGCCATTAGGCGGATCAATTATTTGAGGTGTTCTGTTATGTACTTTCCTTTCAACTAACCAGGCTTGATCATAGTTTTCTGTAGATGGGTCGTAAGAATTGGTCTTGCCGGAAAGTGCCGCTTCGAAAACGCCGTCGCCAAATAATGCATCACCATCTTCTTCTGCAATTTCTTATACTCGACGGTGTAAAAGAATTTGCTCCTCTTCTGTTAGGTATTGGCGCTCACCAAATCTTTCAGGCCTTTCAACAGGTGTGATGGTGTTATTCCCCCAAACACCTTGTAAGTCTGGATGCCCATCTATCGTGCGGTTAGCTTTCCAACTAGTTTCTTGTGCGTTTGAAATAGATAAAAAGAGGTTGAATATAAGTATTGATGAAATAAAGTTAATTTTCATGATTTTCCGCCGAAAAGTTGGAAGTGCTTAGCCCAAGCGTACTCGATTCTTTGTTGCGAGCAAATATATCTTTTCTTAGGATAAAAGCGATGGACATTATTACGGTAGGTTTCTATTCTTTATTTACAAACTTAGTGTTAAATAAATGGTGAGAAAAATGAGAAAAATACTGATTGTGACCTTTATAATATCAAGCTTTATGGTCGCTTTGATGGCTCAAGAAGCCGCTCCTCCTGCTTTATATTATGATTCAGAAAAAATAGGAACAGATCTCGCAGCATCTCTATCTCAGCGTCCGAATTTTGGGGTTGGTAGGATTAGCTTAGGTGAGGATTATAATATCAATATGATTCGCAGGGGTGTTCCTGCCGGGGCAATTGTGCACCCCGAAGGCACTGAAATTCATTTTATTGTGGAAGGTGCCGGAGAGTTAACTACCGGAGGGATTGCCGTTCGGTCTGAGGCTGGAGGTCCTGCAAATATCGAGGGAGGATATGCTCAGCGTGTGACTGTTGGTGATCTTGTGCTAATTCCGGCGGGCACACCTCATCAGTACACAGCAGTGGAAGGGGTAGTTGGTTATCTAGAAGTTAGATTTAAAACGAGTGAGTATTAGTTTTTTAGTTTTGCATTAAGTGTGCTCGTAACTGAAGTAGTGCTTAATTTAGCAGCTCTGTCCTATTCTTAAACTCGTTAAGGACTTCTGGGTTCGATATGGCTTCTGCGTTAAGAATCTGGCGGTTGTGGATAATATCTCTGACGGCTATTTCGGTGATTTTTCCACTCCGTGTTCTTGGAATGTCCGTCACTTTAATAATTTTGGCCGGAACGTGTCTTGGGCTGGCATTTGTTTTTAAAGCATGGCGGATATCAGTTTTAATCAATTCAGTTAATTCTTCGCCTTGACGCAAGACAACAAAGAGCACTACGCGTACATCTCCTTCCCAGATTTGTCCCACCGCTATCGATTCAATAACTGAGGGTATTTTTTCTACTTCACGGTAGATTTCTGCAGTGCCGATTCGTACGCCGCCAGGGTTTAAGACCGCATCACTTCGTCCTGTAATTATAAGCCCATTATTTTCTGTAAGTTCAGCCCAATCACCGTGGCACCATATATTATCGAAACGAGCAAAATAAGCGTGATGATAACGTTCTCCTTTAGGGTCATTCCAGAAGAAAACCGGTTTAGAAGGGAAGCTCTTTGTACAGACTAGTTCACCGGGTTGATTGCGAATCGATTTTCCTTGGTTGTCCCAGATTTCTACCGCCATACCTAGCCCTCGGCACTGCAGTTCCCCACGGTACACTGGTAAAGTTGGGGAGCCCAAAGCAAAACAAGAAACAATGTCTGTACCGCCGGAAATCGAACTTAGTTGAATCGTGTTTTTTATGTTTTGATAGACATAGTCATAAGACTCGGGAGTTAACGGTGAGCCAGTAGACAGAATGGTTCTGAGTTTTTTGAAATCATATTGCAGGTTGGGTTTTGCATTTTCTTTGTTTAGTGCAGAGAGGTATTTTGCGGAGGTGCCAAAAACAGAAACGCCTTCTTCATTGGCAATGCGCATCAAAGCATCGTATTTAGGATAAAAAGGGTTGCCGTCAAAAAGCAGTATTGTACAGCCAGATGCTAGACCAGAAGCTAGCCAATTCCACATCATCCAACCACAAGTAGTAAAATAGAAAAGAGTATCCTTGCGAGTGATGTCCGTATGTAATCGATGCTCTTTTAGGTGTTGTAATAATGTTCCTCCAATGCCATGAACAATGCATTTTGGTTTTCCCGTGGTGCCGGAAGAGTACAAAATGTAAACGGGATCATTGAAGCGCATTTGATAGAAATCTGGAAAATCATCTGTTGTTTTTAAAAGGCTTTCCCAAGAGATTGAAGATTTGACATTGCCGCATTGTTGCCAATTTACTAATACGCAATCACATGCAAGTTTTTCTGCAATTGAATTAATTTTTTCGCAGATTGAAATTTTTTTACCTTTAAACTGATAGCCATCAATAGCTATTAATACTTTCGGCTTGATTTGTTCAAATCGCTCTAAAATTCCTTCTTTGCCAAAATCTGGCGAGCAACTTGACCAGATAGCGCCGAGCCACGTGGTAGCTAACATTGCGATTATGGTTTCCGGGCAATTTGGCATTACGGAAGCAATCCGATCGCCTTTTTTTACACCTAGCTTCTTTAATCCGGCAGCAACAGTTCCAGCAATTTGAAATAATTGTTCATAAGTTATGATTTCTCGGCTGTCATTTTCATTTCGAAAGATTATTGCGGTTTCTGCGTCTTTGTATCTTAAGAGGTTTTCCGCGAAGTTTAGTTTGGCATCAGGAAACCATTCCTCTTTTTCAAATGAATCCGCTGAGATCAAAGTTTCTATTGGCTCTTTGCTGGTTACGATGTTGGATTGGATCCACCAATATCTCCAAAATTGTTCAAGGTTTTCCGTAGACCACTGCCATAGTTCTTGGTAGCTAGAAAGATTGACGTTAAATTTTGAGTTTACACTCTTCGCAAATTTGTATAGGGATGATTCATTTGAGTTTGATGGTTTCCAGAGCGGGTCCATAGCAATAGGTCTCACTGCGCCCAAATTAAGAGCAATACTTGTCGATTATTCAACGTTAGGGTTAACGAGAACTTAAGAAGTGTTCGATCCCTGCCTGTGAAACTTCCATATCTTGCTGGGGGCTGCCGGAGCTCGCGCCGATACCGCCGACACATTCGTTATCGATAAGTACTGGAAAGCCGCCCCCTACTGTGCTTATGTGCCCATCAGCCTCTGTATGTATACCGAAAGCGAGATTTCCAGGAGTATTTACGGCGTTATATTCGTGTGTGGCTTTGCGAGCGGCGCCAGCGGTAAATGCCTTATCCTGAGCGACCTTAATGCTATGGGCTTTTCCGCCATTCATGCGCTCAAATGCAATAAGATTACCTGAGTCATCAGAGACCGCAATACACATCGGTACGCCTATTTCTTCCGCTTTAGCTCGTGCACCTTCAATTAGAATGCGAGAGTCTTCAATACTGAGTCTCTTAACTGAAATCATTACTTGATACTCCAATTATTGTTTATTTTTGACTAATGGAAAAGAATTAGTGTACTTAATTCAAAGAATCTTCGACAGCACAAATAGTTCTTTATCGAATTTTTCTCGTGGTACACTAAACTATGATAGGCATATTATGCGATTTACTTATAAATATTTGCGCTGCAATAAATAAGAAAAATAATAAGAGCATCATTTTATTTTGTAGAAATTATAAGAAGATAAAACGCTCTAATGCCTGCCTTCCTTAAAGGAGGAAACATGAAAATCAAAATATTTTGTTTTGTTAGATATTTACTGCTTTTAATAATACCTTGCTTTGTTTTTGCACAGGAAGAATATTCTAGGACACCGTCGGGAAAACCGGATTTTAATGGTAACTATGATATCTCGAGTTTAACTCCCTTTCAGCGACCGAGTCAGTATGGAGACAGATTGTTTCTAGATGAAGAAGAGGTTCAAGCATTAAGAGACAGAGAGATGGGCGTACGGGAGCGTGATGCAGCATTAAGCGATCCAAACCGAGGGGCGCCAGAAGCTGGAGGTAATATCGGCTCTTATAATGATTTTTGGTTTGACCGAGGTAACGACGGTTTTACTATAGATGGGCGGTACCGAACTTCTGTCCTTACTTATCCTGAAAACGGGCGTATGCCGCCACGAACCTCTGAGGGGCAAGCTAAGGCTGATGCTGCGCCAAAATTTGCCTGGCCGGAGAGGGATGGTGCTTGGTGGCTCGAAACCGGCGATCAGCCATACGATGGACCTGAGAATCAAACACTGGGTGTTCGTTGCATATACACGGAATCGGCCTCAATACCTATCCGACCTCTTGTTTATAACAATTTGAAAACGATCGTGCAGACAGATGATTATTTGATGATTTATATCGAGTGGATGCACTGGGCAAGGATAATTAGAATTGATGATGAATCACATCATCCAAAAGAGCTTTCCACATTTGATGGAGATTCGATTGGTTACTGGGAGGACGACACTTTAATTGTGGAAACTATTAACTTTTTATCTCAGCCCCAGCTACCTGCTGAGCGCCGGGTGATTGAGCGCTTTAGTCCGATAAATGATGGTGGTTTGTTATACAGCTTTACGGTAGAAGATTCAGATTATACTGATTCTTATGGAGGAGAATTGGTTTGGCCTAAGTCGGATCAGATGCCTTATGAATATGCTTGCCATGAAGGCAACTATGCTATGTCAGCGACACTGATGGGTGCGAGGATTAGAGAGAGAGAACATAGAGAAGCAGGCGTTCAAAACTAGTTAAAGCGGCAACTCAAGATAAATAACATATAGATTTCTGTAAAATTGATTAGCTGTTATCAAATCGAGGATCAGGTGAAAGTTCTCGTTTAAAACGTTTAAATCTTTCAACGTAATAACTCGCGCTATCGCTGAGTCCTTGCTTTTGTTCTGCAGTCAATTGCCTAATGACTCTCGCGGGAGCTCCGACGACCATGGAGCCGTCTGGAATTTCTTTGTTTTCTGTAACCAAAGCGTTAGCTCCGATAAGGCAATTTTTACCAATCTTAGCGCCGTTTAGTATTACAGCATTAATCCCAATTAATGAATTATCTCCAATTGTGCAACCGTGCAGCATAGCTTGATGCCCGACGGTCACATTGTCACCGACTACACAGGGCACGCCTGGGTCTGTATGAATGACTGTACATTCTTGTATGTTCGTATTCTCACCGATTTTGATTTGCTCATTATCTCCCCGGAGCACTGCCCCAAACCAAATACTGGCGTTATTGGCTAAAGTAACTCTGCCGACAACTGTGGCGCTTGGTGCGACGAAGAAGTCATCGCCTGTGATTTCCACCTGATGTTCGCCTAGCGTATAAATCATGACCAAATATCCCCTACTTATGGGAGTTTAAAAACAAAGAGCATGTTTCCGCCGCGCCGTTGTCGGATTTCTGGGGTAAGTGCTCGGTGACTTACGCCCCCGCCAGCCGCAATCGCAACGTATTGCACTTCGTCTACGCTATACGTTGTAGGAAATCCACCTGCAGATGAATTTAAGATTTGTTCCCAGAGAATTTGTCCGCTGTCAGCATCAAAAGCTCGAAATCGGCGAGCATCATCTGTTACAAAAGCTAGACCTCCGCCAGTTGTAAGAACTGAGCCAGTAATCGCTGCGCGTTGCTTATAGGTCCATAAGGTTTCCCCAGAGGCTACATTTACCGCAGTGAAAATTCCAATTCGGTTATCGCCATCTGGTGTTGAAATTTTTCTGGATACAGCTGAGCTATGATAGCCGCCAACTACGGGATTTACGGGATTTAGATAGTAATCCATGCAAATATTATTTGTTGGCGCATAAAGCGCATTTGTTTTTGGGTTATAACCGATCGAATTCCAGTTAATTCCTCCTGTAGCGCTAGGACAAACCATTTTGCGTTGACGAATTTCTGTTATATCAAGTTCTGGATTAGTAATACCTTTATGATTATCGATATCGACGCCAACAATCACGTTCTGATAGTTTGTTTCTTTTGCCCAAAGAAACTCTCCAGTTTCTGCATCCATAGTCCAGATGATGCCAGGCTTTCCAGGAATTCCCGTGATCAATTTTCGGCTGCGAGAAGACTTGATGTCGGGATTGATCCACGAAACTGCTTCTTCATTTGGAGTCACCTCTGATTCAACAACGATGCGTTCGAAAGGATGATCTAGATCCCAATTCCCGCCCGGTATATGCTGGAAGTACCACTCGATTTCACCGGTGTCGGCGTTCATCGCAATAGTTGAATTTGTGTACAGCACGTCACCGCCCCTAGTATCCCGCTGAATTGAGCCCCAAGGTATGGGCACGGCTATACCTTGGTAGATGAGGTCAAGTTCAGGATCATAGCTCGCCGGCATCCAGGCTGAACCACCACGTCTTTGCTCATTAGGGACATCTCCCCAAGTCTCACCGCCTGGTTCGCCAATTTTTGGTACCGTATTGGTTCGCCAAAGCTCTTCGCCAGTGTCTGGGTTGTGAGCTGTGATCCAACAACCGGTGTTGATGTAATAACAGCCAGACATTCCGGCGATAATTTTACCGTCAAGGACTTGGGGCCCTCCTGAGTAATGCTGTCCTATCGTCCAATCGCCAATTTGTCGTTCCCAGTTTACTTCTCCAGTTAGCGCATGTAGCGATACTAGGTAAGCATCGCGGGTCGTAATTATTAATTGATCTTTATATATAGTTGCATTTCGATTAGCGCATGAAAGGGATGCGATGTGGTCCACCTCGGGTCGCCGATATTCCCACAATAAGGTGCCGTCGGTGGCATCGACAGCTTCGATAAAGTCGCAAGCTTGTGGCAGAAACATTACGCCATTTCTTACTAGTGGTGTTGTTTCTTGTAGGCCTGGTTCCATAGTCCATGCCCAGGCTAGTCTTAAATCGGCGACATTGCTCTTGTCGATTTGATCTAAAGGACTGTAACCCCAATGATTTGCTGTACGTCGCCACATTAGCCAATCTTCTTCTGGTGGGTCAGCGAGTTCTTCAAGAGTTACATTTTTAAACCTATCCAAAGCTGATTGCGCAACACTGTGTTCAGATGACAACACAAAAGAGATGGCAGCAAATAGAGTGATAAGGAGGATGTTTACTACAAATTTATTCATCTGTTTCCTCGATTTTTAATTATTGTGCGGTGAAGGAATGATTTGAACCCTATTCTACAGAGTCTTCGGCAATAACAAAGGACTGAAGTAGTTATTCAGGTAACAAAGAGGTGACTCTAATTTTGTTTTTTCCTATGCGGAATTTTACATTAAAGTTATAAAGAGTCATGCCATATTGTTTGTCGTCTTGGCTCTTTATTTTCCATGCGGGTCTGGGATCTAAAGTAAGGACTTGGGTAATCAGCTTTTTTAGGTTTGGATAATTTGCTTTGTGCAATGTGAATTGTTTTTCGACGGCTTTCGCAAACTCGACAAATAAATCGTCATTGGGTTTTTCTGCGGCGTATCCACCTAATGCGTCTGGTAAAGAGTCCGCGTATGGAATATAAGGCTTTAGGTCAAGAACAGGCGTTCCGTCTAGTAAGTCTAAACCTCTGATGTTAATTAGTATTTTTCTGTCATATTCTTGGTATTTGACATACTCCACAGCGGAGATTCCTATTGGGTTTGGTCGAAATGGAGCCCGGCTTGAAAACACACCTACTTTTTCCTTACCGCCGAGGCGAGGAGGCTTTACAGTAGCCGACCAACCTCGATTTGCCGTTGCATGGAATAAGAAGACCACCCATAGATGACTGAATTGTTCTATTCCGCGTAAGCAATTAATATCAGTATGCTCTTCGTTGAGTTCGATAGAGCCTACGCCGGCACTTACCAAATTTGCTTGTCTGGGTATGCCAAATTTTTGCTTATATGGACTATTTACGAAATCTATGGGGTTTAGAGATATTTTTTGGGAAGACATAAAGTATTTAGAATAAGCTAGAATCTTTTATTAAAATTGTAAGAGTTAAAATAATTTGGTTTTTAATTTATGACTATGGATTGGGATAGAACAAACCCATTTACGATCGATGCGATTGTACGATCTGACCGCATAGATGGCTATGGCCATGTTTCGAATCATTTTTATATTGCGTGGATGACAGATTGTATGTTTGCTCATTCGGCTGCAGTTGGGCTAACTGACGAACTTTGCGAAGAGATGAGACGTGGTATGGCTGTGCGAGAAATGAGGGCTGACTTTCTTGGTTCTGCTTATGAGGGAGATAAGTTAGTGATTGGTAACTGGATTACATCTTCTGATGGCAAACTGAGAGCTTCGCGGCAGTTTCAAATTTTAAATTCCGTTAGTGGGGATACGCTTGTCCGTGCGAAAATGGACTTTGTTTGCACTAACTTGGAAAATGGGAAGCCTGTTAAGATGCCGAAAATTTTTATCGAAAGATATTGTGTGGAAAGTGCTGTTTTATAGTAGGCTTTTAGAGGACTTAATAATCCAAGTGCATTATCCATTAAAAGATCCTTATAAAAATAGTGTGTCAGAAAAGAGAGAGTATCTATGACTTCTGCAGATGGCCAATCCGAACAGTTAACCGAAGGAAAAACAGGTGAGCACGATGACCCGGCAATGACCCCGGTACAAAAAATGGGCGAGGTTATAGCAGATCGTGTGGAAAGATGGATGCCTAATCCCTTCCTCTTCGCCATTTTGTTGACATATGTGGCTGCTATTGCTGCATTTATTTCTGAGGGCTCTGGGCCAGTTGAGATAGCGCAGTCGTGGTATGGCGGATTCTGGAACTTACTACAATTTTCTATGCAGATGGTATTAATACTGGTAACAGCAAATGTTGTGGCTTATCACCCTAAGGTGCGCGCTGGTATTTTATTCTTGGTAAAGTTACCAAAGAACGGCCGCCAGGCCGTGGTTCTGGTAGGCGTCGCTTCAATGCTTACAGGATGGGTATCCTGGGGGTTGGGTTTAATTTTTGGGGCCATTCTCGTCCGAGAAATGGGAAAATTTGCTGAGACGACAGGGATTAAAATTCACTATCCATTGCTAGCCGTGGCGGGTTATATGGGGATGAGCCTGACCTGGGGTTGGGGTCTGTCAAGTTCAGCAGGGTTATTGCAAGCTTCTGAAAATAACGCATTAATGCAACTTGGGTTTGTTGATCGAGTAATTCCCGCTACCGAGTGGGTTTTCCATCCTTATCCTTTGACATTGACTGCATTAAGCATTATTTACGGTTCCTTGATACTTTACTTACTTTGTCCGCCAGCTAAAAATTGTCGGGAGATAAGTTGTTACGTTGATGTTAGTTCAGATAAGGAAATTGGAATGAAGGAAGCGCTATTAGATTCTTCAGCGCAGACCTTGGCGGATAAAATAGATAATAGTCTATTGCTTGGTGGGATTATAGCGGTTACCGGGTTGCTACTTTTTATTAGTGTGTTTTTAACTGAGGGGTTAGGTGCGCTAGATTTAAACGTTCTGAACTTTGGTTTTTTTATGATCGGAATGGTTTTATATCTTAGTCCGACAAAATATCAGAAAGAATTTTACGACGCTGTCATGGGAAGTTCTGGTGTCATTCTTTTGTTTCCTTTTTATGCGGGAATCATTGGAATTATGACGGGCACAGGTCTGGTTGATAGTATGACCGAGTCTTTGTTATCGATTGCGACGGTAGACAATTTCCCTGTAATAGCCTGGATAACCGGTGGGGTGCTCAATCTTTTTGTGCCCTCCGCAGGCGGTGAGTGGGCGATTATTGGAGGGCCAATGATGGAAGTTGGGGCAGAACTGGGTATACCTTATGGTCAAATAATTGATTCGTATGCAGTGGGTGATGCACACACAAATTTATTAAACCCGTTCTGGGCAATCCCATTGCTGGCAATATCGGGGTTAAGAGCCAGAGATATGTTTGGTTACGCAATCACCGTTATGATCTTGTTAGTGCCCTTTATCGCTATTGTGCTTTACCTTCTGCCTTACTGATGGTTTGCTTTTTTGGTGGAATAGAGTAGGTGCCAACTGCATGCGCTACCGGTTCGTTCATGCCCTCTGAAAATATAGATACCTCACCAATCGCCAGTGATTTTCCTAGCTTGAGGAGTTTGCACTTTCCAAGAAGGTCATTGTCCGCATGAGGTTTTCGCAGGAAATTGATATTGAAACTTGTAGTTACGGCAAGCGCTACCAATCCGATTTCCCTTAATATTGCAACATAAATCGCGCAATCGGCTAGACCCATCATTGTTGGTCCTGAAACCGTTCCTCCGGGACGAAGATTAGTTTCACTTATTCTTTGGCGGATTATTATCGAGTTATCATCGAATTGCTCAAGTATTAATTCCATCTGAGGGAATTCACTTTCGAAGAACGCTTCTATTTGGTTTTGACTGATTTTGGTCACACGTTACCTTTATATACAGAATCCAATCAGTATGACATTTTGCCTCATCGATTACATAAAGACACGGTTAACCCCTATATTTTTGTTGCGAGCCCAATTATGCTTGAGCATCCTAATAATTGTTAGACAAAGGAGCGGAGATGTTTTCAAAAAAAATAATATTAGCGGCATTGGTGCCGGCCCTAGTATCTGGGGTCGCTTCGGCGCAGTCTGGGAATGCGATATCAGGTGCCGGGATATCTAATCCAAATCCGATTGTTACCCAGAATTGGGGGGATTTACCAGCAGGGCGGGAATGGGGCTCTACTGCTGGGGTAGATATTGATCCAACCGACGGGCATGTATGGGCTTACGAGCGCTGTGGTGCTAGCAGTTTTGGTGGTGGTGCCCCGATAAATTGCGATACGAACCCTGTGGACCCAATTTTTAAGTTCGATCGCAATACAGGTGCAGTTCTTGCAAATTTCGGTGGTGGTTTGATGCAAACTCCGCATGGCATTCACGCCGATAGTGAAGGTAATGTTTGGGTAACTGATTTTGCTGCAAACGCAGATGGTACCAAGGGACATCAGGTGCATAAATTTAGCGCTGATGGTGACTTATTAATGAGCCTTGGTACACCTGGACAAGTGGGAACAGGCTCAGGCCAGTTTAATCAGCCAAATGATGTAATTGTTGGTCCTGATGGAAGTATTTATGTTTCCGATGGCCACAATGGGCAAGGGATGACCAGTAACCAGGCAATGGATGAAGGTCGGAGTTCTGGCCAGACGGCCCGTATTATGAAATTCGCCCCCGATGGCACTTTCATTAAGCAATGGGGGCAAATAGGCGTGCGTCATGGCGAATTTCGTACTCCGCATGCGATGGAGTTCGATTCGAAGGGTCGTCTGTGGGTTGCGGATCGAGGTAATCATCGCTTAGAGCTTTTTGATCAGGACGGTAACTATCTTGAATCGCGCTACGCTTATGGCCGGATCAGCGGTATTTTTATTACTGATAATGACCTGATTTATGCCATTGACTCTGAATCAAGCCCAACTAATCATGTGGGCTGGCGTAATGGTGTTCGCATTGGTCACATCGATGAAGATAGGATCACTGGCTTTATTCCGCCATTTGAGAGGCCAGACCGTGTCTATCAAGGCACAGCCGGTGAGGGTGTAGCAGTTGACGCTAGTGGCAATGTTTACGCAGCTGAAGGCCCAAATTCTTTGAGCTGGGCGGGCGGAGCGTTTACTAAGTATTCGACGCGGTAATTAGGTAGAAAATAACTAAAGAAGCAATGCCTTTCCTTAGAGCATTGCTTCTTTTTTTATTGCGCCAGAATGACTTGACTGTCGACCAGAATCACTAATACTCTTCTTTGAGTTAGACCGCATAGAAAACATAACGCAATTCTCGGCACTGATCGAAAGCTGTATATATCGCAGATTGTCGAAATAAAAGCAGGAGGTTGCTAAATGCTAAAAATTATAAAAACGACGGTGCTTCTGCATTTGACGCTAATTATGGCGCCAATTTCTACTCTTATTGCGCAAGATTCAAGTGCTGTTAATTTCGCAGACCATGTTGCACCCATCATCTACAACAACTGTGTTGAGTGTCATAGACCAGGATCTATCGCGCCAATGACCTTAATCGATTATGAGACGGTGCGAGCGTGGGGCCCAGTAATTAAAGATAGGGTCGAAAAGCGGAAGATGCCGCCATACTTTATTGATAAGGGAGTCGGAGTGCAATCTTTTGAAGATGATCGTTCCCTAACGGATCAAGAGATAGCGACTATTGCCGCATGGGTAGATGCTGGTTCCCCTAGGGGTGATTTGGGGAATATGCCTCCCGTGCCGCAATTTGAAGATAATGTTGCCTGGACCCTCCAAGATGAGATGGGCCGCCCGCCTGATTTAATAATACCTATTCCTGAGGCGTTTACCGTGCCTGCCGACGGTCCAAACTGGTGGATGACTTTCTATAGCGATACAGGCTTGACGGAAGATCGTTGGATCAAAGCCTTCGAAACGAAGCCATCTGCAGAAGGCTTTCCGGTCGTTCATCATGCGGTAACCTCAATGGAGTTCCCGGATGGTGGGGGTGGATTTCTCAGTGAATATGCTCTGGGAAAAACGGCAGATATCAATCCACCTGGCACGGGTCAATTAATTAAGGCCGGAACGCGTTTAAATTGGAATGTTCATTATGCTGCTAGCCCAGATGGCTTGGATCGCACTGACCGTACTCGATTAGGGCTTTGGTTTTTAGCGGACGGAGAGGAGCCTGAACACGAATTGATCCGATCGCATATGGCCGACAATGAAGATCTGGATTTGCCTGGTGGTGAAGAAATGATTCGTACCGACGGTTATGAATATTTAGATAGAAATATTCGCATAACGGCCTTCCAGCCTCATTTGCATAATTTAGGGACTAGGCAATGCATAGAAGTTATATATCAAGACAATAGGCGACAAACCTTAAGCTGCGCTGATTGGGATTTTGGTTGGCACATAGCCTACAACTATGCGGAAGAGGTCCAGCCGTTAATCCCGAAGGGGTCAATGATACATGTAACTAGCTGGTTCAATAATTCACAAAGTAATCCTTGGGCTGGTGACTCTCGAAATTGGGTTGGTTTTGGACAGCGGTCTACAGACGACATGTCTTTCTCTTGGGTAAGTTACTATGAACTTACAGATGACGAATATGAAGCTGCGGTCATCGAGAGACAAGTTCAAAATGGAGTAGGAAGCGACGATTAATCCATTCCATAAATATAAGAATAAAAAGGGGTTATCGGGCTATGTTAGTTCGAAATATTTTTAAAAAATCATATTTTTTTACGAGCGGCCTTTTGGCGCTAATTTTTCTTGTTAGCTCTTCGAATACTGTAGCGCAAACCTTATATAGGTTCGGGCAGAGTATTCAGCCTATATATGAAGGTTTTGAAAGAAATTCAGATGGAACCTTTACGATGTGGTTTGGTTATCTCAATCGAAACTATGATGAAACTCCAAACATTGTAGTCGGTACAAATAATTCTTTTCATATCGCGGAAGGGGTTAATTCTGCCGGGGCTTTAGATCAAAGTTTATTGTTAAGTGATCCTGGTTCTCCAGACAGAGGCCAGCCTACTTATTTTTATACCCGCAGGCAGCAATTCGTTTTTGAGGTTGTTGTTCCTTCGGATTTTGTTGGTAAAGAGCTAGTTTGGTCGGTTACTCATAATGGCGAGACTCGAACGGCAGTGGGAACTTTGGAAAGAGAAAATATTTGGGCGGTAGATGAGGGTGTTTGGAGTGCCAATAGGGGTAGAGGTACAGGTGGGCGCACAGAAGTGGAATATGATAATAGCGCGCCTGCCATCCGCTTGGTTGGGGTTGAAGGTCAGTTATCTGCTGTAATAGGAAGGCCTGTTAGTCTTAGGATTTATGCTTCTGATGATGGTGTGCCTGGCCCCTATGAGAGGAATAGAAGGAAACGAATGGATCCTTTGCCTAATAATTTGCCAGAAGTTGGTGGTGGTATTGGTCGAAATTCGCCAAAAGAGCAAAGTATTGTAAATTATGCTGCTGCTGATGAAACTGGTCTTGCGATCACATGGATAAAGTATCGAGGGCCTGGAGAGGTTTTTTTTGATAGTGCGGTCGCGGCTGTGCAGCCAAGTGGCGAAGAAGTATTAGCGACCGCTACTTTTAGCGCAAGTGGGGACTATATTCTCCGCGCTTATGCTGACGACTCAACCTATACTCGATACTCTGAGGTGACTGTGCAGGTTAGATAAATTTTAGTATATTTAGCTGGATACAAAGAACTTCATTATTGGTATTATCAACATTCTTATCAGGTTTCACGCCTTAGTTTTTAGGCTTGGGCCGCTTGTAAAATCGAGTATTTAACACCTGCAAAAATTTGTTTTGAGACGACGATTGTCCGGTCAGACGCACCTTAATGGAGAAATAAATGCACTCAGTAACTAATAGATTCGCTAGACATAGTCTATTCGCTTTATGGATTGGGCTAATCGGTCAAGTTGAAGCTCAGGCACCTATAATCCAACCTGGACTGCCCGGACAGCCTGGAAAGATTATTTCTGCTCAAGAGGCGGCTGACCTCGCCGCGATTCAGTATTCGGCCGGCGACATTATGTTTCTCCAGGGTATGATATCCCACCATGCTCAGGCAATGGAAATATCGGCGTTGGTTGATTCCCGAACTAATCGAGAACTAATGAGATTGTTAGCTCAGCGTATTTCTCTTTCCCAAGAAGACGAGATATCAATGATGCAAGACTGGCTTGCTGATAGAAATTTGGGAGTAACGGATATAGATGCGCATCATGCGGAAGGTTTTAACTTGATGCCGGGCATGTTGTCTGAGGACCAAGTTATGCAGTTAGAAAATTCGAAAGGGGATGACTTTGATCGTTTATTTCTTAGTTTTATGATCGAGCATCACGAAGGTGCTCTGGAGATGGTTGATAATTTACTGGATCAGCCTGGAGCTGCTCAAGATCCGGTGCTTTATGCTTTTACTTCAGATGTTACATCCGATCAAGGTGCAGAAATAAATAGAATGGATGCGATGCTGGCGGGTTTCTCTCCAGATCCTCGAGTGAATTTATCTCCTGGCTTTAGAGATGCGGGGGAAGCCGCTCTTAATGTTCAGCTAATAGCTTCACTTCCAAAGCCTGAAGGATTTTATGACCCCGATAACCCTTCTGGTTTACCTAATCGTCAAGAACCGCAGGAGATTCTTGAGCCAAATAGTGAAGCTGAGGAATTGGAAGAAGATGTTGTAATGAGTGAAGAGGTTGCTAACGGTCTGGCAGAGACTCCAGCTGAGGAAGAAGAGGAAGAAGATGAAAATTCAGACCCTCGTCCATCATTACTTAGATTTTCAAATACCGATTTACTTTTTAGTGGAAATTACTTGGTAGCGGGTAATTATCATGGTTTTAACACTTACGATATAAGCAACCCAGTTGCTCCAGTGCTACTCAGTTCAGTAGTCTGCCCTGGCGGTCAAGGAGATGTCTCGCTAATAGGTAATTTATTAATCATGTCAGTTCAAGAGACGAGGGGGAGGTTGGATTGTGGTTTAGGAGGTGTTCCGGAGTCCGTG
Source organism: Gammaproteobacteria bacterium (assembly GCA_029242705.1). GTDB lineage: Bacteria > Pseudomonadota > Gammaproteobacteria > Pseudomonadales > Pseudohongiellaceae > UBA9145. The sequence continues at coordinate 9,260 of JAQWTK010000021.1, read as the reverse complement.
AGTGGAGATCGGATTCAGGGAATAAGAATCTTTGATGTTAGTGACTTTAGCATGCCTCTCCAAGTAGCCGCTGTTCAAACTTGTCGAGGTTCGCATACTCATACTGTTGTTGGGCCGCCAGATGAAAACAATTTTACTTACGTTTATGTTTCTGGCACCTCAAGAGTTCGCGATGATGAGGAGCTAGTTGGTTGTTCTGATGATTCTCCATTTGAAAATCCTGAATCGGCATTATTCCGTATTGAAGTAATCGAAATTCCGATGGATCGGCCGCAAGATTCAAAAATTGTTAATCGGCCTTTTATTTTTTCAGACCTGCAGACAGGAGTGTTGGCAGGCTTATGGGAAGGTGGAGATCATGGTCCTGAAACGCAAAGTACTCGCGAGACGAACCAGTGTCACGATATAACAACGTTTCCTGAAATCGGTCTTGCGGCAGGCGCATGTGCAGGAAACGGCATCTTATTGGATATCTCTAACCCATCGAGTCCAGAAAGGGTTGATCAGGTTGTTGATCCAGGTTTTGCCTATTGGCATTCCGCTACATTTAATAATGATGGTACAAAAGTTATTTTCACCGATGAATGGGGAGGTGGAGGTAGACCTCGCTGTCGGGCCTCTGATCCTCTAACCTGGGGAGCCGACGCCTTTTATGACATCGTAGATGGCGAATTAATATTTAGGTCGCACTATAAAATGGCTGCCCCACAAACTGATACGGAAAACTGTGTTGCCCACAATGGGTCGCTAATACCTGTTCCAGGTAGAGATATATTTGCACAGGCCTGGTATCAAGGCGGGCTATCTATCGTCGATTTTACGGACTCGTCAAACCCAGTTGAGATAGCTTTTTTTGATAGGGGTCCTCTCGATGAGGAGGAGTTAATTACAGCGGGTTATTGGTCTACTTATTGGTATGGTGGTTATATTTACGCTACGGAGATAGCACGTGGCTTGGATGTTTTTGCCTTGGAACCGAGTGATTATCTAACCGAAAATGAAATAGAGGCGGCTTCCCTAAAAGATACAAATCTAACAGTGAATGCACAAACGCAAGAACGTGTTACATGGCCAGCAGTGCCCGTAGTGGCGCTAGCTTATTTGGATCAGTTAAGACGCGTTGATGCTGTTTCAGAGGAAGAAATTAATGCTTTAAATTCTTTAATCGAGCAATCAGAAGCTCTGATTTCAAATGGGTCGGATGACAATAATCTCGCCGCACAGTTGGCGGAAAGGGTGCAGATGATTAGAGAGGAAAATGCAAATAGAAGGGCTAGAAGCGCCGACACATATATGGCGTTGGCTGAAACACTTGAAGGTATTGCTAGCAGACTCAGATAACAGAGAAGGTTTCTCTATAACATTCGATTGATGAGCTGATCAGAATAATAATTGCACAAAAAAGCCGGAATTTTTTATGCCGGCTTTTTATTCTAAATATTGACTAATCTTGAGAAGCAGCCATCCTTTCCTGTGCTCTGTGCCCAGAGAGAATATTAGTCATACCATAGTTGCCTTCGTGGCAAGCATATTCGTAAATTTTGTCTGAGGTCCCGTCGAAAATTATTTCGCGTGTATAAGGTGCGGTATAATTTCCCGGGTCACTTGAAGTGAGCTGATACCGTAAGGCGTTCTCGCCAATACGAGTTAATCTCTCGATATTAATTTTTTCAACCGTGCGCGGACTTGTGCTGCTTTTTTCCGAATAATTTGTGGTTTCAACTACCAAAGTGTTTCCTTCCCACCATCCGCGAGAATCTCCATGCCAGAGTTTAACATTGTCAGCAATATGTGGTTGCGGAACTATTGGAACAATACGCACGTCGTGTGCCATTTCTTGGATAATAGCTACCGTTTCTTTTGATTGGACGATCTGCCAATAACTGTTATACCCGGCACCTAATCGAGGTGCGCCAAAAGATACACAGCGCTCTCCAAGAGGGCGATCCTCCCAGGTATCTGCTGGATGCAGGCGGCGATGTTCAGCTAGATCTCTTGCGGCCGCTATTGCTGTTTCGGTGCGAGGTGGAAATTTTCCAGTCGATGGATCAATTATTTGTGAGGTACGTCTGTGGATGGTTCGTGGCGCCATCCACTGCGAATCATAATTTCCAGTAGTGGGATCGTATGAGTTAATCTCCCCAGCAAAGATTGCCTGTAAGACGCCTTCGCCAAAGAGAGCATCTTCACCTGCGGACTCTATTTCCGCTAACCTAGTGGTAAGGAACTCAACGTCCCCGTCTGTAAGATATTCTTTATCTTCAAATACATCGGGTCTTTCTACGGGGGTAATCGTATTATTTTCCCACACTCCTTGAAGGTCAGGATGTCCATCTATGGTTTTGGGTGCTTCATAGTCGTTATCGTTTTGAGCTGATAGCGAAAAGGACAGAATGATGGCGGTCATTGTGCTAAGCATTTTCATTATTTTAACCATTGGACCTTACCTGTTGATGGATTTATAAGTGATTGGAGCGATCTTAATTCCTTAATTTTATCAAGAAAAGGCATTTTCTATTCATTGATTGTACATTTATTTTTTTCTAGGTTCATTATGTAATACACTCTTTTATGAGTTAATAGTTTCAATTTAAAAATCACATAAAAAACAAAGGTATAGAGAAGATGAATGTTATCGTAAAGCAATCTTTTTTGGTTCTTATTCTGTTGGTTTTAAGCTCGGGTTCGCTCGCGGCAGATAAATGGCCCGCTGAACCGCCGGCGGAGGTTCCTGCCGACTGGGGCCCTGTATCAGCCAATTTTGAGGAGATTGACTATCCTTATGATGTCCACTTTTTGAAATTAAGGCGTTTTGATCAGGATATGAATATGGCTTATATGGATGTCCAGCCAACGGGTAGGGCTAATGGTCAAACTATTTTTTGGCAGCATGGTATGAACTTCTATTCCGAAGCCTATACACCCACCTTGAAAGCTCTCGCAGAGGAAGGCTTTCGAATCATCGCTGTTGATCGAATCGGCTACGGCAAATCTTCAAAGCCGGTGATTCCTTATAATTTCAATTTTGTCGCTGCGAACATGAAAGCGTTATTGGAAGAATTAGATATAAATAAGGTTGCAATCGTAGGGCATTCGATGGGGGGCATGGTTGTCAGCCGATTTGCAATGCTTTATCCAGAGTCGACGACACATGTTGCGATGGTGAATCAAATAGGATTGACGGATCAACGGCAAAGTCGACCTTGGAATGATCCTTATGGTTCGGACCTTGCGCCGGCATCCTACAGAGGTATCTTGGCTGGACACCGAAGATACTTCCCTGAGGCTTGGCCTCCTGCGCATCTAGAATTTGTTAGAAGGCAGTATGGACAAACGCTTAGTGGAGAATGGCCGCGTTTGACTATGGTTCGTCGTTTACAGGGTGGAATGCTTTATAACGATCCAGTTGTCTATGATTGGCAGCACATATCAACTAAAGCCCTCGTCATTGGTGGTGAAGAAGATGGCTTGGTACCAAATTTTCCGCCGCTGGCGCAGAATGTCGCCGATGAGTTACAAAACTCAGCCATACTTCTCTATCCCGGAATTGGACATGCTCCTCAGATAGAAATTCCCGATCAATTTCACAATGATTTGGTTCGGTTTTTAAAATCTGACCCTGATGAGCCGGCTAGTGATTGGAAATAAAAGCTTTAGAGAAGAAGGATAACTATAAAACCTCCGCATAGGGCGATGCAATGAATATAAAAGCACAGAATAAGATATCCACGGGTTGGTTTGTTGGAGCGATTGCAGCGATTTTGATTGCTGCTAGCGGGTCCCAAGGTCAAGTTACCCTGGGAACAGAGAATGGAGAATGGCGATATATAGGTGGCACTATTGGTCATACCAGATACTCGCCGTTGGACCAAATTAATGCGTCGAACTTCAACGAGTTAGAGCAAGCTTGGGTGTGGCGTACTGATAATTTTGGCCCTAACCCTGATTACTTTTCTCGCTCAACACCCATTTATGTTGATGGCATTTTATATACTGTAGCCACCCCAAGACGTCAGGTGATCGCCATGGACCCTGCTACGGGCGAGACTCTATGGACATTTCGTGAGCCTGAAACTATCCGCCATCAAAGATCCCCGCGTCAGGCATACGGTAAGGGGGTTACGTACGGGGAGATCGATGGTCGGGGTGTTATTTATATCACGACTCCTGGTTTCTTCTTATGGGCGTTAGATGCGAAAACTGGAAGGCCTCTTGAGAATTGGGGAGGAGCGTTCCCGGTTGGTGGATTTCCAGAAACGGGTGTCATCGATCTGATTCCTTACTTGGTGGATGACTGGGGGCCCTGGCAGGACTATTTGGTTGCGGGTGGTGAATACGATCCTGATTATGGAATCCCTCGAGAGCTAGGTATGGTTACTGCGTCAGCGCCACCGATTATCGTGAATGGTGTGCTCGTAACGCTAGTCGGTCATCAGCCAAGCTATGGGCAAACTCGGATAGAGAATGTGCCGGGTGATATTATGGGTTTCGATATGGAAACCGGAGAGAGGCTCTGGAAATTCCATGTGATCCCGCGTCCTGGTGAGGTCGGTCATGAGACTTGGCATAACGATGCTTGGCGTTTTTCCGGAGATATGTCTACCTGGGCGCCTGCCTCTGCCGATCCAGAATTAGGTTTAGTTTATCTTGTGACAAATGCTTCAACAGTGCAGGCTTACGCTGGTCATCGACCTGGAGATAATTTATTTGGTGGTAGTTTGTTGGCTATTGATGTGCAAACAGGAGAGCGTCGCTGGCACTTTCAAATTCATCGCAGTGATCAGTGGAACTATGACTTGCCGACACCGCCACTTCTTATGGATTTAACTGTGGACGGACAACAAGTTCCGGCTGCGGTACAGAATACAAAACAGGGGTTGGTGTTTGCATTTAATAGGGAAACAGGTGAGCCGATTTGGCCAATAGAAGACAGGCCGGTTATTCAAACAGAGGTGCCCGGCAATTATACAGCTGCAACACAGCCGTTTCCGACCTGGCCAGAGCCGGTTGATCGAATTACCCTTGACGGTATTACTGAAGAGTTTGTCATTGATTTTACGCCTGAACTGAAAGAGCAGGCATTAACAATTCTAAATGGGTACAGAGTGGGAGGCCTATACGTCCCTTCGTTACCTGAGACCTATGAGGGTGAATATATTAACAATGTTGGCTGTATTGGGGCTGGCAATATAATTAACCACCCGCCGGCAGCTGATCCAACAATTGGGGTGATGTTTAATTCCCACCGGCGTAATTGTTTTGCGACCGGGTTTATGAGAGCAACGAACGGCGTAGATCGTGATAATCCGAATTATCCTGAGCCGGGTGCTGGAGGTGCGACACCGAATAGCACGCCTACCACTGGGACAACAGTTGCCGCTTGGCTGCCGGGGTCAAGAAGAAGAGCGGGCCTTTCGACTATTGATGGTCTTCCGATTTACAAGCGGATGAATAATCAACTTACTGCTTATCAGATGAATTCTGGTGATAAGATGTGGTCATTGCCTGTCGGAGAGACTCCGGAGGCGTATACAAATCATCCGCTATTACAAGATATCGATGTGCCAAATAGTGGAGGCACTGGTTGGTCAGTTCAAATGGTGGCTGGTGACTTGTTGGTTCAAACCAGAGCATTAAGCGAGGGTATGGCGCAGATAGAGCCAGATGCCCCACTCACGCTAAATGCTCGAAACAAAATGACAGGTGAGGTCGTGGGTTCTGTGCCTATGCCGGCCCCTGGACAATATGGGATGATGACTTATATGCACAGAGGTAAGCAATATATTGTAGTTCAGATTGGCAGTTCTCGAACTGACTACCCTGGGGCTTTAGTGGCTTACCGGCTGCCAGATTAATTTAATCAAAAAACTAAATATATTTTATATGCGAGTGATTTTTCGGACAGTCAATAAGTCTTACAAAGAATTATTTTTATGGAGTGTTCGTTATGTTTAAAGGAAGCTTAATCGTAAATTTTGTGATTTCTAGTTTATTCCTTGTTTTTATGCATACAGCATTAGCTCAGTCCGATAATCGATTATCTCAACTAGACGCCGTTACAGATGCCGAGCTTATTCAGCCGAATGACGAAGACTGGTTGATATGGCGCCGAACCTACGATGCTCAAGGTTTTAGTCCTCTTAAAGAAATTGACAAAAGCAATGTTGTCCAGCTCAAAGAGGCGTGGCGTGCAGAGTTGCAACAAGGTCCGAATATGGCGACTCCTCTAGTGCATGATGGAGTGATGTTTTTGGCGAGTACTCAGGATACCGTAATCGCTTTAGACGCTACTACCGGAGAAGAGCTGTGGACTTATGAGCATCGCCCGACGGCATTTCCTAGTCCTAGAATTGGTATTGCATTGCATGGTGATATGGTAATTGTTCCAACTCAAAATATGCGTGTGCTAGCACTTGAAGCTAAAACCGGGAAATTGATCTGGGACCATAAAGTTGAAACTAAATCTTTTGAGAATACGCGACTTCCCTACTCACTGCGTGGTGCTCCTTTAGTTGCTGATGGTATGGTTTTACAAGGTGTTACTGCGACAATGATTCCAGAAGGCGGATTTATTGTTGGTCTTGACTTGAATTCTGGCGAGGAAGTATGGCGTTTCCATAGTATTGCTCGACCTAATGAGCCTGGCGGGAACACCTGGAATAACTTGGCTTTGCAAGATCGTAGTGGCGGTTCGGTTTGGGTGCCAGCTAGCTACGATCCAGAGTTAAATCTTGCTTATTATGGAACAGCCCCCACTTACGACACGGCTCCTCTTTTACACTCACTTGGTGAAGAGGGAGTCAGCAATGAGGCGTTATATACTAATGCAACTATTGCGCTACGCCCTAAAACTGGAGAATTAGTTTGGTATTTCCAGCATATGCCAAATGACCAATGGGATCTTGATTGGGTTTTTGAACGACAGATCGTTGAGCTAGCGGTTAACGGTGTTCTTCGTAAGGTGGTTTTGACGGCCGGAAAAATGGCTCTTTATGACGTTCTTGATGCAAGAACGGGTGAGTATTTGAATTCATTTGATGTGGGAATACAGAATATTGTCACTGACATTGATCCGGAGACGGGCGATAAGGTAATCAACCCGAGAGCCATCCCTAATTCAGAGGATGCTAACCTCTTATGCCCGATGGCTAATGCCGGTCGAAACTGGCCATCCGCATCTATTAACCCCGATAAAAAAATGTTGTACCTGCCCCTAGCGGAGGTCTGTATGATGTTTGGTCCAACGAGTGGTACTCGTACTTTATTATCAACAGGTGTTGCTATCAGAGCCCAGCCAATGGCGGGCAGTGATGGTAAGTTTGGTCGTATACAAGCGATTGATTTGAATACCGGTGAAATGGCCTGGAATTTTCGAGAAGTGGTTCCTCCAGTGTCTGCTATGTTATCGACCGGAGGTGGTTTAGTTTTTGTTGGAACTTTGGATAATAGGTTTGTCGCTTTTGACGAAACAAATGGAGACATTCTTTGGGAAAGTGACCTCGGTGATATCCCAGCTTCTTTTCCCATAAGTTATGGCGCAAATGGCAAGCAATATATTGCTCTCGTTGTAGGACAACCTAGTGTCTATCACGCTACGGTTTTAAAATCTTATCTTCAGGAATTCCTGGGAGATCAGAACCCACTAATAGATCAAACACACAGCGGTCCCGCTCTCGTTGTGTATGCCCTAGACTAAAATTTATTTGTTGATCTTATCTGGGTACGTATTTCATTTCCACAATATGGTTAGGATCTGCGTCTGATCTTGGGATTAATTTTTGCGGGCGGCCTGCTTGGTTATCTGTTCCGTAAAGATTGCCATCTTCATCCACAGAAAGCGAATGCATTTCTATCCAAAAATCCGGACCCTCTGTTGGTAGGGGCCAGGTGTATTCCCTTGATCCGTCAAGATTAAATTGAACGATTTTCGGTGGATTTAAATCTGTTACCCAAGCATTATTGTTGCTCACCCATATATCTAAAGGCAAACCCAAGTTGCCCCATGTGGTGACATAATCATAATTTGGATATTTCTCTGAATCCCTTCTGGCAGTTTGCTGAAATACCTTGACGTTTCTTGCATCACGATCTAAAGCATAAAGATGCTCGTCAGGCCCAAAAGCTAGGCTGTGAATGGAAGTGAACTGGTGTGGTTCGTCTCCCGGCTCACCGAACTCAGAGTGATAAGATCCATTGGCATTGCGGACGACTATGCGTCTATTGTCGCCCAGCCCATCTGCAACTAAAAATTGGCCGTTGGGCAGGAAGACGATATCCTGGGGCATATGGTAATGGGTCTGATCATTACCTGAGATATTTTTTTCGCCCAATGTCATTAGAAGTTCTTCGCCATCGTTTGAGAAGACATAAATGATATGTCCTGTTTCGTCTATTACCCAAACTCGTTTCTCAGGGTCATAAGGACTTTGAGTGAGCCGATGAGGTCCGGGACCATCTGTTCCTAGAAAAAGGTGGTCCCATTGGTTCCAAACTTCTTGGATGTTTCCTTCACTATCAACGACATAAATACAGTTTCGCCAAACGCGGCCCCTTCCTCTCAAAATGTTCCAACCTAATGACCCAGCAAAGGTTGTATACTCAGGTGGTAGGGGATTCGGCAATTCAGTTTCGCCTCTTTGTAAAAAGAAGATGCGGTCCGTAGATTCCACAAAAACAGAGGAGTTGCCACCCCACGTAAAACCATCTTGCGCAAAGGGCTTCATCCATGTCTCTGTCGTGAAATCATAGGGGCTTGGCCCTATGATACCTGTATCTTGCGCAAACGCTGCACCTGCTGAAATAATTATAGCTAGACTGGCTAGATAGATTCTTATGTAATTCATGAGTCCCCCCGACTGCTTCTTGATTTACATCTGTTAAATTTTAATCTAGCAAATCAAATGAACTATGAGAAGGAATTAGGTTGTTAGATTCGAAATTTACTACAATTTATTGCAAACGAGAATTAACACCTGGTCTAGTTAGCGTAGGCTTCGCTTTTGTTCATAAGAAGTAATAATTCAGTAGGCGTCATATAAGCGCCTCCACCTCCTTCGGTGGCGGTTTCAGCTGAAGGATCGCGATTTGGACGCCTTCGCACAAACATTGCATGATCATATCTTTGCCAGCCAAGGCCATACTTTATTAATCTAGTATCAGTATTTCTTTCAAAATCAATTCGGCAGTTACTTAGTTGACAAAAAGCATCGGCTAAAATTCCAAAGAAAGAACGATCTAAATAATAGACGGTGTGCGCTAGT
>JAQWTK010000093.1 GCA_029242705.1 Gammaproteobacteria bacterium | reverse complement strand
GGCATGGCGATGGGCCAAGACCCTCGGCTAGTTAAAGAAATAGTTTCTGCGGTAAAAGCCGTTGTCGATATCCCAGTGGTGCCCAAGCTGACGCCTAATGTCCCAAATATTGATGAAATTGCTAAAGCTGCCTCTGATGGTGGAGCTGATGCAATTTGCGCAATTAATACGATGGGACCAGAGCGACACGAAGCTCATGGACACCCCATTTTAAGTAACAAGGAAGGTGGCATATCAGGTAAAGGCATATTGCCAACGGCGTTGCGATGCGTAAAAGAAATTAGAGATGCAGTTGACTGCCCCATCATTGCTTGCGGAGGAATTAGCAGCGCTGATAATGTACGGAAATTTCAGGAAGCCGGTGCTTCAATAATTGGCATAGGTTCCGCATTAATAGGAATGACTACTAAAGACATAGCTGAGTATTTTACTGAACTTTCTAACGATCTTAAAAATGTAACAGAAAATTGTGAAACATTGGTTCATTACAATGTTGATATGAATTTCAACCCCGTGACACTGGTTCAAAACAAAAAAATAACAGATGACATATGTATTTTAACTTTTGATCGTAAAATTGACATTCGAGCTGGTCAGTTCATTTTTCTATGGATTCCTGGTTTAGGAGAAAAACCTTTTTCAGCACTAGTAGACGACCCATTTAAACTGGCTGTTATTAATTTAGGATACTTCACTAAAGAATTAATGCGTTTAGCACCTGGCACTGAAGCCTATGTAAGGGGGCCTCATGGCAATGCAATATCGCCACCGGTGAACTCTAAAATAATAGCAGTAGCCGGAGGAACCGGTTTGGCAGCCGTCTATCAATTAGCGAGAGATTTTGGAAATACCGAAATTTTCTTCGGTGCGCGCTCTAAAGATAGGCTTTATTTTGTAGAAGAATCAAAAAGAGTTAGCAATCTCCATATAGCGACAGATGACGGGAGTGAGGGTGCTCAAGGTGTCGTAACGGAACTGCTAGACAAGTACTTAGATGAAATACCTGATAGCGAATTGAACTCACTTGTTTTCTATAACTGTGGTCCTGCGCCAATGGTCCGAGCGGCGGAAAGCATTCAAAGGAAATATTCAGCAGCAAATAGGATATACAATGCGATCGATTATCTCACTAAATGCGGGGTTGGAATTTGCGGTGCCTGTGACGCCCCGGATGGCCGTCGCCTATGTGTTGATGGGCCATTCCTCGACGCAGCTGATACCGAGCCTCAACCATAAATCATAAAAAATTGCTCTTTCGTAACTCCCATATTAGGAGGCAAAGCTCAGTTACCTCGACAAGCTATTGAGCTTCTATTAGCATCAGTAGTCAACTATTTAACATGGTAATAAATTAAAGTGATATTTAAGGGGTGCTCATGAAACGCCGTTCTTTCCTAGCAGCTACCGCAACTGCTACAGCTTTACTTCCTAAATTAATTCAAGCCCAGGAGCTAGAAACGGCAAAGCCACGTGATTGGTCTGGAAATACCCCGTTACGGTACCCAGACCCAGACCTCATCGCTTTAGATCGCCGTTTTCAACCCTACATCCTTTTTAACACCCCGATCCAGCGCCATTATGTCGGAACTATGTGGGCTGAAGGACCTGCCTGGAATGGTGTTGGCCGATTTCTAGTTTGGAGTGATATCCCCAACAATAGGCAGCTAAGATGGATTGAAGACGATAATAGGGTAACCGAGTTTCGTAGCCCGTCCGGGAATAGCAATGGAAATACATTCGATTTTCAAGGGAGACAAGTTTCTTGTGAGCATGGCAATAGGCGTGTAGTTCGCTATGAATATGATGGCTCCTTGACGGTTATTGCCGATCGCTATGAAGGTCAACCATTAAACTCTCCTAATGATGCAATAGTTCATCCCGATGGGAGCATCTGGTTTACCGATCCACCCTACGGGATTCGAGGATACTACGAAGGCAACCGCGCTGAGCAATTGCATCCTCTATCCGTTTATCGTGTCGATACAAATGGCCAAATCGGTAGAGTTACCGATGATATCGACGCTCCCAATGGTTTATGCTTTTCTCCAGATTATTCAATGCTTTATGTTGCTAATACTGGCGCAGGTAGAGATATAAAAGTCTGGGATGTAGAGGGATCTCGACTACGAAATGGGAGGGTCTTCGCAGAATTAGTTGATCCAACCACTGACTCACGAACTTCAGCTGATGGTATTCGCTGTGACGAGGATGGCAATGTTTGGGCTGGCGCTAGACCCGGTGTACAGATAATCGCACCAGATGGTAAAACCATCGGTGTTATTCGATTACCAGAAGTTTGCGCAAATGTTTGCTTTGGAGGTGCAAAGCGAAACCGTTTATTTATGACTGCTAGTCAATCTCTATATTCTGTTTACGTAGGTGTCCGGGGGGCTGGGGTTGCCTAGAAATATACTTCGATCAATTTCCACTTCCCCAATAAAGGGGCTAATAATTTTTTATACTCTGTTCGTCAAAATCCTAAGATTTTTGACGAACAGAATGCTTTAATACGATTTTACCAAGTAGTAAACACATTGTAGGAAAAAAAATGGCAGTTAATTATCTCAAGTCAAGACTAGGTCGTGCTTTCTTAATCACAGTATTAAGCTTACTTAACTATTCTAGTTTTGCAGGAATCGAACAAACTCGGTTAGATGCAGTTGAAAAAGACCTTCAGGGCCGTGTCGACGAAGGAAAACTGTCAGGCGCCGTAATCATGATTGCCCAAGATGGTGAAATACAAATGACTAAGTCGCTTGGATACCAAAATGTTGAAGATCAAATCCCAATGCGAGATGACACAATTTTTCGGATTTTCTCGATGACTAAACCAGTCACTGGGACTGCACTCATGATTCTTCATGATGAAGGTAGATTCACTCTTGATGATCCACTAGAGAAACATTTACCGGAGCTGGCTGATCTGCGTGTTGCAATTTCTGCCAATGATGACGGAACCTGGGAAACTGAACCAACGAACCATCCAATGACCGTTAGAGAACTGATGAGTCACACAGGGGGGCTAATCTATTTCCCTCCTTTAGGTAATGGCCCTATCGCTCAGGCTTATGTCGAGGCTGGTATCGGGGGAGACGCTACATTGGCTGAAAGTATGCCTCAACTTAAAAATATCCCTTTGGATTATCAACCGGGAACCAAATGGGTTTACAGTATTTCTGTCGATGTTCAAGGTTACCTGATTGAGAGATTATCGGGACAAAACCTTGATGAATTTTTTAAAGAAAGGATTTTTGACCCTTTAGGTATGTCGGACACTGCATTCTTTGTTTCGCCAGAAAAACTATATCGCTTTTCTCGAATGTACACGCCCGCAAATGGAAATCTCCTCCGAACCGATAATTTAGCAGCAGGTCTAGGTGGTTCTTTTACGGAGAAACCAGTGTTTCTAGCAGGAGGCCATGGCCTAACAGCTACCGCAGCAGATTATATGAAATTTGCACAGATGCACCTTAATAAAGGCACTCTTAATGGAAGTCGTATTCTTTCCGAAAATGCAATCGATTTGATGCGTAGCAATCAATTACCAGCTACTGTGCCCGAAATAGGCCAACCCTATCCGGGAAATGTTTTTGGTTTAGACTTTGCTGTTGTTGAAAATTCTGACATCTTTCAAGGTGCGCCCGTTGGAACACATTGGTGGTGGGGGATAGCAGGCTCATGGTTCTGGATAGATCCGGTTAATAACACTGTTTTTATCGGAATGATACAGAACAACGATATTCTTCTTTCACTGCAAATTCATCGCGCTGCCCGTTCTGCCATCTACGAATAGAAAGGCTTTGAGAGATTTATAAATTATTCAATGACGCCTTGCAAATATTGCACGGCGTCAGAGATCGACCCCCCATCAACATCAACTAGTTTATTGGCTTCGCGTATTTCTTCATCTGAAATTTTATTCACAAGAGATTGTAAAACTTCCATAAAGGTGTTGTTCTGGGCTGCCGATGATGACGCAATAAGAAATCCATCATAAGGCAAGAAAGCACCTCTCGGGTCATCTAATATTTTTAAATCGTACGCTGCAACTCGGCCGTCACTCGTGTAAGCAGCAATAAGATCAACTTGGCGGTCATTGACCGCGTTATACATCAGTGCGGGATCGAAGGTAAGTTTTTGTGCAAAATCGATATCATAGACTTCTCGTAAGGCTAGCCACTCAGGTCGGCCAAAAAATTCTAAATCTCCCGCGGCAATTAAATTTCTAGCAACCGGTATTATGTCCTCTATCGTATCCACACCAAGTTCTTCTGCTCGATCTTTCCTCATCGCTAATGCATACAAATTCTGAAAACCCAAAGTTCCAACGCTAACCATACCATCTCTATTTTCAACATGATCGATCACTCCTCGCATTACTGCTTCTCTGCCAGGGTTTTGAGATTTATTCATCCGGTTAGCCCAAACCGTGCCGGTATATTCTAAATAGACATCAACTGTCTCGTTTGCCGTAGCCGAGTAAACCACCTCTGAACCAAGACCTAAACGCTGATCAACCTCAAAACCTGACCTTTCTAGTTCAGCCTTTAGCAACCCCGCGATTATATGTTGCTCTGTAAAACCTTTGCCACCTACTACAAAATCTGCTTTCGAATCAGGCAATAGACTGTAAGTGGAAAAAACTATGCCTATCAAAAAAGCAGTAGCAACAACAACTTTAACTTGCTTATATCTTTTTGTTGCAGAATGCTGATTCCTATTTTCAGCAAGCCATTGCACTCCAGCTATCAGAGAATCAAGAATCACTGCCATAATTGCGGCGGCCAGAGAACCCACGGTGACTGCAACCAAATTTCGTATTTGAAGCCCAGTGAATATGTAGTTACCAAAGCTCGTCGCACCAACAAGTGTCGATAATGTCGCGAGACCTACGGTCCATACGGTGGCCGTTCTGATACCTGCAATGATTATAGGCAGGGCTAATGGCAATCTTACTTTGACAAGAATTTGATTTGGACTCATCCCAATCCCCTTGGCAGCGTCTGCAACCTCGCTAGGAATTGTTTCTAATCCAGTTACTGTGTTGCGAACTATTGGCAGCATGGAATAAAGAACCAAAGCGATCACGGCAGGTATCGTTCCAATCTGGCCTCCAAGCATCGCCACCACCAAGGCAAGAATTGCTACGCTGGGGAAGGTCTGAATAATACTTACGAGAGCAAGCAGTGGTCTTTTTACAGTTACTGATTGTGCGGCCCAAATTCCCAAGGGGATACTAATTACGATCCCAAGAGACAATGCAATGAGAGTAAGAATCAGGTGTCCCTGAAAATAATCTGGCAATAATAGTAACTGTTCTCGCAGATTTTCGTTCACGGCAATCGCATCAACTCTTCAAGTCGATCCGCTCTTTTTTTGGGCATTTCGACAATTTTTCTCACATAATCATGATCAGGGTGGTTTAATAATTCAGTGGGAGTACCAATCTGAAGTATTTCTCCGCCTTTCATGACAGCTATCCTGTCTGCCATAAGAAGCGCCTCGGTCATATCATGGGTCACCATAATGATCGTAAGATCTAATTGTTGGTGAATGCGTTTTACTTCTTCTTGCAGTTCAGCACGAGTAATCGGATCAAGCGCACCGAAAGGCTCGTCCATAAGAATTACTTCTGGTTCAGCAGCGAGCGCGCGTGCCACACCAACTCTTTGTTGTTGACCACCAGAAAGTTGCGAAGGATAACGAGAACCATAAGATTTAATTGGAAGCCCAACCATTCTTAAGGTTTCTTCACAACGTTTATTAATTCGTTGTTTTTCCCAACGCAGTAATTCGGGGACAGCAGAAACATTTTCTAAAACTGTATAATGCGGGAATAATCCTATCCCCTGGAACACGTAACCAATATTGCGCCGCAGCTCTTCCGGATTTCGGTCTAGTACATTTTCGCCCTTAACCCTAATTTCACCCGAAGAGGGCTCCTCAAGACGATTAATCATTTTTAATGTAGTAGTTTTTCCACTTCCTGACTCACCAATAAGCCCTAAAAATTCTCCCTTCTTTACATTGAGAGAAACATTAGAGACAGCTAGCGCACTATCATCGTCGAATGATTTCTTAATATTAATCAGTTCAATCACGGAAATTCCGATCTAATAGATATTAGAGATAAATACATTGGCAAGCATGTTTGATAGCAATAAGGAGTTTTTAAACCCGCTCAAACATTATTTGTAACAGCAATAGAAAAGTTTAAGAGATCTTTATGTAATACGGAAAAACCTCTATTAAAATTTTAATCTCGCCCGCCCGCCTCACGACCTAATCGCAAGGCATTAGCAGCTCCGGTATTTAATCCACCATCAGCTCCAACTGTAACAAAACTAAACCCTTGCTCAATTCGCTCTTCTACTGAATTTTGTCCCGTAGTAATGGCACAAGGCACATCATTATCTAAACAAGCTCTTAAAACTCTTTGTATAGCTTCTTCAACTTGCGGGGCAGCGGGGCTGGTATAACCCATGGATGTACTTAAGTCCGAAGGCCCAATAAAGATCCCTCCGAGACCCGGCACATCAATAATCTCATCGATGTTCTCCACTCCTTCGGCTGATTCGATAAACATCATTGCCAAGAGTTCGCCTTGTGGATCAAGCGGCCAAACATCGGCTTTAGCATGATAATCATTTATCCCCCAGTACCAAACTGCGTTAGACGGATTACGGCCACGGAGTCCAGTGGGCTCATAATCGGGTGCACCATTATATTGTGGATATCGAGTCGCTCGCACAGCAAGCTCAGCTTGCTCTCGCGTGTGAATTGCTGGAAAGAAGATACCAAAAACCCCTACATCCAAAACTTGTTTCGCCTGAGCAATCAGCTCTTCCGCGCCACCAGCGGCAGGTATACGCACGAATGGAACGACATCGGGTTGTAAACTGCCTTTTTCTAATATCAATCGTTTGTTAGTCATGCCTAACAAAAATTCACGCAACCGCTCAACATCAAAAGGGGCATGCTCCATATCTATGAAAACAAAATCAAGTCCGGAAGTGGCCAGCGATCTTGCATTATTTAGAGAATAGTCAAATGATAAAATACCAAAGCCTGGTTCATTATTCTCAAAAAGCTCAATAAGTTTATTGACGCGCTGTGCGCTGGCTGCGCCTGCGAAACTTACAAATAACGTTCCTAATAACGCAGTTACTAAAGCTTTTTTTATTTTCATTGATATGTCCTTCCTTATTATGGCGCCACCCAAGGCGGCTCAATCAATAAATCCGCATCAACGCCCGGCTTGGGCACAAATTTCTGTGACCGACCGTACTGGTTGTCGCCACCAATCATGTTTCCTTCTGGGTCTACTGTGAAAGTATGAACCTCTAGATAACCGTCAGGAAGCTCCAACGGAACCAACCACGTGTACTTTAAATTACCTTCAAAGTCGAAGTTCAAAAATCGTAGGGGGCCTAAATCTGTGATCCAAAAATCATCCTCATTTACAATAATGTCTAAAGGCAGGGTAAGAGGTGAGCCAATAGAACGTTCAAATTCAATTACGGCAGGATCATTAGTTGTGCGAAACAAGTTAATTTCTACCCCGGCTCTATCTAGAACAAATATACGCCCTTCCGGACCTATACCAATCGCATGAATAGTATCGAATTGTCCTGGGCCATCACCATAGCCACCAAACTCCCCGAGGTAATTCATATCATTATCCATAATCATAACTCGATGATTATCCAAGCCATCAGCAATCAGTATCCGTCCATCGGGCAAGAAAGCAACGTCTTGTGGCCGACCAAAATGCGTTTCATCATCGCCAGGCACCAGTTTTTCACCATATGTTGCTAATACCTCTGAACCATCATTAGAGATTACGTAAATCTGGTGAAAAGTTTCGTTAACCAACCAAATACGCTTTTCGGGATCATAGGGGCTAATTCGCACTCTATGCGGACCGGGTCCCTCAGATCCTTCACACAAATAATCCAGATGATCCCATACTTCAATGGGCTCACCATCTCCATTAACAACATAGAGGCAGTTTTGCCAAGTGCGACGGTTAGTTTCCCTCAACACGTTTATACCAAGCACACCGGCATAACCTGGGAAATCCTCTGGCACCGGATGAGGTAAAACCGTCTCACCGCGCTGTGCAATAATGATCCTATCCGCCGACTCTGCCCAGACCCCGGAGTTACCGCCAAAACCAAAGCCATCCTCCTGGAAAGGATCAGCCCAGTGCCTAATCACGTTATAAGGACTCTCACCGATTGTTCCTCGAGCATTACCCTGTGCATAGATTTGACTAGTTAAAACTAGCGCCAAGCCAATAATGACGGGCTTAAAATAATATTGCATGTTGAGCCAACCTCTAAGTAAGCCCGAAGGCTTGTTGTTTTGAATTATTAAGACTGCTAATCATGACAAATAAATGCCTAATGGTTCAAGATTTCTTGCTAAATCACAAAATGTTGCAAAATCCCAGCTTATACAAAATACCCACCCATCATACCCAATTGACTCAAAATCCTCGAATGTTATGCTATTGCATACTTAGAATTTGAAAAAACCTAATAATTTCAATAACAAACTAAACAATTTACTTAGTTAGCAGCGTAATCCATAAATTAATGAAAAACGGATGAGAAGGGCAATGTATATCAAAACTACTCTTTTAATTGCGATGAGCATATTTGCAAGCTCAAGCCTGGCACAAAATTATGAAGTGCCTCGGACTGAATGGGGTGCACCGGACCTGCAAGCAGTCTGGAAGCACAGCTCAATAATCCCTTTTGAAAGGCCCAGAGAGTTGGGAGATAAACGATTTTATACTGAAGAAGAAGCGCTCAAGATCGAACAAGCAGAGCAGCAACGATTTGACGAAGACAACGAACCTCTAGATCCAAACCGCCCGCCACCAGTAGCTGCAGAGTCTCTGCCTCCCATTGGCAATTATGACCTATTCTGGCGTGAAGATGCGCAATTCATTCCAACAATTAGTGGTGAAATGAGGACTTCAGCAATTATAGATCCACCGAATGGCAGAATGCCGGAAGTTCTGCCGGGCGTAATGGATAAACTAAGAGACCTTCGTGCAAATTTACCAGATCGAAATGACGGTCCCGAAGGCAGAGGCCTTGGAGAAAGATGCTTGGTAGGTTTTGGCCCAACATCAGGCCCTGTAATGATGCCCGTTATTTACAATAGCAATCACCAAATTATTCAATCGCCTGGTTACGTTACTATCGTAACTGAAATGGTGCATGACGCACGTATCATCAAAATTACCAATGACCGCAATCGCGCTGCGGAGGCACAAAGAAAATGGCTGGGAGATTCCATCGGACGCTGGGAAGGCGATACTTTAGTCGTTGAAACCAAATATTTTAATGACTGGCACAGGCTGAGAGGTTTCCCCGTCGATAACTTAACACTAACGGAGACATTCCGACGCGAGGCTGGTAATAAGTTAATTTATGGATTCAAGGTTAATGATCCAAATATTTTTCAGTCAGATTTTTCTGGCGAGTTCCCTCTATCACGTTTAGACGGCAACTTATATGAGTATGCATGCCATGAAGGGAATCATGGCATGGTCGGAATTTTGGCTGGCGCCCGCGCAGTAGAAAGAATGCGATTAGACGAAAGTGGGCAATAGAAATCTAAAAAAATCTGTTTACTGAAAACCTCTACAGTAGAGAGAATTTTTAGTGTTTCTTTTGAAGACGCCGCGCGTGCAATATTGGCTCAGTGTACCCACTTGGCTGATTCAATCCGTCATAGATTAGATCGCAAGCAGCCTTAAACGCTATCGAGGCCGCAAGGTTTTCAGTCATAGGCTCGTAAAATGGGTCTTCTTTATTTTGTGCATCAACTACCCCTGCCATTCGTTCCATGGTTTCTTGTACTTGCTCTTTTGAACAAACTCCATGGTGCAACCAATTCGTAATGTGCTGACTGGAAATTCGAAGCGTGGCCCTGTCTTCCATTAAACCGATATTATTAATATCTGGAACCTTTGAACAACCTATACCCTGATCAACCCAACGCACGACATAGCCAAGGATCCCTTGCGCATTATTATCTAATTCATTTTGTATATCTTCCGCACTGAGGCTTTTGGGATCCTCAAGCAGTGGAATACGAAGAATTTCATCAATTCCTGCGGATACTCTTAGCTTTATTTCATCCTGGCGACTAAATACTTTCACCTGATGATAATGCAAAGCATGCAAAACAGCTGCTGTTGGTGAAGGCACCCACGCGGTATTGGCGCCTGATTGGGGGTGCCCAATTTTTTGATCTAGCATTGATGCCATCAGATCAGGCATCGCCCACATTCCTTTACCAATCTGGGCTTTCCCTTGCAGGCCACACGAAAGTCCAATGTCTACATTCCTATCTTCGTAGGCAGCAATCCAGGCAGAAGATTTCATTTTCGTCTTGGGAATCATGGGCCCGGCTTCCATACTTGTATGAATTTCATCGCCAGTACGATCTAGAAATCCGGTGTTGATAAAGACAACGCGATCTCTAGCTGCCCTAATACAAGACCTTAAGTTAAGTGTCGTTCTTCTCTCTTCATCCATGATCCCAACTTTAATCGTATTTCTAGTCAAACCTAGAAGTTTTTCTACTGCCTCAAACAAGTCGCAAGTAAATTCGACTTCTTTCGGCCCATGCATTTTAGGTTTAACAATGTATACGCTACCGGCTCGAGAATTGGTTAGCTGGTTTCTGTTTTCGATATCAAGAACAGCAACAGCACTTGTGATAACGGCATCCATAATGCCCTCATAAATTTCATCTCCATTCCCATCAACAATGGCATTGTTTCTCATCAAGTGGCCAACATTTCTAACAAGCAACATACTCCTTCCGGGGAGTGTGAAAATATCGCCGCTCGGAGAGGTGAACTCTCTATCTCCTTGAAGAGTGCGAGTTACCTGTTCACCGCTTTTGAGAAACGTGTCCGAGAGATCACCATTGATTAATCCTAACCAATTTCTATAAATTTCAACCTTGTCTGACCCATCCACTGCAGCAACAGAGTCTTCGCAATCTTGAATAGTTGTTATCGCAGATTCTAGAGTTAAATCCTTAATGCCAGCCAGGTCTTTAGAACCTATCTCCGACTCGCGATCTATTTGTATCTCAATATGCAAACCATTATTTATTAAAAGCACACTGGAAGGCTTTGCAGTATCGCCAACGTAGCCCTTAAACACTGATGCATTAGAAAGTTCAGTGACCAATTCACCTAGGACAATCTTAAGATTGCCATTTTCGATTTTATAAGCGGTCGCTTCTATGTGCGATCCTTCTTTAAGCGGACACCTTTGATCTAGAAAATTTTTGGCAAACTCAATTACCCTATTACCACGGATTGGATTATAGTTGCCGGCTCTTTGGCATCCGTCCTCTTCAGATATAACATCTGTTCCATAAAGTGCGTCATATAAACTCCCCCATCTCGCGTTAGCCGCATTAAGAGCAAAACGCGCATTCTTTACTGGAACAACTAATTGAGGACCAGCCTGCAGCGCAATTTCGGCATCAACGTTTGTAGTCGAAATTTCAAAATCATCCCCTTCATCTTGGAGGTAACCTATTTCGATTAAGAATCGCTTGTATTCAACTGCATCATGTTTTTCGCTACGGCGGCTGCGATGCCAATCATCAATCTTCTCTTGCAGTAGTTCCCTTTCTACCAGTAACGCAGAATTACGCGGTGAGAATTCCTTAATAATCTCCTCGAAACCAGACCAAAATTTTATTTCATCTCTATCAATTTTTTTTAGTAGATTTTGATTGATAAAGTCAGCCAATTCCGTGGCAACGCAAAGTTTTCCTATTTTTTGTATATTCGTCATATCTCTTTTTTATTTCTCACTTAACGGATGAACAAGGGTTTTGCTAGCTAGATCCAGATTACTAAATCGATTGGTAGTTATAAACAGTTGATGCAAAGTATTACAGTTATTTTAGCCTTATTTACTTGTCTGCAAATTAAGCTCCGCAGTAAACAGCATAGACCTATCTTTATCTTCATTCGCCCAGTGAAGCAAAGTATTAGCATTTTGGACGACAACTTCGCTATGAATTTCCTCACCATTTACGGTCACGCTAATAGGTTGAGAGAAATCAACTTCACCTGGGTTTAAAAGTAGTGTAAATGCCGATACTCCTCGCGCTATGACATCAAACTGATTCCCTATGCGCTGCACCTCTATTAGCCCTGGTGTCTGCGATAACTCATCGATACGGACCCAAAGATTACGATTGAATTTATCAGTTCGGTCGGCCACCCATTTAACGTCCTCTGGTAAAGCATCCCTAGCGTTGTCTTGCTTGAATTGCTCAATCAAAGGTATTTCTTCTGGCAACCAATTCGTGTTGTGCCCACCCTCTGGAATCACTTTCCATATATGGTCTACACCGGCATCTACCAAAATATCGATAAATGGCGCTACGGAAGACGCCGGATAAAGCCTGTCATTTTCACCATTAACAATATACAACGGCTTTGACATCAGGTTCTCGAAATAAAGCTTATAACCGCCCCCACTTTGCGGATTCCGCAATACACCGGGGTGACCAATATAGGGGAGGAAAACTGCCCAAGGCGTTGGCTGTTTAAATGCAAAAAAATAAGCTCCGGTACCTCCATCAGATATACCTGACAAAGTCACTCGATCCTCATCAATGTTGTAATTTCTCTTTAAGATATTAAGAATTAACGGTAAATTTTCCGCTTGGTTTTCGTGCCACCAAAACGCTTCGTTCCAGGACGCTGGAACAACAACAATACGATCTTCTTGTTTTAGCGACTCATATCCGCGGCGCCACCAACCTCCGCCTGGATCCCATTCAGGTCTACTTACACCTCCATGTAACATAAACTCAACAGGATACTTGTGACTCGGATCGTAACCTTCTGGAACCAAAAACACATAAGGGAAACGAGTGCCATCCCCTGAAATACGCGCACTTTCTTGTTGCCCAACAGGAACATCCCTCGAGTATTCAGGACCTCGCTTTAACCATTCATAAAGAGTTTCTACGTCAGGTGCTTTTTCCTTTAACTGCTCAAGAAAATCTAGAGACTCCTCAGGAGAGGCAGCCCAAAACGACGTGATCAATTCGCGATTCGAAGATTCTTCCGCAACCGCTTTGTTATTAACTTCAATAACATTGAAATACAAAAATAATGTGAGCAAAAACAGCCAACTAAATTTTCTCATTAGGCATATATTCCTTTAGTTATAGTTCTACGCCTAACTCTTTACATACTGCGCTAAGAAGGCATAAGGCTCGAAAAGCAATGAATGAACAAAAAAAGCGTAATTGCACACCATGGGTCAGCTCCTTAAACTCTGGTTCCTATGAGCTTTGAGCATATGTCTCTACCTAACGAATGTCCATCCAAGAATCAGCCTTACATGTGGTTTTGAGTATTGACTCTTGGTGATTCGTATTGGAGCATTAAAGCTTAATTGTTGAAGCACACTTAGCTTGTTGATTGTGTAAGAAGGAAGGTTAAAACAGGTTTGTGACAATGACACAAAAGCTCAAGACATTCAGAATTAAACTACGGTCAATAGCCCCTTATGCGATGCTGGCGATTGCCAATTTTATAACCACCCCGACTGTATTTAGCCAAACAACTTCTGACAACCTTCCAGTACTGGATTTGGAGAGCCCAATCCGTATGAATTTTTCTGGAAATTGGGAAAAAGATTATGCTAGGAGCGACAAATGGGAGGACGAACTAAGTCGACGAATGACTATTCGTCAGGAAAATGCGTCTCTGCAAAGGTCAGGCATAGGGTTAGGAGGGGGGCCGTCTATCTCCCTAGGCAATATTAACTTAAACAAGCCTAAACGTCGGCAAGCCAATTTGTTCGACTTAGCCAGGCTTTCTGAGTACGTTAACCGTTTCTCTACGATGGAAATATTTCAAGACCGTAATGAAATCCGGATAGAACGAAGAGGCGAGGCTCCTCTAGTTTGTACTATGGAAACCGGTCCTACTGAGGTATTTTCGAGTCAACACGGTGCTGAAATTTGCGGCTGGGATCGCCAACAACTCGTCTTTGAGATAGCGCTACCAGATGGACTTTATATTATACATCGATTAAGTGTGTCATCTGACAGCCAAAGCCTCCGCCTTATTACAAGCATAAGTAGCAATGGATCTTTGCCATTTAATCTAGTTCAAGCATTTGACAAATACCAGGCGCCAATAGACGAATATAACTGCACACAAACGGTAACAAGAGGACGCTCCTGTAGTTTGCGAGCTCCTTTAAATTAGTGTGTCATGGCGCTAATTAAAAATAATCGTTCTGTTTTTTACTTAATATCAGCGATCTTTTTTTCATGCTCTCAAAATCAATCAATTCGTGTAGATATAGAGCCCATACTGCCGCCTGTCGGAATCGTCAAACTCAATCGTGTCGATGTAGTGCTACCTGAACATTTATTACTTGATATAGCGATAAATGTATTTGATGTCCAAATAGATGAGCAGGAAGCACTAGAATTCGGCGAATGGATTTTTAGCGAAATTAGAAATAATGAAACTCACTACCTCCCGTATGTTCTCCGCAACACACTTTTGGAATCAAATCAGTGGGGGGCTGTACGCGTTCTCCCCACAAACGATCCCTCAGTGGATCTTCAGATTCAAGGCACAGTTTTAGCGTCTAATGGAAAAAGAATCTTACTGCGTATTGTTGCTCAAGATAGCGCCGGGCGTGTTTGGTTAGACCAAGAATATGCGGACATTGCATTTGAAAAAGACTTTCCAACTAATACTCGATTCACGCAAGGAAACCCTTTCAACTCTGCCAATTTTGTTGAGCCATTTCAAGATATTTATAACGAGATCAATAATGCGTTAGTAGAATATCGGGCAAGTCTTACCGAACAAAATCTTTTAGATATAAAACTCATATCTCGAATAGTCTATGGCAGCGATTTGGCGCCAGAGTCCTTTCAACATAACTTAATGAAAGATGAAAATAACTTATTTACACTAGTTTCTTTACCCGCGGAAGAAGATCCAATGCTCGAGAGAGTAAACGATATGCGGATCCGTCATCATTTATTTATAGATACAGTTGACCAATACTACGCATCACTTTATGAAGAAATGCAGCCATCATATGCCGTATGGCGAAAGTATTCCTTTGATCAAATTAATGAGGAGCTCGATGCCAATGGTACACCGTATAATTACGAAGACTATGGACGTTCTGGTCGTTATCTAACCTTAACCCAGCGTTACGATCGATATCGTTGGAGCAAGATATTTGAAATGGAGTACCAAGATATTTCCGCTGGATTTAACAATGAAATTGGGCCAGCAATCCTAGAGCTAAACGAAAACGTTCACGGGCTAAGCGGCACTATGGCGGAGCAGTACATACAATGGCGACGAATTCTTCGACAACTCTTTACATTAGAAGTACAAATTCCAAATTAAGACCAAACCGAATACATAAAAATTCTACAATCTGGATTTACTTGCAATTAGACATCTATTCTGAGAAATTTAATCCGATCTGTTAAGTACTAATTATTGTATGAATAGAAAAAAAACAAGTCGAAGACAGTTTTTAACTAAATCCGCTTCGCTCATGGCCTTAGCCGCCGCAAGTGCAGGCAGCGTAGTCCCTATACAAATACTTGCCCAAACTACAAACCTGCGAATACGCTCTGTGGAAGCCTATCCAATTTATATTAATCAGCGCTCAGAAGGTCTCTTAGACGCTCCAATTTTTGATAATGATGACGATCCTGATCGTTGGCGATTTGGAGGTCCATTCGAACAACTGCCTTCAGCGATAATTGCCATCATAAAAACCAACGAAGGAATTACTGGGTTTGGCATGGGGGCGGGGGGTAGCGCAGCAGTAGAAATCATAGATGGCCACCTTAAACACTTATTGATAGACGCCAATCCGCTTAATGTTGAACAGCTCTGGGATCAAATGTATACATCTGGCATTTTTTACGGGCGCAGAGGCATCTTTGCTATGGCACTTAGTGCGGTCGATAATGCTCTTTGGGACATCGCTGGTAAATACGCTGGCATGCCTGTGCACGAACTCATTGGGGGGGCGGATCGCGATCGTATAGAGATTTACCAAACGAACGGCGATTTCTTGGAAGCAAAAACCCGTGGTGTGAGAAATTTTAAAAGAACAACATATGGAGGCCCAAGAACTCCAAAAACTATATTAGACAGTTTTATAAATTCAGTACTAGAGGCTAGAGATCAGCTTGGAGCAGATGTTCGGATCATGACAGATTGCGTTTCCCGGGACGGGACCGTTGAATGGGCTATCCCTTTTTGTGAGCGCTTGAAAGAGGCGAACCTTTATTTCATGGAAGAGCTATTATCACCAGACGATGTATTCGGTTACGCGGAACTTGTAAATCAAGTTGGCGGCAAAGGTGAAGCATGGACTCGCATTGCATGTGGCGAACATGAATACACAGAGCATGGATTTAGAGTGTTAGTGGGCCTTGGCTCGGCAGAAATACTCCAGCCAGATATTACTTGGTGCGGGGGAACTACCGCTGGGCGAAGAATTTCAGCACTTGTCGAAGGAGCTAAACTAGAATTAATACCCCACAGAGGAGCCAGCTCTTGGGGATTTCCTATTGCTTTAACTTCCGCGAGCTGTAGTATGGCAGAGAGTTTTCCCGAAGGTTCCGCGATCTTAGATGCTATGTCTTGTCGAGTTGAAAACGGCTATGTACTAGCTCCAAATGAACCAGGTTTTGGACATTCTCTTAGCGAAGAGATGGTGCTTGATTTTCAGCTAACCGGCCGAATTTAAAAAATAAAACCAAAGAAAAAAGGAGGCGCTATGTCAGAAGAGCTAACTGTAGAGAGCAAATCAAAAGCTAAGGTATTAGTTGGCGGGTCAATTGCAGCGATACTGGCGATAGGTATTGTTGGATTTATAGTTTTTTCATCAGTTTGTCCCTGTGAGCGGACCCCGGGCGGTTTCCTGTTTGGAGAAAGTTATAACGAACCGGTTTCTGACTGGTCGTTCGCTAATCAAGTACCACTTTGTCAATTGCAAATTTACGCTGGCATTAGACCCCACTCGATCAATTTAAACTGCATGTCTACACAAGAGGGCGAAATGTTCTTGAGCTGCTCCGTGTGCGATACTAAATATTGGGCGAGCAAGGTCGGAACAGATGAGATAGGTGTTATGCGTTTAAACGGTACAACCTATCCAGTTCATGTGAATCGAATTACCGATCCCACAACAATGGACAGTGCTTGGCGCGCGCGCGTTGCTAAACTGCAAAATTTTGCGGCGCTAGATAATCCTGCTCCTGACCCAAATGCACAACGTCCCGACCGATGGTGGACATTCCAAATAACATCTCGCTCCTAGAAAACTATTGAGGTTTATGATGATCTTTATGCAAGGACATAAAAATTTACTTTTTGTATTTACTTTTATAGTCGCTTCTTCAACTCAAGCACAAGAGCGTAGTTGGGTCGATTTAGCTGTCCATAATTTCGGAGCCCCGATTAATACAATGTGGGCAGAAGGCGAATTATCTTTCGCAGCTGACGGTACGATGGTCTATTGTAGCGCTCGACAGGATATGGCTGTCGCTCCGGGAGACCCAAAAGATCTTTATATCGCAACATTTAATGAAGAGACTGGGGGCTGGAACCAGCCGACAAATATGGGGCTGCCAGTCAATGCTGCACCAGCGACAGATACGGACCCGCTCCGACTCGGTGACGATCGGGAACCTTGGATTACTGCCGATGGCAATACCATCTACTTTAAGTCAGATCGCCTTGCTACTTCGAATCCAAATAACGCTACTGATTTATTTGTAACCCACAAAGTAAATGGCATTTGGTCAGAACCTGAACTAATACCCTATCCAATAAGCACTGATGAAGGGAATGAACATTGCCCAGCTATTCTGCAAGATGGTGAAACCTTATGCTTTGCTTCGCGAAGGGCTGGGGGATATGGCGGTTCAGATATTTATTGTTCCCAACAAGATGGTAATGGGAATTGGGCGGAACCCGTGAATCAGGGTCCTAATATTAATACTGCAGCCGAGGAATTCCACTTCACTCAAGATTCAGATGGTATGGTTTACTTTACATCAAGTAGACCTGGGGGTTACGGTGGCATGGATATTTATGGATCAATGCAACAAGGTCAAAATAGCTGGGGTTCAGCCTTCAATCTCGGCCCGCAAGTAAACACAGCTTCTGCTGATATGTGCCCTGCTCTTCCCCCTGGGACAGACACCATTTCCTGGTTCTCTTCACGAGAAGATAATAGTCTAGGCAATATCGATATATTCTGGACAAACAAAGATAACGTCACAAAATAGAAACGATAAAAAGGCTATGGTTTTTCACCATAGCCTTTTTATTATTTAAGCCAAAGCACGCTCAAACAAATTAAGCATTCTACTCCATGCTCTCTCAGCCTGAGCTTGGTGATAGACCTGTGAGTCAATCGCACACCAGCCATGCATGGCGTCCTCATAGACTTCGATCTCCGCGCGTATTCCTGCGTCAGCATAGGTTTCGCGCAAAATTTCTTTAGCTGCTGGGTCATTATCGTCGTCATTTTGAGCAACACAATGCAACATTTGGGCACGAGTATCCGAAATAAGTAAATGCGGGCTATCAGGATTCCCTGTTGCAAGGCCACCTCCATGAAAGGTAGCGCCGGCAGCCATTCTTTCTGGCACCGCTGCAACGGTGCGCATAACCATTGGGCCACCCATACAATAGCCCGTTGTGCCTATCCCTCTATTAGTATCAACTTCTGGCTGCTCATCGAGCCAATCAATGAAAGCACTAGCATCAGTAAAATGTGTTTCTGCGTTTAAATTTTGAGCCATAGGTAGAACAATCTCCCGAGTTTCGGGTTGTCCAAAACTGGCACCAAAGCCAACGACTGGCGCACGAGAATCACGATAGAATGGATTAACTGTCAACACAGCATAACCAGAGCGAGCCAATCTTTTACCCATCTCGCGAAAAGCGGGTCGGAGCGCAAGTATATCTGGCCATACCAATACCGCCGCATGCGCTCCTTGTGATGGGTAAACAAAATAGCAATCGGCAACGCCATCAGGTGTAGTAATTTCAATGTCCCTTTCGGAGACCGATTGCGCATTTGCCATCGGTGGAAACATCATCGCCAAGCCGGCGCCAGTAGCCAGCTTTGTAAAATCCCGGCGAGTCATTTCTGGGTGTCGGCGCAAGTATTCTTCGACATCTTTTTGAGTATCATTATCACACATAAAATTTCTCCTCTTTCTCTCAACTATATTACTCAAGTCTAGAACTACTTATGCTGCCTTGAGCGAGCGTTTATTGTGTCCAGCTTAACCTGCACATATTAAAGAGTAGAGTATTTGGGACTAACTCAAAACTCAAGTATCAAAGGTAAAGAAAACATTCTTTTTTGTTGAATTCCAGTTGTGATAAAGGTAAAAATTAATCAAATATGTTTGCGAAAAAACAAGAGGCATTACTATGACTCATTCTACTAGACGCTCATTTTTGCGGGCGGTGGCTGTTACCGGCAGCGCTTTCGCAATACCACGCATTAGCCTCGGGCAACAAAATTGGAGGGTGCGGACCGTAGCAGGTACCGGTGTCGCCGGTTACGAATTCGAAGGAAGAGAAGGACTCATAGCGACCGAGACACCTGTTAACAATCCCTATGGCATTGTCATTGGGCCAGGAAATGACCTTTATTTCTGCGAAGTTGATACTGGCCGAACCCGAAGACTAAACTTTGGAACAAATCGGTTAACCACCATCGCTGGTAACGGCGAAAAAGGCTTTGTTTCTGAATCTCGCCGACCTCTCGAAACCTCGTTTAATGCACCACATGAAATTCGCTGGGACGAACAGGGAAATCTTTATATAGTCGAACGAGACTCCCACAGCGTGCGTCGCATTGCTGCGCAATCGGGCTTAGTCACAATCCTAGCAGGTAATGGCGAACCCGGAGATAGCGGAGACGGTGGAACAGCAGTCCTCTCGCAACTAAACCGCCCTCACAGCATTGCCTTCGACTCAAACGGCAATCTATTAATTTGTGACATAGGCAATCACCGTTTGCGAATAGTTGATCGAGGTACTGGAGTCATCCGAACTCTATCTGGCACCGGTGAGCGCGTTCAAACACCAGATACAGCGCCACTAGAAGGTACACCCCTGCTTGGACCGCGCTCTATTGATACCGATCCTAACGGAAACGCTTATCTAGTTCTCAGAGAAGGTAACGCAATATATCAAATTGACATACAAGGTAACCGTCTCCAGCGCATTGCTGGAACTGGTGAGCAAGGATATTCCGGAGATGGCGGTGCAGCAATAAACTGCACTTTCAACGGTCCTAAGGGAATTGCTTATTCTAGACAAGATCATTCTCTATACATCGTAGATACAGAAAACCATGTTATTCGCCGACTAGCCTTAGCCACGGGCATCATAGACACAGTTCTAGGAAACGGTGAACGAGGTAACGGGCCCGATGGTGATCCTTTAAATTGTATGACTGATCGCCCTCATGGTGTTTGTGTCCACGAGGGCGTGGTCTATGTCACAGATAGCGAGAGCCACCGAGTTCGCGCTATATCGGGCTTGATGTAGTTATTTTAAGGCACTACTCATAGTAATAGGGCGACAAATTAAGTGAATTTGCCAGCTCTAAGCTGTGCTCGATCCAAAAAGTGGCCCCACTCTCTTGCCTTATTACCTCAACCTTATTCATAGAGCGCAGTGTTTCTTCGGGATCAGTATTAAATACAGGCGTCCTACGTAACATTCTGCTTGCCTCAAAATGGTAAAGGTCACCAGAGAGTATTAGAGGACCAAAGCTTTCTAACTCTAATTTCAAGGTTTGATGCCCCGGTGTATGACCAGGAGCAGAGAGAATAACTACTGAGCCATCTCCGAACACATCATGATCTCCCTGCAATAAGATTTTAGTCGAATCCACGAGCTCACTATAAAGTGGAGGGCGAAAAACTGGATTACTTTCTGGCTCATGAAAAGCCGCAATATATTCTGTTTCCTGGATCAACAGCGTAGCGTCACTAAATGCATTAGCGGCTCCTGTATGATCATAATGAAAGTGTGAATACGCCGCAAAATCTATATCTCCGGGCTCTATACCAATGTCGCTAAGCTGCTCAATAATTGAAGTCTCATACCAGCTTGTAGCATCTGATTGGCGTGGACCGACCATATCGAGCGGTAAACCTGCATCCCAGATCATCTTTCCATCAGGGTGATCAATCAAGTAACACGGGACAAAAAGCTCACGAACATCAGTATCTTCATTCGTTAAGCCAAAGTTACTGACGTCATCAAAGTATATGTGCCCACAGTCAAATATATACAGCTTTACATTAGCTTGTGCGGCTGTAATGAATAACGTTGTAACTAGTGCGAGAATTATTTTTACCATTTTTTCTCTCCCTTTTTTAAAAAGGCTTTAATGTAGAAACCAAACGAACAATAATTTATATCTACTTTAGCCGACGTTACAAGCTGTAGCTATGTGCCTATGACTGTAATTACTTCCAAATACTAGTTTGCTAACCGCAGCTCAATTGGAATAGAATTTTGTCGTCCTCCAGTTATCATACCGATAAAAGAGTCTCCCCAACCATACTTTTCACGCATTAGGTCATTAATTTTATCGCTCTTATTTTCCCTTAAAGCCCACGTGTAAGTATAACGTCGATTATTTCGCGTAAGATCTAGAGTTTCCCTTGCCGTTAATCGAGTAAACCATTCTGAACCATCAGCACCAACTCTTAAGTACTGGTAGCCATCATCATCAGCCACCCAAAGCCTCGTAGAAATTTCTTTCGTAGCTTCATCAAGGGTATGAAGGAATACCACCTCAACTCTCTCGGAAGCGATAAGCTGAAGACAAAAAATGAGGATTGGTATAGATACTAAAATTGCCGCAAATTGTCCCTTAGACATATGTATCCTACCTTGATATAAAGACCACTTAGTAATTGATAGTATCAAAAAGAAAAAAAAGGAACATTCCCTCTCGGAGCTTTGAGGCGGGAATGTTCCAAAATTGGAAGATGCACCGCTTTATAGCACGTCAATGATTAAACCGGTGTATCTTGTTAAACGATATCCTTTGGGAAAAAGATCACCAATTTGTTTATTTTTAGAAATTGGGGCTGTTGACTAAATCTTTAATCAAAAGAATCCTGATCAACCTCGCTTAGAGTTATTTTATGACAAAATTCAATAAAGTTGTTTCAATAGTGATCTCGAGCCTGACGGTCGCTGTCTTTCTATTTATCTTAGCGACACGCTTTACGGATGGCCCGCTGGCAATTTTTAGTGGAGGACCTTTTACTACCGGGGAAATAGCCGAGATCCCGAGCGATTGGAGCTTTCTTAGAGATCGAGATCTTATCGAATTCCAAACCCTGAACCCTAGTAGATCCAGAACAGTGTGGCTTGCTGTTCACGACCAAAGACTGTTCATAGTAAGTGGGTACATGAATACAATCCAGGGAAAAATTTGGAAGCAATGGCCGTATTATCTGGAGAATGATGATCGCATAATTCTTCGAATCGATGATACGCTCTATGAGCAGCGTCTCCAACGTATTATGCAAGGACCAGAAGTTGTTCCAGTTCTAAATGAGCTCGCTCGAAAATATTTTAGCGGCGGCCGGGGGTTGGGCGCAGACGAAACAGTTAGTAACGGCGATACCTGGTTGTTTGAGGTAATGCCCCGATAAATTTACAAAAGATGTGACCGCGCCTAAAATCGTGCCGTGATCTAGTCATAGACAAAATTAACACTCTAGTTTTTGCAGGAATAAGAAACATGATAAAAAAAAGAATAAAATCGTTAATCCAAGTCTTCGCGTCTCTATTACTTGTAGGTTGCGGACCAACCGATGTTTCTTCTACCGATCCCTTAGAATTAAATTTTGAAGAATCCTTTCAATTACAACTCATAGAAGCTCAGCCGGGCACAGTTATTGAGGTCCCACCTGGCACCCATAATTTTTCCAGGAGCTTATCACTGACAGTGCCTGGGGTTACTATCCGTGGCGCAGGCATGGATCAATCAGTATTATCTTTCGCAAAACAAGCGCAAGGAGCAGAAGGTTTATTAGTAACAGCCGATGATTTTGTTATTGAAGACCTAGCTATTGAAGATACTGTCGGGGATGCTCTTAAAATTAATGAGAGTACAAATGTTACTATCCGGCGAGTCCGCACAGAATGGACTAACGGACCAGATCCAGAAAATGGGGCCTATGGAATCTACCCAGTACAATCTCGCAATATCCTAATAGAAGGCTCTGTAGCAATTGGCGCGGCAGATGCGGGCATCTACGTCGGACAATCCAGTCAAATAATCGTAAGAAATTCTCGAGCGGAATACAACGTCGCCGGCATAGAAATAGAAAATTCAACCTTCGCAGACGTCTACGATAATGTTGCCACGAATAATACAGGAGGAATTCTAGTTTTCGATTTGCCTAACCTTGAAATACAAGGCGGGCAATCGACACGCGTCTTCGATAATGAAGTTTATCGTAACAACACAGAAAATTTCGCGCCTGAAGGGGCTATCGTAGGTAACGTTCCGCCTGGGACAGGACTGCTTATTTTGGCTAATGACAATATCGAAGTATTTGAAAACCAGTTTTGGGACAACGGCAACGTTAATATCATGATATACAGTTACACCCTTGGAGGGCGAACAATCGAGGATCCAAACTACGATCCGTTCCCGGAAAAAATTTATATTCACGATAATGATTATCGAGGCGGCGGTACTACTCCTAGGCATCGCCTCTTAATGGCATGGCACGAAATAGCGCAAGTCAATACTCCAAATATCGTCTGGGGTGGCTTAGTTAGAGAGGGTAACAACTCTTCCAATATCGTTTGTCTAGGACAAGATTCATCAGCGAGTTTTTTAAATCTCAGGGGTGGTTATGATCCAGAAGATGTCAGCTATGACAAAGAACCACACCATTGCACATTGCCTCGTCTTACACCAGTTGACTTTAATTCCCCAGGAGATGATTAAGGAAGTTTGAATCTAAGAAATAAAACCTTTGGGTTTTTAATCAAAAATGTTTTTCATGCTATGAGCTATATTCATATAAGCAGGCTTAAATCCCTCTAATAGATAGCCATCTTCTATCAAACGGTCAGTTGCAACTTCATATTTCAGCAAATAATCTTCGAATGAGCTGTAAAGTTCAGTAATTGAATTGCGTTGATCTCTGTTTTCTAGAGCAGCAACTGAATCCCTTGGATAGGGGATATAACCACCCGATAGTCTTGCAAGAGATTTTTCTGCACCCGTTTCTATAGCCCTTAAATTCCAAGACGTAAAAGTGGCAAGTGGCACAGAAGCTGTTGGTGGCAAAATTGTACTATGATTCAGATCATTATTATCAGAGTCAACAGCAGGAACAAGCGCATTATAATGATGATCGGAAAAACTTGGATGCTCATCAATTATTCGATCCCTTTCCCAACGCCCACCATAATAATTATGACTAGGTTTATACATAGAAGTAGGGTGAGTGACAAAGCTAAGCCTATTCCAAGCTTCTGAATTAATTTGACCGTCAATATGCGAAATTACTAAAGAGCCATCTTGAATTCGTGGATAACGAGACGGAGGAGGCTCTATTCCTTCCGAAACCCAATCATACATGCTTGCTACTGCAGACATAGCGATTGGGTTCCACATGCTCGGATTAGGGGCTATTTGCCCTCCTCTAACAGGACGAGGTATGCCGTTACCAGATCCATGCTGAGATCCGCCTATAGTGTAGAAACGAACCTCTTCTGGCAAGACCGCATCGGCGGTCCCTTCAGGGTTGGTATGAGGCAACGATCCGGCTCGAATCCAATATTCATTAGAGGTTTGGATATGCATAACATTGGGGATAGTATTTGTAGCTCTAGCCTTTTTCAATATACCGTCAGTCGAGCCCGTAAATGGGTCTGTACTATCACCATAAGTAAATGGAAATAAATCATTGGGATAGAGATAGTTAGAATGATGACCATTAGTTCTAGTAGGCATTGCGAAACGATTATTGAACATCCCATATCCACCGCCAGCTATAAATGGCACTACACCATCGAAAACTTTTCTCTCTTCAAGATCAGAATTAAAACCATCATACATAAACATTCTTAATAACCGTCCACTCTGAGAAGAGCCATAAGCGACGGTATTCTCAATTTCAGGCAGACCTAGCTTATTGAGTTCATCATCAGCTTCACCACCGTAGCGAATAAGAGACACCAAATCGCGAATTGCAGACATACCTGCACCCGCTAGTACAGGATTTTTCGCTTCATAAATCAACTCATAGATATAACCTGGCTTAAGCTCACCGCCCTCCAAACTTAACGTTATATTTTTTTGATTGCTGTTAGGCGAATCAGACACATTCAGCCGAAACTGAGATCTTTCTATTGGTACTCTAGGATCTATAAGATATAAACGCTCGCTTAATTCTGCATTCACAAGGCCTGAAACGGTAGGCTCATAAGAAAGGTGGCCGCCTCCTGCTATATTCACATTATTTGAGGGACGAGTAACACTCACTTCATATCGAACTTCACCAGTAATTGGTTCCTCGCCCGATCCGACTACCGGCGCATGAAGCCGCAATCTACCGGGTCTCTCCTCAATTTCGTTAATCCAGCCCGTCAATAAATAGGTAAAACCTAAACCAGAAAGCGGATCTTGTAACGATATTTCCGGCGGAGTGATTCCTCTCCCTCGATTGTTAACCATATATAACAAACCACTGTTAGCAATATCATTGCTAGGAATCAACACTTTGAAGTCCGCCGAATATTCGATATTTCCTTCCGCATTCGTAGGCGCATACTCTATATCTACTATTTCTGAATTAGCAGGATCCGATGGATCCAAAGAAAAATGAACTAAACCATAAATACTCTCATAAGAAAAATCAGTTGCACTGTCAGAAAGGGTTTCTTGGCTAATAATTTCAATTTTAGTAACTTCTGCAAAGGAAAATGAAGTTAATAAAATCCAGAAACCAAAAATAAGAGCTTTTCTTTGCTTGGCGATTAATGTCATAAGAAATACCGATTTTTATTATTATGTAAACTGACTTTTAAAAATCTATAGGTAGAGTTTTTCGTATTTCGAAATTTATGTCAACGGCTAATAATTTAACTCCTATTTATTCCTCACATGAGACTTTACTTTCTGATGTGCCACATACTGTATCAAAATTGGCATCAATGCCGTTAAAACAGAGCCTATAACCAAAAGTAATGCGCCAATAATTGACAAAGTGCTTAATCTATCTGTGAACGAATATGCCGGATTTACATAGACAATTAATCTTAGACATCCGATGGTAAACAAAGGCGCAAGGGCTAAGACCGCACTAACCTTTGATGCGTCCCAACGATTAAGAGCTTCTGTAAAACACCCATATGCTATCAAAGTATTCATACAACAAAACCCTAATAACCCCAATTCAATTATCGTAAGATCAAGTAAACTAGTCGCAGATATAAAAGGAAGCAATATGAGTGCGGAGAAAATATAAATCAGAAACAAGATTTGTGGAGACGAAAATTGCTCTAGTAATTTTTTTTGTAATAATGAGTAGACAGTCCATGTAATCGCCGCTAAAAATACAATAAAAACGCCAATCGTTTGGTTGCTTTGAAAATTTGAGAACTCGGAAAGCCGATCATGAAAAAATAATAGTAAGCCACATACTATTAAAAAAGTGCCAAATTTTTGAATAGCTAAAAATGGCTCTTTATAAAAAACCACACCACCTAATATTAGAAACAAAGTAGTCAATTGAATGACTGCCTCGCTAGTTTCTCCATTTACATAGTTCAGTGAATCTGAAAACAAATAATAATTACTGCACAATCCTAATGTGGCTATAACCAGCACAATTTGAATTAATTTATTTGCTGAAAAAATATTGGGCAAATCTTTTTTAAGATACAACCAAAAAAATAGAATTAATCCTGCTACCAGAAATCTATACCAAACAATTGTTTGCGCATTCATGCCCAGTAATAACTCTTTTAGTGCGATAGGCAATACCCCCCACATCGCTGCAGCAGTGAGGGATAGAGAAAATCCCATTACTTGATTTCTTCTATCGTGAATCATGTGAACTTCAGAACTAATTCATCGGAAAACCATGCTATCACAAACGGTTGGTTAGGAAGCCAAATTGCTCAAAGGAAAATATAGAGAGAAAAGTGAGATGACTTAGAATATTTAATAAAATCGAAAAAACGCGCGCTCAGAAATCCCGCCAGCGAACCCTTTCGCTATAATTTTTATCTATTTTGCTTCCAACACCTTCTTTTCTAGGTAGCGCTCATAACCACCATTGACATACCAGTATCCAAGTTGGCTTATGAAAATTAATAAAACAAAAACAGGGATGGTGCCCCAGTCAGCACCACCTACTTGAAAGTAAAAAACGGCATTGTAACTTCTATCATCGCCGGGATGCTCTGCGGTGACAATACCTATGTATGTCCCTCGCTTATTAAAAGAATAACTGGCGCGGTAATAACCACTTGCTTCGACTGTAGGCTCCTTATAGTAAACCGTCGCTGCATCTAAATCATCGATAGCTTGTATGTCGTCCCAGCTTGCATATTGGCCAACATTATTTACGTCTTCCACTATCCGGAAATCTACATACATTTCTTGCAACAGGTCATGTAAATACTCCATAACAAACAACGAATTTGTTACATCTGGTACATCTTCACAAAATTCATCATTTTCTCTCGTGTCAGGCTGAAAAACCGTGAAATGGGCTTGCATAAAGTCAACATTAATAACGCATAGATCATCCTGAAACGCGACGCCACCATGACCAAAAGCTGTATTGGAACTAAAAACCGCAAAAGCGTATACAAAATAATGTAGCGTATGGATCCAAAACCGTATTTTCATTTATATAATTTTACCTGAATAACTACCATGGGATCTCTGCTCCGTCATAATTATAAAAGCCTCCAGAACTCGTTTGTTCTAATCCATCAATCACTTTAGTCATTCCGGTTACGCTTGTCTTAATATCGATTAATCCATTAGGGCCGCCCATATCTGTTCTTACCCACCCAGGATGCAACAGAGCCACGCGCATTCCTTCATCAGCAAGATCAACGGATATACTTTTTACTACAGCGTTTAATGCAGCTTTCGAGCTTCGATAAACATAAGATCCACCGCCTTTGTTATCGTTTATCGAACCCATCTTAGAAGTAATATAAACTAGTTTTTTCACCGAGCTTTGTCGCAAATTCTCAATAATTAATTGTGTAAGAATTAGAGGAGCGATGGCATTAACTTGGAGAACCGGAACCCAATTTTTTTCATCTACATTGTCAAATGTAGAATTTCGAGGACCGTATACGCCAGCGTTATTGATAAAAATATCGATTGGTCTATTTCCCAATTGATTCCGAAAATCTACCAATGATCCTTCCGAACTTACATCCAAAGCCAGCGACTCCAGTCTATCGTGATCTTTAGTCATCTGAATTAATTCAGTAGAGCTCTGAGTATCTCGGTAAGTTGCGATTACTCGATTACCCCGATCTAAATAATATTTCACAAATCCTAGACCAATACCTCGATTCGCTCCGGTTACTAATACGGTTTCCATATCGCCTCCCAAAACAACTTAAAAATCTTCAACAACGTAATCTACCTGCCTATAGGGCTTTCGTCAAAGCTACGAATAAGTAAAATTTTATTACAAACCTAGAAATTTAATGTCCTTTATCTTTTTGGTATCATCTCTCACCAACAACTAACCACCCATTCTAAATTAGTAGATTTTACCGGTATGAAGAGAATTTTAGCCCTTTCACTCGCATTCTATATCTCTTGCTTTGCGACAGCTCAACAACCCGAAGAAATCATCGTAATAGGCATAGTCCCGGCCGGCTCTAGTGTTGAGGCCGCAAAAATCGCTTACCCAATACAATCGGCTAATGCGAATGATTTAGAAGATGCGGCGGTGATTAGTATTGCGGATTTTCTCCGTCAGAATTTTTCAAGTATTTCACTAAATAACGCGCAAAATAATCCACTACAGCCTGATCTACAATACCGTGGTTTCACGGCTTCGCCACTATTAGGCCTAGCGCAAGGACTCGCGGTATATCAAAACGGTATAAGAATCAACGAACCTCTCGGCGATACAGTTAATTGGGATTTGCTGCCTCAATCTGCGATTAACACTTTAACTCTAAGTGGCGGAGCTAACCCTCTCTACGGATTGAATAGTTTAGGCGGCGCGCTAGTAATAGATATGAAGAATGGCTTTAACTTTGAGGGTGCTAACCTGGAAGTAAGCGCGGGTTCATTTGGGAGAGCAGTTTCAAACTTTGAAATCGGTGGTAACAATGGGCAATTCGCATTCTATGCAAACGTCGAGTACTTTGATGAGGATGGTTGGCGTGATTACTCCAACTCGGATGCTATCAACTTTTACGGAAGCCTTGGTTGGCGTCAGGAGAACACTGAAATAAATGTAAATTTTCAGCACGGAGAGTCCGAGCTAACAGGGAATGGCGCTGCTCCGATTGAACTCCTCGATCTGCGCCGAGAAGCGATTTTCACAGGACCAGATATCACTGAAAATGACATGGATATGTTTAGCATGGATTTTTCCCATCAGTATAATTCCGGAATAAGCTTTAGCGGCAACATTTTTTATAGAGAGAACTCCACTGATGCTTTTAATGGGGATGGTTCCGAATTCGGTATTTGCGCGTTCAACGGTTCAGATTATTTAATTGAGGGACTTGAAGAGGATGATCTAGACGAAATCGGCTTGGACGATGATGATGTTTGTGACTCTCAGTTTAATAACAGCAATCTTCTCGAGAATTTTTTAAATAACACAGCACAAGCCTTTAACTCTGATGACACATTTAACATAGAGCTGTTTGATGAAGACGGGCTCTCCGGAACGGGCATCCTCTCTGACGACGCTATTAATAATCTTAGCAACCGTAACCAAGAGAGCACGGGTGCAGATTTCCAATTTACCGTAGCTGATGAGTTTTTAGGGGTGGCTAACCAGCTAGTCGTTGGCGGATCATATTTTAATGGTGAATCAAAGTTTGATTCGGTTCTTGAGCTCGCAAATATCAACCCATTGACCCGGCTTACAACGTCTCTTGGAACTGGTACGTTTGTCGATGAGGCAGCCACTTTAATATCTACCCAGACGGAATCATTTAGTATTTATTTTTCAAATATTTTAGATTTAACTGATTCACTTTCGCTGACAGCATCAGTGCGAGGTAATAAAACTGAGGTTGATTTGAGAGATAAATCTGGAGAACGGCCTGAGCTAAATGGAGAACACACATTTTCCCGGATCAATCCATCCTTGGGTCTCACATGGCAAGTCAGCGAAGATCATAATTTCTACGCTTCATATTCCGAGTCCTCAAGGGCGCCAACACCCATAGAGCTTGCGTGTAATGAAGGTGTTTTTGATCTGGCAGTTCAGTATGCACTAGTGGAGGGTGATGACCCAGACGATGTTGATTTTGAGTGTAGGCTACCCAATGCCTTCCTTGCTGACCCACCTTTAGACGATGTAGTAGCCAAGAGTTTTGAGTTAGGTAGCAGAGGCCAACTTAATAATCTGCAGTACTCCTTA
>JAQWTK010000087.1 GCA_029242705.1 Gammaproteobacteria bacterium | reverse complement strand
AGCAACGAGACGGAAAGTATATGGGGCAAGTAGGGGTTACCCCGCCGAAAGCGTGAGATTTAAACCTAACTCTTTAAAATTTTCTTCGTTTCTCCGTAATTCTCTTGATTAATTCGATCTTTATCGCTCATTTCCCTCGCTAGTAAGGTGTCAAATATCTTGTGCAAACGTTAAAAAATTGTCATATCACTACCAAATAAAGTCAAAAATTTGGCGTATTAATTCTCTCCTTCTTTGCTAAGAAAAATTATATCCCCTGCAGGCATTGATAATTGGTAATTCTAGTTATCTTAAAGATTAAACTAAATTTGGAATGGTTATTGCTTAATGGTTATTGTCGGTCCGTCTAGGTTTCGTTTTTGTGCAATTTGTACAAGTAGATTAATAGTCGGTAATTCGAATTTCTAAAGTTGTAGAGTTCGATGGTGAAATAAAACGGGATAACTGAATATGAGTGCAGCAATAGAGGCCACCGTATACAGCAATGATAAAAAAAGCAATGAAGTATCGGAAGAGCATTTAGATGAAGTGGTTGATCGTTACGCCCCATTAGTCAAGCGTATAGCTCACCATTTACTGCTCAGAATGCCAGCCAGTGTTCAGGTCGATGATTTGGTTCAGTCTGGTATGATAGGGCTTCTGGAAGCGGCGAAGAAGTATGACGTCTCAAAAGGCGCTAGTTTTGAAACCTATGCGGGTATTCGGATTCGTGGCTCAATGTTGGATGAAGTAAGAAAAGGTGATTGGGCCCCAAGAAGTGTTCATAGGAAATCTCGCAAAGTGGCCGAAGCTATAAAGTGTATTGAGGCTCGGACTGGAAAGGACGCCAAAGACAAAGAAATCGCGAAAGAACTGGATATAGATCTTACCTCGTATTATTCGATACTACAGGATGCTAGCGGCTCAAGGTTATTTAGCTTCGATGACATTATGGAGGGAGATGATTCGGCGATAGAACTAGCTGTAGGTGAATTGCCGGGTCCCTGTGATGGTTTGCAAAGAGACACATTTAAAGCTCATTTGGCTGGAGCAATTAGTGGCTTACCAGAAAGAGAAAAACTAGTGTTAGCGCTCTACTATGATGAAGAGCTTAATCTGAAAGAAATTGGAGAGTTGATTGGCGTAAGTGAGTCTAGAGTTAGCCAGATACATAGTCAGGCAGCTATGCGGCTGCGCGCACGTTTATCAGATTGGAACTAGAAACTAAGAAATCTTGGAATAGTGTAAAAAACTACATTCTCAGTGTGAGATGGGCGTGGACATTCCTCACTACATACCTTTCACGTGTTTTAGCTTATCTTTAGTAATTGGAAAAATGGTTGGTGTTTTATATCTATTCTTTATTAAAGAATTATTTTTAATATGAATAATGCGCTAAATTTCCCAGCTGAAGACATGTGGTTAGATAAAACCTATTGGAATGCTAATGTAATTAGATTGGTAATTTACATGTAAGGTTGTTCAAATTTAGTAGTTATAACATTTTAGAAAATCAAGTTTTGCTGAACGTGTAAATCTTAAGGCGAATAAATAATGTTTTTACCAAAAGGATTTTATAGTGCAAAGAAGTGAGGGCCAAGAAGCTCTTAGAGTTGATAATTTGTTCTGCGAACGCGGTGAGCGAATTTTATTTCAAGACTTAGCTTTAGTAATTTGCCAGGGTGAAGTCATCCAAGTTAAAGGGCCCAATGGAAGTGGGAAAACTACATTATTGCGTATTGTGTGTGGCTTACATGATGGTTATCAAGGGTCGATTACTTGGTGTGGTGAAACCACCAGAGAACACCCTGAAGATTTTCTCTCTTCGTTAACTTATTTAGGCCATCATGTTGGTGTTAATAAGGTTCTTACGCCTCTAGAAAATCTTCGTTGGTCCTGCGGTCTTCGCCAAGAAACTGATGACAAAGATATTTATTCCGCGCTCGAGGATATGGGCCTTAAAGGATTTGAGGAATCGCAATGTTTTACATTATCTGCAGGACAGCAACAGAGAGTCTCTTTATCCAGGCTCTTGCTTAATCAGAGTAACCTTTGGGTTCTAGATGAGCCATTTACTACCTTAGATGCTGATGGAGTGAAATTATTAGAAGGATTGTTGTGCAAACACATAGATCGAGGTGGAGCGGCTCTCGTTACAACTCATCATAACCTTGGCGTGCCGGGGCTTAAAGTTTTGGAGTTGACTTAGAAAGTGAATTTAAAACAAGCGTCAATTTTCCAGGCTTTTGTCGTAACTCTCAAAAGAGACTTGCTGATTGCATATAAAAGGAAGAACGATATCGTTAATCCTTTTATGTTTTTCTTAATTACGTCTTCTTTGTTTCCCATAGGAATTTCCCCTGATCCAAGCAGGTTGGGAGAGATTGCGGCTGGAGTACTCTGGATTTCCGCTCTATTAGCATCATTGCTGGCTATGGATAATTTGTATAGGGCTGACTTTGAGGATGGTTCCTTAGAACAATTACTTGTGAGCCCCCATCCCCTGTATTTTCTCGTTCTTGCGAAAAATATAGGCCATTGGTTGGTAAGTGGGTTGCCTGTGGTATTAATATCCCCGTTAATTGCCTACATGATTAATCTGCCACAAGAATCCTATAGCGTCTTATTCTTTACTTTATTGATCGGCACACCGATTTTAAGTTTAGTGGGATCTATTGGTGTTGCATTAACTGTAGGGCTAGGGAGTAGAGGGCTAATCCTCGCTATGATTTCGTTGCCTATGAGCGTCCCAGTATTAATTGCAGGCACTCTCGCTATTCAAGAGACAGCCAACGGTGCTCCGCTCGCCGGTTATCTAGCTATCATGGGTGCTATGCTACTGGGTTCAATTACTCTAGCGCCTCTGGCCTCTGCCTTAGCATTACGCATTAGTGTTAACTAGTTATTAAATACATTGTTTGTGGCTCATTTTTGTGATTACCCCACAATTACAATGAGTTACAATACGTCACATGGTTGATGATAATGAGCATGTTATATTTGGGTTGGTTCTTCCCAGTAGTAGGAAAGTGGAATAATTATGTGGTTATGGTTTGCTAAGCTAGGCTCGCCAAAATGGTTTTATGATGTTTCTGACAGATGGTTACCGTGGTTGGCCGGTGCAATGGCACTTTTTATGATAGTTGGAGTAATTTGGGCGTTATTATTTTTGCCTCCAGACTATCAACAGGGTTTGACTACGCGGATTTTGGTAATCCATGTGGCAGTGGCTGGGACCTCTCTCGCTTTTTTCCCATTGATGGCGGTGGCTGGAACTATCACTCTGGTATGGAAAATGAAGCT
This sequence comes from Gammaproteobacteria bacterium, assembly GCA_029242705.1. GTDB lineage: Bacteria > Pseudomonadota > Gammaproteobacteria > Pseudomonadales > Pseudohongiellaceae > UBA9145. Next base: position 3,685 of record JAQWTK010000087.1, on the reverse strand, counting down.
AGCTGATATGGTGGCTAAGAACGCCGCTGCGCTTGGAGCCTGGTTCTCTTTTGTTACATTAGCCACAGGCTCTATTTGGGGCAGTGTCATGTGGGGCACCTGGTGGGAATGGACGGATGCCCGCTTGGTCTCAATGTTATTTCAGTTCTTTTTATTGCTAAGTGTTGTAGCGCTTCGTTCTGCAATAGAAGATACTGACAAGGCGGCCAAGGCTTGTGCGTTATTGTCAATTGTTGGTTGTATTAATGTTGTGATAATCAAATATTCAGTAGAATGGTGGAATGTTTTGCATCAGCCAGCTAGTCCATTATCAATGTCGAGTGATAACGCAAATGGGCCAGAGTTTTGGATGGCCACCGGAGTTATGATTATCGCGGTTTATTTATTTTTTATTGTCAGTTTAATATTGACTACGCGAAACGAAATACTGCAAAGAGAAAAAAGATCTCAATGGGTGCAGGATATAGTTCGGGCGGCTTGATAGACCCTAATTTTTATTGAGATTCTATAATGACCCAATCAATTCAATTTTCGAGCATTAGTGAATTTCTAGATATGGGAGGCTATGCATTTAATGTATGGGCTGTATATGCGGTTTTTTTAGTATTTATATTTGTGAATCTGGTATTTCCGATTGTCCGCAGGAAGAAAATTCTTAGAGAGATAAAGAAGCAATCAGTATTTGAACATACTGATACTGATAGCACGGATTAATTGTTAATACTTAGTTTCGAGGAATTGAAGTGAAACGACACCGGAAGAGAAAACTGACAGTTATCATCTTTATTGCTTTGGGGCTCAGTGCGACTGTTGGCTTAACATTATTTGCTCTCGGCCAAAATATGAATATGTTTTATACTCCGTCGCAAGTGGCCTTAGGAGAAGTTGGTGTAGGTCAAAGATTTAGAATCGGGGGTATGGTTAAAGAAGGGAGTTTTTTTTCCGCTCCAGATAGTTTGAAGGTAAAGTTTGAAACAACAGATTATGTTCATGCCGTTCCTATTGAGTATGAAGGAATCTTGCCTGATCTTTTTCGTGAGGGTCAAGGCATTGTTGCCGAAGGTAGCGTAGATGATAAAGGTGTTTTTAGTGCTTCGCGAGTCCTTGCCAAACATGATGAAAATTATATGTCGCAGGAAGTTAAGGCGGCGTTGGACGCAGCGGGTACCGACGAAGCTATCCAAATTTTGCAAGAAAGAAGCAGTAAATGATCCCAGAATTAGGTCAGATTTCTCTCATTTTGGCGCTTTGTTTAAGCATTCTACTTAGCACTTTGCCGATAGTAGGCGCTGCTAAAGACAATTTTATATGGATGAATCTTGCTCGGCCATTATCTGCGGGCATCTTTGTGTTTTTAGGACTTTCGCTTGGAATATTAGCTCATGCTTTTGTAACGGATGATTTTTCTGTTCAGATAGTAGCAGCCCAATCAAACTCTTTGTTGCCAATGCGCTATAAGTTAACTGCCCTATGGGGAGGGCATGAAGGTTCTTTTCTTCTATGGACATTCATGCTTGCGGCTTGGATGCTATTGGTTAGTATCTATAGTAAAAGTATGCCGCTTCAATTTGTGGCAAGGGTATTAGGCGTTCTTGGAATTTTATGCGTCTGTTACATACTATTTATGCTTGCGACATCCAACCCTTTTGCTCGAATAGTGCCACTTCCTCCTCTAGACGGTTCAGACTTAAACACAGCATTACAAGATTTTGGATTTATCGTTCATCCGCCAACTTTGTATATGGGTTATGTCGGTTTTTCTGTTGTTTTTGCTTTCGCGATCGCGGCTTTATTAAGCGGAAAATTAGATTCTGCGTGGGCGCGTTGGTCTAGACCCTGGGCGAATATTGCTTGGGCAATCTTAACTATTGGAATAGCACTAGGGAGCTGGTGGGCTTATTACGAATTAGGTTGGGGAGGCTGGTGGGCATGGGATCCAGTGGAAAATCCACCGCTTATAACTTGGCTATTTGGCACTGCTCTCATTCACTCATTAGCTGTGACTGAAAAGCGAGGCGTCTTTAAAAGCTGGACGGTATTGCTTGCGATACTAGCTTTTGCGGGTAGTTTGCTAGGTACATTTATAACCCGCTCAGGTTTATTAACCTCGGTGCATGCTTTTGCCAGTGATCCGACGCGCGGAGTATTTATACTAGGCATACTAGGTTTGACGGTTGGAGGGGCGTTACTACTTTATGCGATTCGCGCACCGTTAATGAAAAGTGAACTAGGGTTTACTCTGGTTTCTAGAGAAATTTTCCTTTTAGTGAATAATGTTCTGCTAGTCGTTTCGGCGGCTTCTATTTTTCTTGGAACTCTGTTTCCTATGGTATACCAAGCGCTTACCGATGATTTGATTTCTATTGGTCCGCCATACTTTAATGCGATTTTTGTACCATTGATGATTATTCTGTTTGTATTTTTAGGTATAGGTCCGATAAGTAGGTGGAAGAGAACATCCACAGAGTATCTTGTGAAACAAGTTTCAAAAATTGCTGTAGCGAGCCTGTTTATTGGTTTGGTATTGCCCTTACTGGTCTTATTGGAATTTTCCGTCGCGGCGACTGTTTGTGTAATCCTCGCATCATGGATCGTGCTAACTATGTTTAAGGACTTAAGAAACAAAGTTGCAAACAAATCATTGCTCTGGATTGGCTTACGTTCGCTTCCTAGGAGTTACTATGGAATGCTGCTTGCTCACATAGGTGTCGCGGTTATGTTAATCGGCGTAGGGTTGACGACATACTTTAGTTCGGAGAGAAGTGTACTGCTTGGTCCCGGAGAAGAGGTTGAGCTTGGCTCGTATGCGTTTATGTTTAATGGTCATGAAGAAATACGTGGGCCTAATTATATTGGTGAGCGTGCGAATATTAGCGTTACAAAAAATGATTCTGATCTCGGGACTTTGTTTCCCGAACGACGAATTTACTTGGCGACAGGAACTCCCTCTACAGAAATGGCTATAGATGCAGGGTTTTTACGCGACTTATTTATCACGCTAGGTGAAGAAAAAGAAGGTGGTTCTTGGTCTATGACCGTGTATGTAAAACCATTTGTACGCTGGATCTGGCTGGGTGCGATCTTTATGGCGCTGGGCGGCAGTATTGCCGCTGTTGATAAACGTTATCGAGTCTTGCGCCGACGTAAACTTGAAAAGAAAAAAAAGGAAGCGTCTGAAGTGGCTTTGCAGCCCGCTTCTTAATTAATATGAATAAGATAAAATTTTTTGTGCCGGTTATCTCTTTTATTCTATTAGGAGGAATACTATGGCGGGGTTTGTATTTGGATACAAGAACTTTGCCATCAATGCTAATTGATAAAGAGATGCCTACATTCTCGTTGATCACGATTGATGGTGAGTCAGTAGAGAATAAAGATTTGCCGAATCAGACCTTTCTTTTAAATGTATGGGGTAGTTATTGTCTACCCTGCTTAGTGGAACATCCGACTTTTATGCGTCTTTCGGAAGAAGGTCAAATCCCCGTTGTTGGAATTAACTACAAAGATCGTAATGAATTAGCAAAGGGTTGGCTGGAAACAAATGGTAACCCCTTTGCCTACAGCATCGAAGATTTAGACGGTCGCTTTGGAATCGACCTGGGTGTTTATGGGGCGCCAGAAACCTATTTAGTGGATTCAGAAGGTGTAATTCGTTATCGCCATGTAAGTGTACTAGATGAAACAG
>JAQWTK010000079.1 GCA_029242705.1 Gammaproteobacteria bacterium | reverse complement strand
GTAGTTCAGCTGGTTAGAATGCCGGCCTGTCACGCCGGAGGTCGCGGGTTCGAGTCCCGTCCGGTCCGCCATTTAAATTGATGATTGGTGTAGCTATTCTAAAAAGTAACTAGATCAAAGCCTTTTAGCCTATCTTACATTGCAATATTGGTAGGCCTTATCCCTTCACCAAGTATAAAGCTTGAACCTACGGCGCCTACTACGGCCGTCCGGCGGTTGAGATTTAATCCTGCCCGAAGTCTGATTAGTGGCTCAATCCCGGTGCAGTGGCCTGCCATTAGATTTTTTACTCCAATTTCACGAAGTCGATCTGCGGTCCAGCCAAGCGTTTGGTCGTCTGCCGCAAATAGATGCAATCCACCCATAAGCGCAAGGATGGCTTTGTCTTGAATTTTATTTTGTATTTGGCTCAATGCATTAACCACTCCAGAGTGGCCACAACCGAGGAGGACTATTGGCCCATTTTCTGTGCGTATTACTAAAGCTTGGCTTTCTAGAATTGAATCTGGCACCCAATCTCCCTCTATACTCACTTCAAGAACATTTCTTGCGGTTCCAGTTGGATAATTTACTTCCGGATGGACGCGAGCTACGGGTCCAGATATCCAGACCGATGGGAATATCTCTATTGCTTCAGAATGGACAATAAATTCTACACCTTCTGCTTCAATATCATCACGCAAACCAATCATTAAGTTACATTCCAGTTCACCATCCATGCATGTCGGAAAAGTGCCGGGTTGAATACTAGGTCGACGAGAATGGAAAAATCCTTCAGCCACATGTACTCTGCGAATCAATGCGGAACCGTCATCCTGTAATGATTTTATTAGTGGTAAAAGGCCGCTATTATGATCAAAGTGAAAATGGCTTAACACAACATCCGTAATACAGGACAAGTCAACATCTAAGACTTTTGCATTCTTAAGGATCGTTTCAGGATAACGTCCCGCATCAAAGAGTATGCATTTCCCATCGGCTTCTACAAGTGCTGAAAATCCCCACTCACCAATGGTCGCACCATTAGCTAAATTAGAGGATAAAATCGTGACTTGTACATCGGAAGCGATATTGCCATTATTTTCTGCGGCTCTTGTAGCTGCAACGCCGAATACTGAAATAATTGCAATGACTATGGTAATTTTGGTTGACCAGTTGATTCTTGTCTTCATAATTTGTTATTCACTTTTAGCATTTGTTAAAACCATACTACAGAAATTGAATAGTCAATGCCAAACAATAATAGGTATGAAAAATTTGAGGCGCTGGAAGTCAAATTTTTATAGAATAAAGTATTATCTTAAGTAGATCCTATTATTATGGTTATAGTTATTCATGAGAACAATGAGTGGATGGGGCCATTCATAAGCGCTTTCGACGAGTTAAATCTAGATTATCAGCTATGGTATCTGCCGGAAATGAGTTTAGATTTAACTATCTCTCCTCCAGAAGCAGTTTATTGGAATAGGATGAGCGCCTCATCCCATACCCGCGGCCATCGCTATGAACCAGAATTAACGGCTGGAATATTAGCGTGGTTAAAGAGGCATGAGAGAACTGTGGTTAACGGAGCAGCGGCTTTAGACTTAGAGATCAGCAAAATTAGACAGTATCAAGAACTTGAAAATTTTGGAATTGAGACGCCTCGTACATTCTATGCTCTTCGAAAAAAAGACTTACTTGATTCAGCTGATCGTATAGGCTTTCCCCTAATCACCAAGCATAATCGAGCAGGCAAAGGGTTAGGGGTGCGGAAATTTGAAAAACTTGAAGCTTTGAGAGCATATGTGGAAGGGCGAGAATTTGAAAATTCACCGGACGGGATTACGCTCCTCCAAGAATACATCTGGTCGCCATCGGAATCTATTGTGCGGATGGAGTTCGTTAATAGTAAATTTTTATACGCTTTGGAGGTGGATACTTCCGAAGGGTTTGAGCTTTGCCCCGCGGAAGCTTGCGAGCTAGAATCTAACTGTCCAGCAGAAGAGCATAATAAATTTAAGATACTTGACAATTTCTCGTTGCCGAATTTAAACAAATTTGAAAATTTCTTGTTGGCAAATGATATAGGCATAGCAGGTATTGAGATTATTTTTGACGATCAAGGAAGATATTGGGCTTATGACGTAAACACCAATACGAACTACAATCCACAAGCTGAAATACATGCAAACGAAAGTGCTCCCAAGGCAATTGCAGACTTTCTTAACTCGCTAGACGAGTGATTTTATAATCTCTGGCCATCTTGCTTCAATGAAATGCTTGGTTCCGAGTGGGTTTGGTAGTTTTATATTTCTAATTTAATATGCTTGAAAGTGCTTTTACAAAACCTCCCATACAAGATGTCGACTTTAGCGCGTTCTCCAAATATGGTGTTAAGTTAAAGATTCTTCGTCTGGATTATATTCATAAGGATCTTAACGGTAACAAATGGTTTAAGTTGAAACGCAATATTGAGATATTTAAAACAATCAATAACCCGACCGTCCTTAGTTTTGGAGGGGCTTATTCTAATCATTTGCGTGCGCTTTCAGCGGCAGGGAAAATATTTTCATTCAAAACAATCGGATTGATACGAGGTGAAATTCCAAGACCACTAAATCCTGTTTTATCTTTTGCTGAATGTAATGGAATGACATTGCATGGAATATCAAGAGGAGACTATCGTTTAAAAAATACGAAAGAATTTCAGCAAGGCTTGCGAAAAAGATTCGGCAAAGTTTTTATACTGCCTGAGGGGGGGAGCAACCAAGAAGCATTACTAGGTTGTATGGAAATTTCCAAGTATATAAAAAACAAGACCGCAAATCGGCTGACATATATTTCTATGGCTTGTGGAACTGGCGTTACGTTAGCAGGAATAGCGTTAGGTGCAAGGTCTTTTCATAACACAAAAATCTTAGGAGTTTCTGTATTGAAAGCTCCTGGATATTTAGCAAAGGAAGTCAAAAGTTATATTGAAGGTTATAAATTAAACTTTTGTAATAGCGAACCTACCCCTTGGGATATTGTAGATGATTATCACTGCGGAGGTTACGCTAAAACCAATTCAGACCTGATTGATTTCTGTAAAAATTTTATAAAGGAAACCGGTGTCTCGATAGAGCCCATTTATACCGGCAAGTTGCTATTTGGATTGGCTAAGCATGTTGAGCTTGGCTTAATTTCTTCGGGAGACGAAATATTAGCAATCCATACGGGTGGGGTTAATTAGCGGAGACTTCCTGAATACTAAGTTTTATTAGTAAATCGCATGGTATAATGTAATCTGATGATAAGTGGAATGTGCGATTTTTTAAGATACCTTTACTATGACAGAATTTAATCGAATAGGAATTGTAGGGCGCCCAGGTCACGCTGGGGTGGCGACTTCTCTTGTTCGACTTTTTACTTTTTTACAACATAAGAAAGTGAAGATATTCATGGATGAATTAACTGCTAGTTTGGTAGATAGCCCTCTAGTGGAAATTATCCCTAAAAATGAGCTTGGTACTAAATGTGATTTGGTCATTGTTGTTGGGGGTGATGGCAGTATGTTAAATGTTGCAAAATATCTAGCCTCAGATTCTGTGCCTGTCATTGGAATTAATCGAGGAAAATTAGGATTTTTAACTGATATTCTCCCAGGTGAAATAGAAACGAAAATCGAAGAATTTTTAGCGGGAGAATATAGTGTCGAAAAACGTTTCTTATTAGATGTATCAAAGATAACGGATAATAAACAAGAATATTTAGGCTCGGCGCTAAATGATATTGTGCTGCACCCCGGTAGTGCTGCGCAGATGATTGAATTCGAATTATTCGTTGATGGTAAGTTTGTTTATAGCCAAGGGTCGGATGGCTTAATTATGGCAACACCAACGGGATCTACGGCTTACGCACTGTCTGCTGGTGGGCCAATAATGCATCCTGGGTTAAATGCGATAGTGCTCGCTCCTATGTACCCACACTCGTTGTCTAGCAGACCGATCGTTGTTGATGGTGATAGTGAAATTCGACTAATTGTATCGGCTAAAGGATCGCTTCATCCACAAATTAGCTGCGATGGTGACGTTAAATATACAGCAAACGAGAGGGATGAGTTCTTGATCACCAAGAAGGTTGTTCCTTTGCGCTTGATTCATCCGCGAAATCATAGCTTTTACGAAGCATGTAGGAGTAAATTGGGTTGGGGAAGCCAGCTTGTGAGAAAGGATGATAAAAGTAACTGATATTGGCTTGAGTGAAGATCTTAAGGACTTTACTCGTTATCTAAGTCAGAAAAAAATATTTCATCGAGTTGTAGAAGAATCTGGAAGGCAATCCATTTATGTCTATGACAAGCTGGATGCCGAATTTGTGAAGAAATCTTTGCGCGATTTTTTGCTAAAAGAGCCGGGATTAGCTTTGGTTCAAGATGAGAAAAGTCCGCTTAAGTTTGAATCAGTTAGCTTTATTTTTAGCGCTGCCTATAGAATATTTCTCTCCAGCCCGGTTACTTTGTCGCTAATTGCTACTAGTCTAATGGTTGCTTTTCTTACTTCGATGGGTGGTAGTTTGTATGGCTACTCGTTTATGTTCTATCCTCTCATAAATTCTCAGGATATTATCCAGTTGCTAGCAGATATTAGTACTCCATCGATAGCCGTAAGTACCATTTTACCTATGTTTTTGCATTTTGGTGAATTACATTTGGTTTTTAACATGGTTTGGTTATGGTATTTTGGGAAGCAATTAGAAGCGGCTGGACCAACTTGGTTATTAGTGGCGGTTATTTTAATTACTGCATTTGTTAGTAACACTTCTCAATATTTAGCTATCGGTTACAATAATTTTGGTGGAATGTCAGGTGTGGTATACGGTCTTTTGGGCTACACCTGGGTTATGCATATTTTTATTCCTCAACGCCGCTTACTTATTAACAATAGTATGTTCGTCTTTTTTGTGGTCGCGTTAGTTTTAATGGAATTGATCGCATCCTCTTGGATAGCAACAGCAGCTCATTTCGGCGGTTTGTTATCCGGTTTGGTCTCAGGGCTTTTTGTAGTTTCTTATTATAGATGGATCGCAAAATATATTACGAATTAATGCATTAACTTCAACTAATATTTGAAAATCAGAACAAGTACTTTTCCTATGATTATAGATGAGCCGCACAGCACTACGCCTAAGACAATGGAAGAATTAATTAGTCGTATATCACCAGAAATATATGAAAATCTTAAGGAAGCAATCGGAACTGGAAAATGGTCAGACGGTAAAAAACTTAATAAACCTCAGCTTGAGCATTGCATACAAATTATAATTCTTTACGAATCTAAATTTCTCTCTGAAGAGGAGAAGACCGGTGCAAGGCTAGCTGATTGCCAGTCTCAAAGAGATATCCTTTCGACGATTTCATTAATGAAAGAGATTTCTGGAGAAGAGGGATGAAAGCCTTAGGTGCCGGGACTTTGGAGAAAATGCGTTCGCGACTAGAGGAGCCGGTGGCTTATAAAATCTCTCTTGGCGATTCAGAAATTGCTCTAAATCCACTAATAAATACAACAATTAAAGTCGAGTATACGGGGAAAATATTTTGCATCGAATGTGATAGAAAAACTAATAAAAGCTTCAATCAAGGATACTGTTATCCTTGTTTTCAAAAGCTCCAAGAGTATTTTACTTGCCTTATTCATCCTGAAAAATGCCGCTGTAACAGCGGCGACTGTTTACAAGACCATATTATTTATTTGGCGAATTCTTCAGGCCTGAAAGTTGGTATAACGAGGGCGACGCAGGTTCCTACTCGTTGGATTGATCAAGGTGCGACTCAAGCCCTTGCAATAATGCGTGTAAGGAGTCGGCTACAATCAGGTATTTTGGAGGTAATGTTCAAGGAATATGTTGCTGATAAAACTAATTGGCGCGGGATGCTTAAAGGTGTTGCAAACCCACTGAATTTGAATCATGAAGCTTCATTGCTTATTAATAAATGTAGGAATCAGATTAAGGAGTACGAAGAAGAATTCGGAAGTTTTGGCATCAGTATTCTTAATGGCATAGACGCTGTCGAAATAACTTACCCAATAGAAAAATATCCTGAAAAGGTTATCTCATACAATTTTGATAAAGAGCCTGAAATAGAGGATAAGCTTGTCGGTATTAAGGGCCAATACCTAGTATTCGAACACGGAGTTATTAATCTAAGGAAATACACTGGCTATGAAATGCGGTTAAGTTGTTAAGTAATACAAGGAATATAATCAATGAAAAATGCACAGTCTAAAACAACTTACCTAAAAGATTACAATCCCTCTGAGTTCACGATCGATAAATCAGAATTATTTTTCGACCTTTATGAAGAAAGAACATTAGTTAGTTCAAAATTATTGTTTAAAAAAAATCTGAAAATAAATTCTAATGCTTCCGATATTTTATTTTTGCATGGGAAGGATTTGACCCTAGAAAGTCTAAAGTTAGATAATGTAAAGCTTAGCCCGGATAAATACATTTCTGATGCAGAGTCTTTAACTATTCCTGATCTCTCTGTAATCCTTGGGAGGGATCCTGTCGAGTTTGTCTTAGAGTGCGTTACAAAGATTGAGCCTCAAAATAATACTGCTCTAGAGGGTTTGTACAAGTCAAAGAAAATGTTCTGCACGCAATGCGAGGCTGAAGGGTTCAGAAGAATTACTTATTATCTTGACCGTCCAGACGTGATGTCATCTTTTACAACGACCATTTCAGCGGACAAAGACAAATACCCTACTTTATTATCTAACGGAAATAAAATTGATGAGGGTTATATCGAGGGTGATAGTTCACGTCACTGGGTTACTTGGGAGGATCCTTTTAAAAAGCCGAGTTACCTGTTTGCGCTAGTTGCGGGTAATTTAGTGAGTTTAGATGATACTTTTATAACCTGCAGTAATAGGACAATTAAACTTCAAATATTTGTCGAAAGTAAGGATATTGATAAATGTAACCATGCCATGAGCTCACTAAAGAATTCTATGCGTTGGGATGAAGAGGTATATGGTCGAGAATATGACCTTGATATTTTTATGATTGTTGCGGTTGATGACTTTAATATGGGGGCCATGGAAAATAAGGGATTAAATATATTTAATACATCTTGTGTGCTTGCTAATTCGAGGACTACAACCGATGCTGCTTTCCAGCGAGTGGAAGCAGTAGTGGCCCATGAATACTTTCATAATTGGTCGGGGAATAGAGTTACATGCCGGGATTGGTTTCAATTAAGTCTTAAAGAAGGTTTTACGGTATTCCGAGATTCAGAGTTTTCTGCTGATATGGGTTCACGTTCCGTTAAACGTGTTGAAGATGTGGCTTTTCTTAAGACAATTCAATTTGCCGAAGATAGCGGCCCGATGTCTCATTCAGTTCGGCCAGACTCTTATATAGAGATTTCGAATTTTTACACGGTTACGATTTATGAGAAAGGTGCTGAAATAGTTCGAATGATTAGTAATATTATTGGTCCAGAGTATTTTCGTAAAGGATCTGATTTATATTTTAATAGGCATGATGGTGAAGCAGTCACGACAGAGGAATTTGTAAGTGCTATGGAAGATGCCAGCGATACTGATCTTAGTCAGTTTAGGCTCTGGTATAGTCAGGCTGGAACCCCAAGAATTAGTATAAAAAGCTCGTACAATCAAAATGAAGAAACATTTACTTTAGCTATAGAACAGAGCTGCCCTGCTACTCCTAAGCAAGAAATAAAAAAACCTTTTTATATTCCTTTGAGAATTGGTTTACTTGATCGAGGAGGTAATGCGTTGTCTTTAGTGACAGATTCGACGACGTCAGAAAATGGCAGCTCGACTGATCAAATCTTCCCTATAACTGAATCGAAACAAAAGATCGTATTTCGTGAAATAAAGTCAGAGCCCATTCCTTCTTTATTGCGAAGTTTTAGTGCCCCAGTGAACCTAGACTATTCATATACAAGAGAAGAATTGTACTTTCTTATGGTTCACGATGAAGATGATTTTAATCGTTGGAACGCTTCACAGTTATTGGCTATTGATGTTATTGATGAGTTGCAAATGGTTGATAATGGTTCGGAGTTAAAAATTCCTGCAATATTAAGACAGGCATATACTGGGGTGCTTAAGCATGTATTAACCGAGCGGGGTGTTGATAAGGCGATGGTAAAACACTTGCTTACTTTACCATCAGAAAGCTTCTTGCTTGAACAGTCTGAAATTGCAGACATTGAATTAATTCATTCTGTTAGAGAATCTATTTTAGATAATCTCTCTAAAGATCTGTTTGGGTTATTTGAACAAATATACCGTCAAAATGACGCAGTCGTGGATTACGTGCCAGATGCAGAATCCATTGCGAGAAGATCGCTAAAAAATATGGCTCTGAATTACTTGGTTAGAAGTGGTAAGGAAGAATGGTTCGATAAATGTGCCTATCAATTTGAAAACGCTAACAATATGACAGATCAAGTTGCCGCGTTACGCGCCTTGATTTTATATGGCGGAGGTGGCATAGATATTAAAAAGCGAAACATACTAAGGTCTTTTTATTCTCAGTGGCAGCATGAGCCGCTGGTTGTCGATCAGTGGTTTGTCTCGCAAGCAATAGATCCGTCTCCGAATACTTTACAAAATGTTAAGGATCTAATGAGGCATGAGGCCTTTGATATAAAAAATCCAAATAAGGTACGCTCGTTAATCGGTGCATTTTGTTCACAGAATCATATTTGTTTTCATGCTCGCAATGGTGACGGGTATGAATTTTTGGCAGACAGTGTAATAGAATTAAACGGAATCAATCCGCAAATTGCTTCTCGGTTATTAACGCCACTTACGCGCTGGAAAAAATTCGATAATTACAGGCAAGGGCTAATGCAATTGCAACTACAAAGAATTAAAGCTACACCGAGTTTATCAAAAGACGTTTTTGAGGTTGTTCAAAAGAGTACTATTTCATAAGATGAAATCGCGAGAACATATGTCATTTTTATCAAGCAACATCCTGAACGTTTGTTAAAGGGATGGATTTCGCTCTTTCCGATGCCTCGAGAAACTCTTCTATTTCGTCGAAATTAAGATATCGATAAATGTGATCAGCCATAGTGTCTAATTTCGACACATATCCCATATATTCCTCCATACTCGGAATTTTCCCTAGTGCTGAGCTTACTGCGGCTAACTCAGAGGACGCTAGATAAACATCTGCTCCTTGCCCTAGTCGATTGGGAAAGTTTCTAGTTGATGTCGATACTACATTAGAGTTTGCGGCCACACGCGCTTGATTTCCCATGCATAAGGAACACCCGGGCATTTCTGTCCTAGCTCCTGATACGCCGAAAACATTATAGACGCCTTCTTCAGTTAGTTGATGTTCGTCCATCTTCGTAGGTGGCGCTATCCACAATCTGGCTGGAAGAGGGCCATCAACTTGTTTCAATACTTCTGCCGCTGCTCGAAAATGGCCAATATTGGTCATGCACGAGCCGATAAAGACCTCATCAATCTTTGTGCCTTCAACTTCCGATAAAGGTTTAACATCATCTGGGTCATTCGGGCATGCTAGCAATGGCTCTTTTATTTCATTTAAATCAATATCGATTACCTTAAAATACTCAGCATCAGAATCTGGCTCTATGAGCTCCGGATTTTCTAACCATTCTTCCATTGCCCTAGCTCGACGTTCCAACGTCCTTGGGTCTTGATATCCATTGTCTATCATCCAGCGGAGTAGGGTAATATTAGAGTTAAAATACTCAACTATCGGTTCCCTATTTAGTCTGATAGTACAACCACCTGCAGATCGCTCTGCAGATGCGTCTGAAATTTCAAATGCTTGTTCGACTTTTAAATTGGGCAGGCCTTCAATTTCTAGGATACGACCAGAGAAGATATTTTTTTTTCCTTTTTTTTCTAAAGTCAAATCTCCGCTCTTGATTGCTGCGTAAGGAATAGCATTTACTAAATCCCTCAAGGTAATTCCGGGTTGCATTTCGCCTGAAAAACGCACCAGCACCGACTCAGGCATATCTAGAGGCATTACCCCAGTCGCAGCTGCAAATGCTACTAAGCCAGATCCCGCAGGAAATGAAATTCCTATGGGAAAACGAGTATGCGAATCTCCTCCTGTCCCAACGGTATCGGGAAGTAACATGCGATTTAACCAAGAGTGGATAATGCCGTCACCAGGCCGCAGAGAAATACCCCCGCGAGTTTGAATAAAATCTGGAAGTGTATGCTGTGTTTCAATATCAACCGGCTTTGGGTACGCGGCAGTATGGCAAAATGATTGCATCACTAAATCGGCTGAAAAACCTAGGCATGCAAGGTCTTTAAGCTCATCTCTAGTCATCGGACCAGTGGTATCTTGGCTGCCTACTGTAGTCATTTTAGGCTCACAATAACTACCTGGTCGAATACCTTCCTCCCCGCATGCTCTGCCGACCATTTTCTGTGCTAAGGTAAATCCTTTTTTTGATAGTTTTCCTTGTACAGGAGATCTGAAAATATCCGAAGGATCTAAGTTTAAGGCTTCTCGAGCTCTTTGTGTTAAACCTCGACCAATTATTAACGGGATTCTGCCTCCAGCTCTGACTTCATCTAACAGCACTTCCGTCTTTAATTGGAATTCTGTGATGAATTCGTCGGAATCATGTCGTGTAATTTTCCCGTCATATACATCGATGTCGATTATATCGCCGGTATTTAGGTCATCGACCTCGCATTCGAACGGAAGGGCTCCAGCGTCTTCCATGGTGTTAAAGAAAATCGGCGCAATTTTTCCTCCAATACAAACACCTCCATCTCTTTTGTTAGGAATATAAGAAATATCGTTGCCTATGTACCAAAGCACTGAGTTCGTTGCTGATTTTCTAGAAGATCCTGTGCCCATAACATCGCCAACTAACGCCACGGGGTGTCCTGTTTTCTCTAGCTCATTAATTTGTTCTTCAGCGTCAGTAATACCTTCACGCGGATTCTTATACATAGCTTTGGCATGAAGAGGGATGTCAGGTCGGGACCAAGCATCCTGCGCCGGAGATAGATCGTCTGTATTAGTCTCACCTGGAACTTTAAAAACTACTACAGTGAGCTTCTTTGGAATTTCAGGCCTATTGGTAAACCATTCAGCGTCCGCCCATGATTTCAATACTGCCTTAGCATTCTCGTTACCATTTTCGGCTTTTTCTGCGACGTCATGAAATGCGTCGAACATAAGAAGGGTGTGACGGAGTTCATTTGCTGCCTCCGTAGATAGTTCCTTATCGTCAAGAAGTTCCACGAGAGTGGCTATGTTATATCCCCCCAGCATGGTTCCTAAAAGCTTCACTGCAAGTTTTTTATCAATCAGGGGAGAGCTTGCCTCGCCTTTCGCTATAGCGGAGAGGAAAGCGGCTTTTACATACGCCGCTTCGTCCACGCCTGCCGGTACTCGGTTCGAGATAAGGTCTAGAATGAACTTATCTTCACCTATTGGCGGTTCTTTCAACAAATCAACAAGTCCTGCGACCTGTTTAGCAGAAAGTGGTTTTGGGACAATTCCCGTCTCAGCTCGCTCAGCAGCGTGATCCCGATATTCTTGTAACAAAACTATTTCCTATTTTAGAATTTAAAGTATGTTTTACGGTCGTAGGTATACAATTTTATCGGCAGCCCAGATAGTTTTTACTTATATTAATCTAATGAGGCTACTATTTTTATGCGGTGTAAACACTCCAAAAAAATCTAATCATTTTTTTAAGTCTTTCGCGTATTTTATTGTAAAATCAAAAGAAAATCCAATCGAAGTAAAAGCGGACCTTACAAAACATACAATTAGAATTGTAATAAAACTAACTGTGTTTTAATGTCTGAATGGAAAACGACCAATAAATTGTGATCGTTTGATATTTCGTCAAGACTTGTTAAAGTTGGATCCTATCAATTTTGTCTGTTAGAAAATTTCTAAAATCTTGTAGAATCCTATGAATAACCCCAAGACTCCTTGTATAGGTATATGCTCTACGACGTCTTTGGGCGACTCTGTTTGCCGGGGGTGCAAACGATATTCTTTTGAAGTGATAAATTGGAATAGTTACGACGTTCAAAGCAAGGAAGCCGTTCTTAAGCGTATAGAGAAACTTGTTTGCCAGATAATTGGGAATAAATTTAAGATTATTTCTGCTCCGACTTTAAAGCTAGAATTAGAGAAAGAGAATATCCCGTTTAATTCTCAACTATCCCCATATTGCTGGCTTCATAATCTGCTAAAAAAAAAGCATAACGAAATTTCTGATATCAAAAGATATGGAGTTGATATGTTGTCGGACCATGCGAATACTCCTCTAGCTGAACTTTCTCAAAATATCGAAGAAGAGTTATTGGTCTTATGTCAGGCGCATTTTGATAGGTACTATACCGTAGCTTAAGCGTGTTTTAAATTCAGTTTAATACAAGTTTAGTCTGACAGTTTAAACGAATTAAGTGAAAGCTTTCCATCCTTGATTTCTGCATACCAGCCAAATTTGTCCCAGTCCCCAAGGACTACTCTTTGTGCCTTTATTTTCGAATTATCATTCCGTTTAATTGTTAAATCATGAACTGCTGGTCTATGAGTATGGCCATGTATAATTTTTGTTAAATTGTGATTGATAAATAACTCGCGGACTGCATTATCATTTGCATCCATTATGTATTCTTTTTTCACGGCAGTCGCTGCCTGTGATTTTTCTCTAGCACTAGTAGCATAAGAAGTGCGTTCCGAGATGGTTTTACTTAAAAATTCGTCTTGCCAAACTTTATCGCGCACTAACGTTCTGAACTGTTGATAATCGCGATCATCAGTGCAAAGCGTATCTCCATGTAGCAATAGTATTTTCTCGTTTTCTAGTTGAAGTGTATGGTGATCTTTAATTATGTTTATGTTACATGTATCTGTATAATCCTCGCGAATAAGAAAATCTCTGTTTCCATGTAGGAAATAAAGTGGCGTATTATCAGAAAAATTAGATAGAGATTCTGCGATTAGAATCTCTAATTCAGATGTCGCATCATCGCCGATCCAAACCTCAAATAAATCTCCTAAAATATAAAGAGCAGAGCAACAATTTTTATTCTCTTTCAAGAATTTTAAAAAACTGTTAGTAATATCTGGTCTTGATTTTTCTAGGTGCAGGTCGGAAATAAATAGAATTCGAGGTGACAATTTTATTCTTCTTCATCAATAATTTTAACAGACTCAATAATAACTTCCACAACGGGGACGTCTTGGTGCCCAGCGCGAGAGCCAGTTCCGCAAGCCTTTATAGTATTTATTGTATCCATACCATCAATTATCTTGCCGAAGACTGCATATCCCCAACCTTGTGGCGACTCATTTTTATGATCAAGAAAAAAATTGTCGGCAACGTTTATGAAGAACTGTGAAGTTGCCGAATGTGGGTCTGAGGTGCGAGCCATCGCCAAAGAGCCCGTAATATTTGATAATCCATTATTGGCTTCATTGACAATTGGCTCATTGGTGGATTTTTCCGTCATATCAGACTCGAACCCTCCGCCTTGGATCATGAAATTCTCGATGACTCTGTGAAATATGGTGCCATCATAAAAACCGGCCTTTGCGTATTTATAAAAGTTTTCTGCGGATTTTGGTGCGTTCTCAAAATCTAGTTCAATATTAAATGAGCCAAAATTTGTGGTAAAAACAATCATTACTGCGTCCTAGGGTCTGATTTAAGGAAAAGTTTTAGTTAATGCTTTTCTGAAGAGTAGTTATAATACGCTCTTTTAGCCTATTCAAGAAAGCCCAAAATCTTTCGAATGAAATTTCGCCAAACTAATAGATAGATATTAACAATGGTACAGTTGAACAAAGAAGGTCAAAAATTATCTAAAACCGGAGTTTCTTCTAACTTCATAAGAACTATTATCGAGCAGGATATTAAGTCGGATAAACATAACGGGAGGGTTCTTACACGATTTCCGCCAGAGCCTAATGGTTATTTGCATATCGGCCATGCTAAATCGATTTGCTTGAACTTTACGGTTGCCGCGGAGAACGGAGGGCTTTGTAATCTTCGATTTGATGATACGAACCCCGAAAAAGAGAGTCAGGAGTTTGTTGATTCAATAAAACAGAATATCAAATGGCTAGGGTTTCAATGGAATGGCGAGGTTCGCTATTCTTCTAACTATTTCGGGCATTTATACGAACTGGCCTTGCAGTTAATAAAAAACAATAAGGCCTTTGTATGTAGTTTGAGTGCGGAGCAATCTAGAGACTATAGAGGGACATTGACTGAGCCAGGCCAAAATAGCCCTGATCGAGGTAGATCATTAGAAGAAAATCACGCTCTTTTTACACGCATGCGAAATGGTGAATTCGCCGATGGTGAATATACGTTACGAGCGAAAATTGATATGAATTCCCCGAATATCAATATGAGAGATCCGATCCTTTATCGCATAAGACACGTTTCTCACCATCAAACGGGGAACGAATGGTGCATTTATCCTACGTATGACTATACACATTGTATTTCGGATGCGATAGAGAATGTAACACATTCGCTGTGTACTCTAGAATTCGAAGATCATAGACCTCTTTATGAATGGATCTTGGGTAGCTTGGAATTAGTTTCATTGCAAGCGATCAGTGATTTGGGTGAGTCTGAGTTGACCAGATCTCTTCCTAAGCAAACGGAATTTTCCAAATTAAAGCTGAATTATACGATGATGGGGAAGCGTAATTTAAAAGTCATGGTGGAAGACGGCGTAGTGGCCGGCTGGGACGATCCGAGGATGCCAACATTATCGGGAATGAGGCGAAGAGGGTACACGGCAGCTTCTATTCGTAATTTTTGTGAAAGTGTGGGTGTAAGCAGGTCTGAAAGTGTTGTAGATGTGAGTATGTTAGAGCACGCTGTTCGGGAAGACCTTGATAGAAATTCTCCACGAGTAATGTGCGTATTAAACCCTATTAAAGTTACGATTAAAAATATTGAGCAAGGTGAGGTTGAGGAGCTCAGCTTATTAAATCACCCAAAAGACGAGTCTATGGGAAGACGAAATGTTCCGTTTACTCGTGAACTTTATATCGATCGTTCTGATTTTGAGGAAACCCCGCCGGAGGGGTTTAAGCGTCTTGCCCTTGGCAAGGAGGTTAGGCTGCGTGGCGCTTATGTGGTTAAGTGCGAAGAGATCATAAAAGGCAATGAAGGAGAGATCCAAGAACTTATTTGCGTAGCAGATAAAGATACATTGGGTAAGCGTCCTGAGGGTAGGAAAGTAAAAGGAGTAATACACTGGGTGTCTTTGGTTTATGGTCAGCCTATTACTGTACGCCTGTATGATCGATTATTTACCGTTGAAAATCCGGAATCAAAAGATATTGAGGACTACAAGCATGTGTTAAACCTAGAGTCTTTAGAAGTTATTGAAAACTGCATAATTGAGCCTTCTGCTTTAAATGATAGCGAAAGTTGTAGATTTCAATTCGAAAGAGAAGGGTATTTCATTCTAGATGAAATCGATAGTTCTGATGGGGGTGTAGTATACAATCGAACAATTACGTTAAGAGACTCGCGGGCGTAGCTAACAGGCGATAATAACAATGCTTTTTGTGTATAACACAATGACTCAAAAAAAGGAAGAATTTCGGC
>JAQWTK010000073.1 GCA_029242705.1 Gammaproteobacteria bacterium | reverse complement strand
GCCGAAGTTGCAATCAACACCCTGGATAGAAGCTGGGCCTTTAATGATGATGCTTTGGCAAAAGCTATTGTCGAGGAGGACCGATACGAAATTTTTGTGACCCATAGCACCCAATTATCTGACAAATTAAATGTACAAACTGCGCTAACAGAAGAATATTCAAAGATATACCAGGATCGTGAAAGTCAGACTAATGAGCGTAGTTTTCGCTATTTAAAGCCTAGGTTGGAGATCCGTTACGACCTTGCCGCATCGGATCAATTTAGAATGCTAGCTGAGCGGACTGCTAGTCAACTTAATCTTAATGAGTTTGTGGCGAGTCGCAATATAGATGATGAGCTAATTAATTTTGGTAATCCCAATTTGGAGCCAGAAACAACTTGGACTTACTCTCTAAGTTATGAAAAAAGATTCAAAAATGACAGTGGTGCGATCGAATTTAAAGCGCAATATGAAGATATCTCTGATCATATTGACAAGATATTGATAGGAACTAATAATTCTGGCATTGGGAACGTTGGTGACGCTTGGCGAAAAAATCTAGAAATTAATCTGAACACAAGGTTTGGGTTTGTTGGTCTCCCTTCAGCAGTGCTCACTTTTTCTTATATCTTTGAAGAATCGGAAACTATAGACCCTTTTACTAGAGTTAAAAGGCCGTTAAGGTTTTCTACGCCGGACTATTTTGTCGTAAATTTTCGTCACGATATAGAGGGCACTAAATTCACTTATGGTTTTAATGCTCATCGGCGGAGTGGGCGCTTACGCCACGACGTTTCTTTATATGAAGCTACTAACTTTGAAATTCATTTGGATGAAGCATTCGTTGAATATAACTTAACCCCTAATATCCGCCTGCGCTTTGCTGGTTCACATTTCCTTAACGATGATGGGAGGGTGTTCCAAAAGTCATTTTATGATGGGCATATTGGCGATGGTGTTATAAAGCGCATTGATGTTCAGGATTGGACTATCGATCCAGATTATGTGCTCAGCATTCAGGCTACTTTCTAAAGGTTAATCAAGGAGAAATAGATGGACCTAACCGTAATGACTCTTCTTCCCGTGCTTTTTTCAGGTGTTATTTCTGGAATGATTCTCTTTCATGCGGGCATTATCGCTCCCACTTTGTTTAAAACGGTTTCATCAAAAGAGGCTGGACCGTTTTTAAGATTGGTTTTTCCAAAACTATTCTTGTTTGTCCTAATTTTAGGGATTTTTTCTTTATTAGTTTTATTTCTTGGTAATGGAGTAGGGGTCGCAAAAATTAGCTCCACAATAACTGTAGTTTCTATGATAGTTTGTTATTCAATTATTCCGACTACAAATTCTGCTAGGGATTTGGGTGAAGAGAATACTTTTAAGAGGCTGCATAGATTGAGTGTCGTACTTACTATGGTGGTGTTGTTGGCAAATTTATTTTGGATATTTCTTTTGTAAGGAGATAATCCGTGAAACCCTGGGTTGCCAATATTTGGAGGGTAAATTAAGTGGATCAGGCTCATCAGACGGATACTAGTTATGCCTTATTAATGCTGTTTGCTGGTATGGGAATTCCAATAATGGCTGCGCTCAATGCTGGTCTCGGTGCTAAATTAGAAAGTCCAGCCTTGGCCGCGACAATATTATTCTTCGTCGGTCTTATTGGTTCAGTCGTTTTTCTACTAATTTTCGAGGGTATTCCGGCAAATTATACTAAACAAGTAGTGCCAATTTATTTCTACTTGGGTGGTCTATTTGTATTATTATATGTATTAAGTATTTCTTGGGTGGCTCCGCGCTTCGGCATTGGTAACGCTATTTCCTTCGTATTGTTAGGACAGCTTCTGGCCATGACAACTATCGATCAATTTGGATTTATGGGCGCCGAACAAACCACCCTTACGTGGCAACGATTGCTTGGTTTGATTTTTATGTCCATAGGTGTATTTCTGGTGGTGAGAAGATAGAAAAAGCTCTTATATGCTGCCAAGGGAGAAGCAAGGTTAAATAACTAATAATAAAAGGTGAAGACTCATGTCAATAAAAAAAGTTTTTATAGTAACCCTCGGTATGCCATTGTTGTTGAATTGTGGTGGTGAGCAAAATAATAATATTGTCACTGGCGATGGTTTTCCAAACCCAAATCCGGTAGTTGCAAATGAATGGGGTGATCTGCCGTCGGGAAGGCAATGGGGTTCCACAGCGGGGATCGATATCGACCCGACAGATGGTAACGTTGTTGCTTACGAAAGGTGCGGTGCTGGCGCACTTGGTGGCTCTGGCAGCAGTTGTGATACCAATCCGGTAGATCCCATATTTAAATTTGATCGCCATACTGGTGAGGTTCTCGCTAATTTTGGTGGGGGCGTTATGGTTACACCGCACGGCATCCATTCGGATGAAGAAGGTAATGTGTGGGTGGCAGATTTTGCAGGTAATGATGCTGGCACGAAAGGACACCAGGTACACAAGTTTAGCCCCGACGGTGAATTATTAATGAGCTTGGGTGTCGCCGGACAGCCAGGTAACGACAGTACTCATTTAAACCAACCCAATGACGTTATCGTTGGGCCAGATGGAAGCATCTATGTTGCTGATGGGCACAGCGGTCAAAACATGTTGGATGCTGATGCATTGGCGGAGGGGCGGCGCGCAGGATTGACGGCTCGGATCATAAAATATGCCCCAGATGGAACTTACATAAAAGAGTGGGGGCAGCTCGGAACCCGCCATGGCGAATTTCGAACGCCTCATGCGCTTGAGTTTGACTCTCAAGGCAGGCTTTGGGTGGCTGATCGCGGAAACCATCGTTTAGAGATTTATGATCAGGACGGTAATTATCTCGAATCACGGTATAGCTATGGCCGCATTAGCGGACTCTTCATTACCGATGACGACATGGTTTACGCAATCGATTCAGAGTCCGGACCGCTGAGGCATGAACCCTGGCATTGTGGCGTAAGGGTAGGTCCGTTAAATGAGGATTACATAACCGCATTTATTCCTGGGTATCAAACCGAAAGTCGCGGTGAGCAAGGAACGGCAGGTGAGGGTGTTGCGGTTGATGAAGATGGTAATGTATTCGCGGCTGAGGGACCTGCGTCGCTTCCTCTAGCTGGAGGAGCATTTACGAAATATACCGCTCGCTAAATTATAGATAAAAGAATAAGCCGTGTGGTTTTAATAGAATTAACGCGGCTTTTTTGTTATTTCTAGAATGTCTTTACATCGGTTTGATCAATTAAAAAAATGACAAAATTTCCTAAAAATTGGATCTATCGTCACACATTGAATACTCGTATCTGCCACTGGGTTATGGTTGTGTCATTTATGTATTTGCTCTACAGCGGCATCATGATTTTTCTTCATTTTCCAGAACTCTATTGGGGGAAAGTAGGTTTTCAGGGTTATCCTGCAATCTTTAAATTGGAAGATTGGGGAATTTCTTGGGAGGAAGCAGAACGATTAGGTGACCGGCGTTGGGGCCGTAATTATCATTACATGTTTGCGTGGATATTTGTCGTCAATGGGTTTATCTATTTGGTATGGAATTGTTGGCAGAAGAAATTTTACTTAAAGATGTTGCCATCGCGTGAAGAATTAACAGTCTCAAATCTAAAAAATGAATTTGTTCGTCACCTGCGATTTCGAAGATTAAAAACAAACGGAGTGGTAGGCTACAACGTGCTCCAGAAGCTTTCTTATTTATTCGTATTGTTTGTGTTATTTCCGTTTATGCTAGTAAGCGGATTCGCTCAGATGCCGGCCTTTACCGCAATATCGCCTGAACTTATTGATTTTTTTGGTGGCAGGCAGACAGCGCGAACATTACATGTTATCTGCTCAGCACTATTAGTTCTGTTCGTTCTCGTTCACTTAATTGAAATGATCTTGGCGGGTGCGTTTAACCAAATTCGCTCGATGGTCTTAGGAAAATATGAAATTAATCCAGAAGAATCTGGAGAAACTTGATGAGCAAAAGAAAAGTGCTAGAAGATAAAAGACAAAAGCTACTGACTCGCAGAAACCTGATTAAAAGAGCGGGAGCGCTTGGTGGTGGTTTGCTTCTCACCGGATGCGATACGCAATTCTATAAACCTCCCGTTGTGAGAGATGGTTTGATGGGTGTTGCGGACATAATGACTATGGCCAGCCAGCGTATGCTCATGTCAAATGAACAATTAGTTCAGGAGCATGATTCCAGTGAGATAACTAAGAATTTTCCAGTTTGGAATCAGAGTAACCCTGAGGATGAGGAATATCAGCGCTTAAGGTCGACAAACTATCAAGATTGGCGTTTACCTGTTACCGGATTAATTAACAATCCCATCTCAATATCCCTCTCTGATTTAAAGAGAATGCCGCGACGGAGCCAAACCACGATGCATATATGCGAACAAGGATGGTCTGCCATAGCGGAGTGGACTGGGACTCCCCTACTGTCCGTTATTCAGGCCGCCGGAGGAATAAAGCCTGAAGCAAAATATATAATGATAAGTGCTTATGGTGGGTGGTACGAGGGCTATGACATGTTTGATGTGACGCACCCACAAACCATTCTCGCTTACGGTATGAATGGCAAAGACTTGCCGTTAGGAAATGGTGCACCACTCAGATTGCGTGTCGAACGTCATTGCGGATACAAACAACTAAAGTTTATTAAATCAATTGAAGTTGTGTCCTCGGTTGAAAATTTTGGTCGCGGTACAGGAGGATTAAATTCTGACTATGGCTTTCACTGGTATGCAGGTGCATAGTGCTTTCAGTATTTTTTCTCTAATCTTTCGCAGGCCCCGGATATTTTTTCCGTAGCTCGCGCTTTAATACTTTACCGTTCGCGTTTCGGGGAATAACGTCTATAAAGTCCGCACCCTTCGGTAATTTGAAACGCGCAAGCTTTCCGTCACAGTGATCAAGTATGCTTTCCTCGGTAGTGGTTTCATTTTTGCGAACAACTATGGCAAATGGAGACTCTCCCCACTTATCACTTGGCTGGCCTATGACAGCTACTTCTATGACTTCAGGGTGCGTTAAAATAACGTTCTCTATTTCTGCGGGATAGACGTTTTCCCCTCCGGAGATAATCATGTCTTTAATGCGATCCTGAATATAGACAAAGCCATCCTCATCTATTGTGGCGACGTCACCTGTGCGGAGCCATCCTTCTGACGTAATAGCCTCTGCTGTTGCATCTGGTCTGTTCCAGTACTCCAACATTATGTGTTTCCCTTTAAGCCAAATTTCACCCTGTTCTCCGGGAGGGCAATCTCTGCCGTCCTCATCTACAACACGTCCTTCCGTATGAAAAAATACCCGCCCTGTGGATCCGATTTTCTTTAAAGCATTTTCCGCATTGATAACGCATGCTGGGCCGCAGACCTCCGTTAATCCATAAATTTGGTGGACTTTAATATTCCAATCCGCGTAAGTTTGGATAAGATTTTCAGGCAGGGGGGCAGCACCACTTTGAATCCAGCGTAATTTAGAATAATCGTATTGGGTTATATCTGGCACCTGTGACATGAAATTTAACATCGCAGGAACAAGCAGTGAGCAAGTAATCTTTTCCTCGGGGATTAATTCCCAAGCCCTCACGGGGTTAAACTCTCGCATCATTACACTAGTAACACCCCAATAAATATTCAAGGTGACGGGTACTAGCGAGCCGACATGGAATAGGGGTAGGGCAACTAGGTAACGATCTCCATCACGCAAGTCGGTGGAGGCGATAAAGGTTATTAGGGCCCAAATAGAGGTGTTGTGAGAATGAACCACACCCTTTGGTAGCCCGGTAGTTCCAGACGTATACATGATGTAAAGAAGATCGTCCTCTTCAGCACCTGTCGCGGGTTCAATATCATTACCGCTATCACGAAAATTTTCATAGTTTTTGGCAAATTCGGCCTCCGTATTTTTTGCTGAAACTTGTATCCATGTTTTTACATCAGTTTTATCGCCTCGATCATAGAGGTCATGGAAGACATCTACGAATTCTTCTCCAAAAATCAGTGTTTCAGATCCGCTATCCTTCAGAATAAACTCTAATTCGTCCGGAACTAGGCGCCAATTTAATGGAACGACTACGCCCCCAATTTTTGCTATTGCGAAATAGGCCTCTAAAAACTCGGCGCTGTTCATTAATGCTAATGAAACTCTATCTCCTGGCTTCACACCTAGCTGAATTAACGAGTTAGCAAGGCGATTACATCTAATATTTAACTCTTCGAAAGTTAGGCGTAGGCCCGAACTTGAATCAACGTATGCCTCTCTTTCAGGGTTAATTAATGCTCGCTTGGTTAAGAGGAGTCCGACATTATTCTTCATTATTCAACTCCTTTATGGAGGATGTATTAAGTTTTATGAGACTATTAGCGAAGATATTACGCGAGTTAACGAAAGGGTAAAAATGTTTATTTCGGGTTATCTATTTCGAGGACAATTGCCTTATTTCTGGGCATTGCTAATCATTCCAGCTAGCTTATTGAATGCACAAGAAATTTCGCCTGATTTAACAGAATATGGGCATCCTAATTTACAGGGCTTATGGACAAACCCGTTTCAAACACCTCTAGAAAGACCTCTCAGCCTCGGCAATAAGAGTGTTTACTCCGCTAAGGAGGCTGCAATTTTGCGAGAAAGGGCGATTGCCATTGATATACAGAGAAAAGCCCCGATTGATCCTAACCGGCCAGCGCCAGCTAGTGGGGCTAGGTTAAATAATCAGGCAGATGGTAATTTTGAAATTATGCCCATAGAGCTCGCTCAAATTGATGGGCAAATCCGTACGTCATTCATTATTCAACCAGAAACTGGTCGTATACCGTGGAAAGCTGGCGGGAAAGATATTCATCAAATTTGGCGAGAAGAGGGCAAGGGTAGGTTCGATGGGCCGGAAGGGATGACTGCGCTTGACCGCTGTTTAACGCCCGGAGGACAGTTACCTTTGATCTATATTTTTGGCGGGGTTGACCATGAGCTAGGGAACCCTGCAGGTGATAATCCTGTTAGAAATGTTCAAATTGTTCAGAATAAAAACTATGTTGTGATCCTTTCAGAGTATTTTAGTTTGGTTCGAATCATTCGTATCGATAGTGACTTTAAAGCAGATCAGGGAGAAAAATGGATGGGAGATTCGATGGGGTATTATGATGGCGACTCTCTAGTAGTGCATACTCGTAATTTTCGCCCTGAGCAATCTATTACGCCATTGCGATCCTCTAATGCTTTTGAGGTTAAAGAAACTTATACGAGATTAGATGAAAATGAGATTCTTTTTCGATATACGATAACGGACCCCAATATTTATACTCAACCGTGGACAGCCGAGATTCCTTTGCAGAGGATGCGGGCTGGGTTAAAACTTTATGAGTACGCCTGCCATGAAGGTAACTACTCATTGCCTATAATGCTGAGGGCTGCACGTATGGAAGAGGCTGGATTGCTTTAGCTCCATTATAGAGAA
>JAQWTK010000058.1 GCA_029242705.1 Gammaproteobacteria bacterium | reverse complement strand
AGAATTGACGGGGATTGGTTTCAATACAGCGAAATGGTCCCCGTGGTACTTTTACCCGTTGATCAGCCAACGTTCTAACACATTATCTAACACAAACTATAAATTTCTATTAACTACTTTAATTCACGAAACGTAATGAATTCTTTACTTAAATTTTTATCAAAAATCTTAATATTATCAATATTAGCTAATTCGAAATCACTCTTTGCAACAACCGTACTCAAGATGGATATCGACCAGATAGCAATAAAAGCCGAGCTAGTTTTCGAAGGCGAAGTACTACTGCGAGAATCACGCCGAGAACCCAACTCGGGTATTATCAATACCTATGTCACTTTTTCGATTTTAGAAGTTATTAAAGGCAGTTATGGAGCGAATACTATTGAGCTAAAATTCGCGGGAGGTTCGATAGGCAATGAAGTTGTCGAGGTCAATGGCTTGCTAATTCCAGTGGAGGGAGAGCAAGGTATTTATTTTGTAGAATCCATAAATCGTAACCTTATAACCCCTTTAATCGGATGGTCCCAGGGTCACTTTATTGTTCAGGAACAAAATGGACGACGCATTGTTTATACGGTGGATAATAGGCCGGTAACAGACATCCAGTCAGTGTCTTCCATTCCTCCAACAATAAAAAAATTGTCTTCCGTTATCAAAAGCGATAGTGATGTTGCCGCAGGTGTTTTAGTCGGCGAAAATCAAGAAGTGATAACTCTAGAAGAACCCTTGTTAGTAGAAGAGCTCAAGTCAAGAGTTTTAGAGATGATTAAATAGAAGCTCTGCTAACAACCAATCAAGACATCTTAACTATTCCAATAAAATCAATTCGCCGGAGACAGGAAACATGTCTCCAAAAATCCGCAGATAAATCCGATTATCATGAAAAGCTACTCGAAATTCATCGCTCATGAAATATTCACCCTCGGCGTAATCCGTTTCTGGACCTAATAAATTCACGATAGCTGGACCAACTCGCCCTTCCGGCTCCATCATACTTAACGTAAGACCGTGAATTTCATCACTGTCAATCGAGTAGACAATAACCTCAAATTTTAACAAGTTAGTGACAGCGCTATAGGAAAAATCAGCTGCCAATCTAACTCCGCTTTGATTAACTACTAACTCTAAAATTTCTTCTTCAGGGGCCAACCCACCAACTAATGCTGGAGTCACAGAGGGAGCTCTTCTATGATTATTAGCCTCCTCATAAGGTCTCACCATAGCTAAAAGCTTTGCATCTTGAAAATGTTTTCCTAAAAGTTCCATACCTATAGGTAATCCACTCTGGGTAAACCCTGCTGGGAACGAAATCGCGGGCATTCCTGAATGAGCTGCCATCGAGCAGTTATTGCCTGATTGTTCTTCGCCAATAAAAACGGGAGTTTGAGCGATCGTGGGATACACCAAAGCGTCTAAATTATGAGCTTCAAACAGCTCTTCTATGACTTCTCTTAAGGTTTCTCGCTCTCTTACTGCAGCAAGATAATCTGACTCTTCAAATTCAGTCGATAAACTCTGGTCTAACCTGCCTTGCACTGCTTCATGATAAAGACCCAACTCAACTATGGTTGAAAGGCTTGCTATTTCCTCAGAACCAAACATCTCTAAATATTGGTTAAGGTCTGAACGAAACTCGAAACCAATAAGGCGCGATGCAGCGACTAATTCAGCAAGATCAGGGATAGTAACTTCGATTATCTCCGCCCCCTGGGACTCGTACCAATCGAGCGCTTCATCTACAGCCTCCTCAGTTGCGTTGCTGGCGTTATCAAAAAATGAAGTCATCTTACCAAAACGTAATTTACTTAAATCTACTGAAAGCAAATTTGAAACAAACTCAGGACGCGGTATCGATTGCATTATTTCAGTCGCTTGATCTTCCGAGTCGTAGCCAACCGTTAAATCCAGGACTATGGCTAAGTCCTCGACCGTTCGAGCTAGCGGCCCACCCGTATCTTGTGAATGTGAAAGTGGCATAATGCCGAAGATGCTCGACAACCCTTTGCTGGGCCGCAAACCGACTAAATTGTTAAATGCCGACGGTATGCGAATAGAACCGCAAGTGTCAGACCCTAATCCAATAGCGCCAAAAGAGGCTGCCACTGCAGCACCAGTTCCACCGCTTGAACCGCCTGGCACGCGACGATAATCATATGGATTCCTAGTTTGGCCAACTAGCGAAGAAATACTGGTAATACCATAGGCATATTCATGAAGGTTTGTTTTAGCAATGATAATAGCTCCAGCTTCGAGCAATTTTTCTACCTGAGTCGAAGCCCGATTGGGGACAAAGTTTGCTAGAGCGATTGAGGAACCAGTAGTGGGCATATTCGTAGTGTTGTAATTATCTTTTACCAATATTGGTATTCCATGTAATTCCGTACGTGGACCACTACGAATTCTCTCTTGATCTAATTCAACCGCTCTTTGCAGTGCACTCTTATTGATCCGCACTATGCTATTCAATTTGGGACCTTGCTTGTCGTACGCAGAAATTCTTTCTAGATACTGTTCGACCAAGTCAACAGAAGTAGTAACGCCTTCCTCCAACGCTTGCTGAAGTTCAGCGATACTTTTCTCGAAAACGTCAAACTCTGGCTGCGAAATTCCTTTATTGCTGACTAAAAATAAAAGACAAATAGCAATAGGTGTAGTCTTTTTCATCAATTGTCTCCGGCGGTGAAAATTGAGCTAACGAAAATCATAATACTGATCCGGGCTGTCTACAAAATTACCTTCAACGAATCTTGGCGCAAAACGAAAGCTTAGTATTGTATTTGTGACGGTTTTTCTTAGTGCTTCGTCTTCTATATCACTAAAGATATGCGGATCAGTTACATAACCTTCAGCATTTACGGTGAAATTTACACGGATAGTATTTTCCAAATTAATGTCATACAGAGGAACCTTAAACACCGGCCTTAAATTTTCATCTACTATGAGGCGCCTAGTCGAACCGATAGCCAAGCAATGTGGCGTTGCCCTCTCAGATTCTTGTAGGTTCTCGTAAGCTTTAATTAACGCGATATGGTTACGAACCGTAATATCAGCACTAGGATACCGATTAAATTCTTTTAGGGAAGTAAGTAAAGGGCTAATCGCACGGCGAAAATCTTGTCGAGCCAAATGGTATTCGCCAATTAATAAATTGGCCCGATTTAAACCACTTCTGGAAGCTAAGTCAGTGTGGGTACTCAATACTTTCTTTGCTTCCTGCAAATGAGCCCATGCCCTATCTAATGCTCCGACACGCAATTTAAGCGCGCCTAGCTCTAATTCTATTACGCCCACTTTATCCGAACCAAGACCCAAATGTAGACGAGATAATTCTAGAGCCCGATTATAATACTCTTCTGATAGATCCCATTGGCTTTGATCACCCAAAGCCCTTCCAAGCCGCATTAATGGATCAATCATTTCCTCCGAACCAAACCCAAAGATTGACTGATAAGTGGTTACAGCCTCATCCAAGTAAATTCGAGTGTCACTCTCATTCTCAAGCATAGTCGCATAATTAATGGCGAGCATTGCGCTGCGTTCAGTTTCAGCGCCAAACAGCTCCTTACCTAGCTCATAGGCACGACGGGCTGCTTCCTTAGCAACTTCAGGATTTGCTTGTTTCATTTCTCCATATTGAAAGTATGCGGCATTAAATTCATCTAAATCTAGGGTGGTCTGCGCGCACAATGGGAACGAAATGGTCAAACCTAAAAAAAAGTTAGCAAATAAATGCCATTCGGCCCTATGACCGAAAAAATAAGTCATGAAGAGAGATAATCCCGTTTTCTAAACTGTATTTTAGGGCATTCTTGCTGCTCTAATTTCTATTTCTACGAGCCAGCCCTCAACAACCAAATCTTTAATTTCAACAAAAGACCTCACCGGTTTATTTGGATTATCACTAGTACCAAAAAATTCCGAGTAACCCGAATTGAAACCTGCAAAATCTAACCCGTCTTCTCCAGCCACAGCAAAAGCTCTAACTTGAACAATATCGCCCATTGACCAACCTTGATCTTCAAGGGTTTCTTTGAACCGAGAAAAGGTATCAATTGTCTGCTGCCTCATATCACCCCAAGACCCATCTTCTTTTGGCTGGGCACCTGAGCCACTGAGGTACATTGTTTCAGCACCAGGGGGAATCGTTATGCTCGTGTAAAAATAGCGTCCCTCATTATTTCTGGTAATTTCTTGTGCGGCAGTCACAGAAAAAACCGCGATACTGGCAAGAAAAAGGCCTGAAACCATACCTATTTTTTTCAATATATTCATTTGCGTACCTCGTAATTCTACGTATTTTTAAAAATTAAAAATCTGCTTGCATACTAGCTTTCTTGTAGGGGCGAATCGCTAATTGAGGGTTCAGTCTCCTCGGTTTTTCCTCCCAAAATACGCGAAGTAATCATTCCCGTTGTAATGGAGCCATTAACGTTTAAAGCTGTACGAGCCATATCTATAAGAGGCTCTACCGTGATAAGCAGAGCTGCTACAGTAACAGGCAGCCCCATAAGCGGCAATACAACTAGAGCCGCATTTGTTGCGCCCCCGCCTACCCCAGCAATCCCAAAAGAACTAATTGCGACAACCAAAATCAAGTAAGCGATAAATGCTAAATCTACCTCCACTCCAACACTAGGCGCCACCATAATTGCTAACATAGCAGGATATACCCCAGCACAACCATTTTGCCCAATTGTTGCCCCGAAAGAAGCGGCAATATTTGCAATAGGTGCCGGAATTTTTAGCTCCTCTATTTGCGCTCTAATGGTCAGCGGTATCGTTGCCGCTGAACTCCGCGTAACGAAAGCAAAAGTCAACACTGGCCAAACTTTATTAAAATAAGATCGAACGTTGGCTCCCAAAAAAATGATCATTAAGGTATGGATTGCAAACATGATCGCGATCGCGATGTAAGAAGCTACGACAAAATTTACCAGCGTTAATATGGCATCTATATCTGAGGTGGACATAACTCTGGTCATGAGAGCCAACACCCCATAAGGTGTTAAATTCATAATAATTTTAACTAATCTCATAACAACAGCTTGCGTAGTATCTATAAAACTGCGTATACGCTCACCATGAGTTTTATCCTCTTGGCCAACCAATAAAGCCGCTATACCAAGAAATAAACCGAAAATAACAACAGCTATTATAGAAATACTCCTAGATTGACTGAGATCTCTAAAAATATTCGTAGAAACCATACTCGTTAACAATTCGGGGATGCTCAAATCTGCCAAACTCTCTTGCCTAGATTCCAGAATCTCCGCTCGAGCTGCTTCTCTATCACCCAGGTTAAATTCCGTAGCATCTAGCCCTGAGACAGAAGCCATAAAGACTCCAACAAGAGCAGCAATCATAGTGGTGAATACCAATATAGCCACTACCGAACCACCTATCTTGCCTAAGGATTTTATTTCCTCGACCTTTAATACCGCGGCGACCATCGTTACTAGAATAAGAGGGATGATGATCATCCTTAGTAAATTAACAAAGGAGTTCGCAACAATATTCGTCCATTCAATTGTTTCTCGAGAGACCTGGTGATCACTCCCAAAAAATATCTGCAGATATGCACCAAAGGCGGTGCCAATTAACAATCCAAACAATACTAGCTTCGAGAGGTCTATCTTTTTCTTAGAAAGTTGATAAAGGAAACTAAGCAGTGAGGCAAAAATAACGAGATTGAAAATCGTGAGAATGGACATAAGTGTAGCTCCTATTTAGGTTAGCTGTCGTCTTGACGCAGATCTTATCATTCTTATTTATTTACTACGTCTTTAATTCTAGAGACTATTTTTGAGTATATAGTTAGTAGAGCTGCGCACCAAGAATTCTGAGCCTTTCTTTTCAATTAGATAGATCCCGGAAGAGTTTTATATGACTAATAGCCCCCCGATTTAACTCGTTTTTCGCTATTCCCCTACGACAGAAAGTAGTTCAGAAACAACACATTAAGTATGAGCGACGGCAAACATGTGGCAAGAAGCTGGAATTTCTTATTTAGGCTAA
Organism: Gammaproteobacteria bacterium; assembly: GCA_029242705.1. Classification (GTDB taxonomy): domain Bacteria; phylum Pseudomonadota; class Gammaproteobacteria; order Pseudomonadales; family Pseudohongiellaceae; genus UBA9145. The sequence goes on along the minus strand of JAQWTK010000058.1, from coordinate 1,092 downwards.
CTATTTTGTCTAGTAGACCACTTGCCTGTATGCTGTCAGCGCAAATCAGGAGTAATATTTCATGAGAAAATCAAATAAACTAATTCGAACTTCTCCGATAATTAACTGGTTGATGGTTCTTTACGGCCTATGCATCCCCTCCGGCGCATATGCGGACGATATCTCTGATTTAATCAATCGCGCCGCTATCACCGACGTTTTGACGCAATATTCCTATAGGTGGGACTCAAAAGATTCGGCTGGTTTTGCTGAACTCTTTACAGAAGATGGGATACTAGAAAGAGAAGTAAACGGCGAGACTATAAATACAGCGACAATCAAAGGAAGGGAAGCTATTTATAACTATGCGAAGACTTCACATGAAGGACGACTCGCCGATAGACAATCTCGTCATCATTTTTCTGGAATAGTATTTCTGGATTTGAACGAGACTACAGCGGTTACAGAAAATATGGCTCTTATTACGCACCAAACCAAAAAAAATAACGCCGCTTATATTCGAAGTTCTGGGTATTATTTAAACAGTTGGCAAAAAACAACAAATGGTTGGCGAATTAGCAAACGTATTCTAAAAGTAGATTCACCCCCTAACTAACGTGAAATAACTAAAACTAAATTCGTGAAAAAATATTTTACATGTTCTTTACTGTTTTCGATGTTGCCAGCACCTGTCGTCAGCCTTAGTGCTGAAGACATTGAGCCCGCTTTAACAGCCGCAGAAATAGAGCTGGTTTCGTGGGTAGATTCACAGGAGCAGGAAATGCTAGAACTGTTGGAGCAAATTACCAACATAAATTCTGGCACGTTAAATAAAGAAGGTGTAGATAAAGTCACACAAATTTTTAATGTCAAACTGCAGGCCCTTGGCTTTAGCACCTCATATTTACCAGGTGATTTGATCGAGATGCCTAGCTGCCCTGGCTCAGATTATAGTATTGACGTAACAGACCACCTGCTTGCCAGTAGAATAGGCTCCGGTACTAAACTTTTACTGATGGGGCACACGGATACTGTTTTCCCGTCAACGAGTCCGTTTAAAACCTTTAGGCATGAAGGCGATACCCTATTCGGGCCCGGGGTTGCGGACATGCA
>JAQWTK010000031.1 GCA_029242705.1 Gammaproteobacteria bacterium | reverse complement strand
CGCAATCTAGAGAGTTTTATCGGTATAGAGTGGTCAAACTGTTGCACTACAATAAGACTAATTGGACGAGAATGGGTTGACGAAGACGAATTGTTTCTTCCTAATATCGAACCCGATCGTGGTATTTTTGTCCAATTCACTTTAAATGGATTTGGCAACCTCACCGGCGGAGGTTTGAGCAACCTGTTAAGTGAAGGAATCTGGGGGTTTAGAGAAAATGATTATGGCATTTAAAGCTTTAGTACAATTGTCATTGTTGCGAACCAATTTATTGGTCGTGATGGCATCACTATTAATTAGTGGGCCTGTCAATGGACAGCGGATGCTGCTGGATCGAGTAATAGCGCTAGTCGATGAGGATGTCGTGCTTCAAAGTGAGTTAGATACCCGTATCAATGATATCCGGCAAGCAGCTGCGCGTGATGGCCAACCGCTGCCAGCCGAAGACGAATTAAAATCAGATATACTTGAGGCTCTTATAATCGAAAATATTCAACTGCAAATGGCTGAACAAGTAAGTATTCGATACGATGATGACACAATTAATCGTGTACTAATGAACATGGCAGAAAGTAGCAATATGTCTTTTGACGATTATGTGAGCGCACTAGAAAGTAGTGGTGTATACATAGAAACTCGTAATCAAGTACGCAGCCAAATGATGATCCAAGAGTTACAACGCGGTATGGTCAATCGCAGAATAACTATAACGGATCAAGAAATAGATAACTTCCTGAATTCAGAAATGGGTCGAGATATCATGGCCCCGGAGTTTTTTATTGATCATATGTTAGTTTCGGTCTCAACCACAGATTCCGCTGGTGAAAAGGACGCGAAACTAAAGTACGCTGCAGATCTAGTAACACAAGTAGAAGAAGGCGAAAGCCTTTTAGAAGTTCGTGCGGCAGCCCAGCAGTCTAGAGCCTTTCAAATTGACGCAACCGAGTTTGGGTGGCGTAAGATCGACCAACTACCAAATCTATTTTCCTCTATCGTTGCTGATATGGAAGAAGGTGAAATAGAAGGTCCGATTGAAGCTGGAAACGGATATCATCTCATCTTCCTCGCCGGTAAACGAGGCGGCACAGAACAAATAGTTAACCAAACAAATATACGACACATTATGCTCTCACCAAATGAAATTCGTAATGAAGAGCAGACGATTACAGAAATTGAAGAACTACGGACACGCATTTTAGAAGGGGAAGACTTTGCCGTAATTGCTAGACAAAATTCAGATGATGCTACTTCAGTTGTCGCAGGAGGGGATCTAGATTGGATAAACGAAGGTGGGATGCCACAAGAATTCGAATTAGTGATTAATGACTTGGAAGAAAATACCTTAAGCGAAGCTTTCAAGACTTCAACAGGTTGGCACATAGCCGAGGTGCTTGGCAGACGAGAAACTGATCTAAGTCGCGAATACTCACGATCCCAGGCAGAAAACATGCTCCGCAATCGTAAATTTGACTTAGAATTGCAAAATTGGATGATTGAAATTCGAGAAAAAGCTTTTGTTGAAATGCTTGAATAAAGGCTTACCGGATAATGACACGTGACGAATCGAATCGCTATCACACCTGGGGAACCAGCGGGAATAGGCCCTGACCTTTGCGCAATTATTTCGCAATGTCCGCCTAAAGACACTGAGCTTGTAGTTATTGCTGACCAATCGGTGTTGGCGGACAGAGCCACAAAGCTAGGCATACCTCTTAAATTAAAACCATACTTGGCCAAGAACAATTCCGCCCCCAGCACCCCCGGAGAGCTGTCTATAATCCAAGTTGACACGAAAGCCAATGTGACCCCCGGCGAATTAGATAAAGATAATAGTCCTTATGTTTTGGAGACGCTACGAGTCGCCGTTGATAAAGTGTCAAACGCTGATCTAGACGCTATGGTAACTGGTCCTGTTCAGAAAGAGATTATCAATGAGGCAGGATATGCTTTTACAGGGCATACAGAATTCCTAGCTGAATATTGCAAGACGAAGCTCACCGTAATGATGCTGGCTACAGAAGGTTTGCGCGTTGCTCTTGCGACCACTCACCTTCCTTTATCGGAGGTACCCAAATCAATTGATAAAGAACTTTTAAGTGATGTAATAAAAATAATTCATATCGATTTAATTACAAAATTTGGCATTGAGAACCCAAGGATATTGGTGTGCGGCTTGAATCCACATGCTGGCGAAAACGGGTATTTGGGCCGCGAAGAAATCGAAATAATAGAACCTGTAATAACAACTCTACGAGAAGAGGGAATAGAGCTAGTTGGGCCACTTCCGGCAGATACTTTATTCACGGAAAAATACCTCAATTCTGCCGATGTGGTTCTTTCTATGTATCACGATCAAGGGCTTCCAGTTCTTAAGTTTAAGGGATTTGGTAATGCCAGTAATATCACTTTAGGCTTGCCCATCATTAGAACCTCAGTAGACCATGGAACTGCCCTTGATATGGCAGGATCCGGAAAAATAGAGACGGGGAGTTTGTACAATGCCATTTCAACAGCGAATGAGATGGTTGCGCATTGGAAGCTAAATGAAAAGAGAAAGCTCATTTATTAAGTTAGCTAACGGCCTAACTCACCAGCCACGCAAGAGATTTGGCCAGAATTTCCTGCATGATGAAAATGCAATCGAAAAAATAATTGATGCAATATCTCCTTGCAAAGAACACCACATCGTGGAAATAGGTCCGGGTTACGGAGCGCTAACAAACCCGCTTTTTAAGTCCGGCGCTAAGCTGGATTGTGTCGAGATAGACCAGGATCTTGCAAAATTCATAGGCGATAAGTTTGGTAATTCCAAAAATTTTCAAGTCTTCCAGAAAGATATCCTAAAATTTGATTTAGCGCTGCTTTCAAAAAAAGAAAAGACGCTTAGAATTGTAGGTAATCTTCCATATAATATTTCTACACCCGTAATCTTTCATCTCCTAAAAAACCACCTCCTTATAGCAGATATGATTTTTATGCTACAACTTGAAGTTATTCAGAGGATGTCTTCGACTGTAGGGGATAAAAATTATGGCCGACTCAGCCTAATGGCTCAATATTATTGCGAAGTAGAACACTTGTTTAATATCCCCTCTTCTTCTTTTACACCAAAACCTAAAGTTGTTTCTGCAATCGTACGTTTAAAACCTCACCAAAAACTCCCAGTAAAAGCTAAGGATCCAAGTTGTTTACAAAATGTTATACGTACGGCCTTCAACCAACGAAGAAAAATATTGAAAAACAGCTTGAAAACCGTTGTCTCGAATTCGATTCTAGAAGGTTTGCCCATTGATACAAACTTACGGCCAGAGAATTTAAGTCTTAACGACTACGTGATCATTAGCGACGCAATTTCAGGTTAAAAATGGAAAATCTTGGTTCCACAATAGAAATTCATGTAACCACGAGCTACCTATCCGAGCAGTCTAATCCCAGCGAAGGTCGCTATATTTTTGCTTACTCTATTGAAATTAGAAATAAAGGGGCACAAACCGTTAAATTGCTTAATCGCCACTGGCACATAGAAGACGATAATAATAAGATCCAAGAAGTTGTCGGCGAAGGCGTCGTTGGCCAAAAACCAGAAATACCGCCAGATTCTTCTTTTAATTATACGAGCGGCGCGATAATTGAGACCGAATTTGGGAAAATGCACGGTAGTTATGAAATGCAACTTCCCTCAGGCGAGAAGTTCAAGGTTCGGATACCTTTATTTTTTCTTTCAATTCCTCGCACAATCCACTAGAAAAATCACCCAGAATGATCAATCAATAGAGTGTTATAATGTAATTTTTATGGGGCGATACTCTATTTATGAGTACATACGCGGTCGGAGACATACAAGGCTGTTACAAAGCTCTAAAAAAACTACTTAAAAAAGTAAATTTCTCTCCAGATAGGGACAAACTTTGGTGTGTAGGCGATCTAGTAAATCGTGGATCAAATTCTCTAGAAACATTGCGTTTCTTAAGAGACATAGATGATTCGGTAAGCATTGTTCTTGGCAATCACGATCTGCATTTTTTGGCCATTAACGAAGATTGTGCCCCAGAGGGAACTAAAAATACCCTCTCAAAACTATTAAAATCCGAAGACTGCGATAAGCTTTGTGATTGGCTACGGAAAAAACCTTTAGTTCATCTCGATTGTATAGACACGAAAAACGGCCTCGAAGATTTTTTAATGGTTCATGCTGGAGTTGCACCAACATGGTCAATTAAAAAGACTTTAAAACTCGCGGCAGAAGTTGAGCTAGCGTTACAGGGGAAAGATTATCGTAAATTCTTAAAAAATATGTATGGCGACCACCCAAATCGTTGGCATGATAAACTCCAAGGCCAGTCAAGACTTCGAACCATAACTAATTATTTAACACGGGTAAGATTTTGCGATGACTTAGGAAATTTGAAACTAGACATCAAAGGTGGACTATGCTCAACACCGAAAGGGTTTAAACCTTGGTACGAATATGAAAAAATTTCCGACAAGGCGATGATCCTCTTCGGTCATTGGGCTGCTATAGAAGGCAAGACTGGCAAAAGCAGAGTACACGCCCTCGATACAGGTTATGTATGGGGCCGGGAACTAACGCTCATGCGACTAGAAGATTATCAGCGCTATTCAATTTCTAAATAATTTCCTGAAAATTATTTAACGGTAAATATTTAAAGTTTTATTATGAAAACATATCTGGTTGGTGGAGCAATTCGCGACAAGCTGCTAAATATTGCAGTAAAAGATAAGGATTGGGTAGTAGTTGGGTCAACCGCCGAAGAGCTTCTATCTTTAGGCTATGTTCAAGTTGGCAAAGGATTTCCTGTTTTCCTACACCCAGAGACGAAACAAGAATATGCTCTAGCGCGGACAGAAACGAAAACTGCCCTAGGGCATACGGGTTTCAAAATAAACTCATCTCCTAAGGTCACTCTTGAAGAAGATTTACGGCGCCGTGATTTAACCATAAATGCGATTGCTGAAGATAAAAACGGTGAGCTAATTGATCCGTATGGTGGCAGAGACGACATTAAAAGCAAAACACTTAGGCATGTATCAGAAGCATTCAGCGAGGATCCCCTTCGTGTAATACGAGTCGCAAGATTTGCCGCTAAATTTTCACATTTAGGATTTTCAATCGCCGATGCAACCATGGACTTAATGAAAACTATTTCCAACAGCGGCCAGTTAGACACACTTAGTGCCGAAAGAATATGGCAAGAGTTAGAATTAGCTCTCGGAACATCTTCACCCTCAGTGTTTATAGCTTTACTGAGAGAATGTGGAGCTTTAAACGCGATACTTCCAGAGGTGAATAATTTATTCGGTGTGCCACAACAGGAAAGCTATTATCTTGAAATTGACACAGGATTACACGCGTTAGTGTGCCTGGCGAAAGTCTCTAAATTAACGGAAGACAAGACAATTCGATATGCAACGTTAATCCATAGTGTCGGAAAAGCTATAACAGAAAAATCGAATTGGCCAATCCATCATGGTTATGAATCCTTAGGTCTAAGACTGCAAACTAATATTACAACTCGTCTGCGGCCCCCTAAAGAGTACTCAAGCCTTGCTGCACTGGTATGCGAACATCATACGAAGGTTCTTCGCATAAAGGAATTGAACGCTAACACTATTTTGTCATTACTTGAATCATTAGATGCAATTCGAAGACCAGAACGCTTAGAAAAATTCTTAATCGCATGTGAAGCCGATGCACTAGGAAGAAATGACGTTGAAGAAAAAAACTATCGACCACGCGAATATCTAAAATTTTTATTAGAATTTATTTGTTCGCTAGAGATTGAAAAACTACTAAAAGAAAATCCAAATCAAGATCCCAAAAATTTAATTAAGTCTCATCGCCTCAAATTAATAGCAGAAGCGATTGAAGATATTTCGAGAGATTAATGACTGATTCAAAAGTTGTTCTTATTACCGGTGCTGCAAAAAGGATCGGCGCTTGTATCGCCACCACCTTTCATTCGAAAGGGTACCGCGTCCTAATCCATGCAAATAAATCCATAGAAGAAGGAACCAAAATTACTGAAGAATTAAACCAAGCAAGGGAAAAATCAGCTGCATTTATACAAGCAGATTTCAACGAGTTAAATAAAATAGAGGGATTTTCTGAAAATGCCTTAGATTACTTCGGCAGGATAGATGCCTTAGTAAATAATGCCTCAACGTTTTATCCAACACCAATAAAACATTTGAAGCAATCAGATTGGGAAAAATTATTTAACTCAAATGTCCGCGCAGCTTTCTTTTTATGTCAAGCACTTGAAGACGAGCTAAGCTCTAGGTCTGGAAGCATCATTAACATTGTCGATGCTCATGTTGGCAAGACATTGCGGGATCACTCTATTTACAGCATGGCTAAGTCAGCACTAAACTCAATGACAAAGTCATTAGCCTTGGAACTGGGGAATTCTATTAAGGTAAATGGCGTTTCCCCTGGGGCCATACTGTGGCCACCAAATCTTGAAGAGGACAATAGCGAAGCTACCGAGAAAATTAAAAAAGAATTACTCGCAAAGATACCATTGCAGCGATTAGGAAAACCCGAAGATATTGCTAACATGGTTTATTTTTTAGCTGAAAGTGGAAATTATATCTCTGGACAAGTAATTAAGGTTGATGGGGGGCGCAGTTTAGTTTAAAAACCCATCGACAGACTTATCTCACTAAAGTTTAAATAGTTAGAAATTTATACTGGCTGGCCATAACCTCTGGTCTTCGCTATCGAATTGATTCCATAGCTGCTTATAACTAACACCGCACTTGGCATGCTTCAGGTCGGGATGAAGCTCTGCCAGTGGCCTCAAAACGAAAGCACTATAAAGTATTTCAGGCCGCGGCAATTCTAAACCACATTCTTTACCATCTGAATCACCGTACAACAGTATATCAACGTCGATAGTTCGATCAGAAAACCTAAGCTCATCCCGGTTTCTGCCCATGCAGGTTTCGAGCTTTTTTAGATAATCAAAAATATCTTGAAGTGAATAATTGGTATCTACCGAAGCAACAAAATTCAAAAAGTTTTCGCCTGAAAATCCTAAAGCCTCACTTTCATAAATATTAGATATAGATAAAACACCAAATTTTTCCTTCAGAGCAGTAATCGCACTTACTACATTCTTAGATGCATCTATGTTGCTACCCAATGAAAGAACTAAAAGGGTCATCGTACTCCACTTCCTGAAAATCTAATTTAACCTTCTTTCTATTATAACACCCACATCTTTTGATCCAGTGACAGCACCGGGTTTTCCCAATTGTAATTTCAACCATGGCACGTTAAATTCATTTAATACAATTTCTGCAATCTTCTCAGCCAATGTCTCGATTAGAAAAAATTCTGACCCCTCAACGAACTGGATTAATCTTTTTGCTACAGCTTTATAATCTAGTGCTTTTTCAATAGAGTCATTTTCCGCTCCAAGTTTGATATTCGCACCCATCTCTAAACTAATACTGACTACTTGTTTTTGCTCTCGTTCCCAGTCATAAATACCGATTATAGTTCTGATTTCAAGTTCGCGAATATATACGATATCCATTACTACTCCTCTGATAATCAAATCGTACTTAGGGATTCTAGTGACCATCGTGGCCTAACCTCAATCTCAAGGTCAGTCCTCTCACCCGCTATTAATCGCATAGCCCCTGCATAGGCAATCATAGCTCCATTATCTGTGCAATATTTTGGTTGCGCATAATAAAGGCGACTTTGTGTTTCTAACACAGCAGCCTCTAACACCTTCCTAAGTTGTAAATTAGCACTAACACCTCCAGCAATTATCAGCGTAGACAGACCAGTGAACTCCAACGCTCGTTTACATTTGATCGCCAAGGTAGATACCACGGCATCTTCAAACCCTCGAGCAATGTCTGCGGCTGTTTGTGGGTCCAGTTTTCCATTAATTAATTCTTTTTGTATTTTATTTCGCACAGAAGTCTTAAGGCCACTAAAACTAAAATCTAGACCTGGTCGATTTACCATCGGGCGAGGAAACTCAAATACATTAGCTACTCCCTTCAAAGCAAGTCTCGCCACCTGTGGCCCTCCAGGATATGGTAACCCCAACATTTTCCCAACCTTGTCGAAAGCCTCGCCTGCGGCATCATCGAGAGATTCCCCCAAGAGTTCATAGCGTCCTATACCTTCAACCTTCACTAATTGGGTATGACCGCCAGAAACTAGCAAGGCGACAAAAGGGAAATCTGGCGGGTCTGGCTCCAGCATTGGAGCCAGGAGATGACCTTCCATGTGATGCACACCTATCGCTGGGATTTCTAAACCCATCGCAAGAGATCTACCAATACTGGCCCCTACAAGCAAAGCGCCTACCAATCCTGGGCCCGCCGTATAAGCAACTGCATCTAGATCAAGCCTAGTAAGATTTGACTCAGTGAGGACTTGATTAATCAGAGGAATAGTTTTGCGAATATGGTCCCTAGAAGCGAGCTCAGGGATGACACCACCATATTTTGCATGGATTTCTATCTGGCTATAAAGACCATCTCCAAGTAAACCTTGCTCGCTGTCATAGATCGCAATTCCAGTTTCATCACACGAAGTTTCAATACCTAATACTTTCAATTAGTTACACCCTAATACGCCCAACCTAATGCGAATCATGCCAAAAAAATCTATAGATCCCAAATTATAACAATAACCAGGATGGCTGAGGCCTGTATTCCTTAGATTTGGCATACTAAATGCTTTGCAATTCGTCTGCTTGGGCATTAAGATACCCCCCCTCTGTTATTCGCCACAATCACTCAAGCGTGATTACACGAAAAAGAGTTTTATTACACGGCCTGACTTGAATAATTAGGTACCTTAATGCCACAAGTTAAACTGAAAGAGAATGAACCTTTTGATATAGCCATACGACGGTTTAAGCGATCCTGCGAAAAAGCGGGTATTCTGGCCGAAGTACGCAAAAGGGAGTTCTATGAAAAACCAACGTCGGTGCGTAAGCGAAAAGCCGCTGCGGCAGTGAAAAGGCATCTTAAAAAGCTACAACGCGAAAATCGAAAAAGCCAACGCCTCTACTAATCAGCGGCTTGTGAACGATATCTAAAATCCGCTACCTTCGTTTAATAAAAATTTACTCGGAATTGCTAGATGTCCGAAAGTCCCCTAAAAAAAGAAATTAGCGAGGCCATGAAAACGGCTTTACGCGCACAGGAAAAAGCGCGTTTAGGCACCATCCGTTTAGCTCTCGCTGAAATTAAAAAGATAGAAATAGATGAACGTATAGATCCTGACGATGCCCGGATTGTTTCTATTTTAGATAAAATGATCAAACAGCGGCGGGAGTCAATCAGACAGTTTGAAGCTGCGGGTCGAGATGAACTCGTCGCTCAAGAGAAGGAAGAGATAGAAGTTCTAAAAGATTTTCTTCCTCAGCCAATTGCCGAAGAGGAACTTGACAAAATCATCGACAAAGCGATTTCTGATTCTGGCGCTGAAAGTATGCAAGATATGGGAAAAGTAATGGGGATCATTAAACCGCAAGTTATTGGCAAAGCTGACATGGCGATTGTGAGCTCTAAAATAAAGTCAGTTCTTTCCTAATCCTTACCTTAATCACTAATTAGAGCTTTTTGAAGACCCTGACCAACTTGGTCTTGCACGATAACAATTCATGCGATAGGGCGAAAGCAATCCGAAAACATTTGAACTCTATATCAGCACGTGTAGCATAAGAGTAATTGAAACTCATTATGAATAGCTCAAACCAATAGCTTTATGGCTGGCTTAATTCCGCAATCATTTATCAATGATCTTTTAAATCGAACCGATATTATCGAAGTTATCGATAAAAGAGTTTCACTGAAAAAACAAGGTAATAATTACACCGCTTGTTGCCCTTTCCACCAAGAAAAAACGCCGTCATTTAGTGTAAATCAAGACCGTCAATTTTATTATTGTTTTGGCTGCGGTGCGGGTGGCAATGCGATTGGTTTCGTAATAAATTTTGACCAATCTGACTTTCCACAAGCTGTAGAGAGTTTAGCGAAAGATGCGGGTCTTGAAGTTCCTCGTCAGGAATCAGAGGCCCAGGCTAAAAAAAGTTCGCAGAATAATATCCTTATAGAAGCCCTCGAACTCACAAGTAAATTCTATCAATTTCAGATTAGAAACCATGCTAACAAAGCAACTGCCGTAAATTATCTAAAAGAACGAGGCCTAAGCGGGAAAATAGCCAAAGAGTTTGGCCTCGGATACGCTCCCCCTGGTTGGGGAAATCTAACATCCGCACTAGGGTCAGATGAAAAGAAGCAAAAAATATTATTAGGTGCTGGATTAGTAATTGAAAGAACAAGCAAAAAAGAGCATAGAGAAGATCACACTAAGTCTAATAATCATCGCTACTATGACCGTTTTCGGGACCGAATAATGTTCCCAATTCGCGACAGCCGAGGCCGCACTGTTGCATTTGGGGGGCGGGTTTTGAGTAATGAAAAGCCAAAATATATGAACTCGCCGGAAACGCCAGTTTTCCATAAAGGGTCAGAACTTTATGGCTTATTCGAATTGAAAAAATCTGGAGAAAAATTTAACAAATTAATTTTAGTCGAAGGTTATATGGATGTTATAGCTCTGGCTCAAATGGGTGTAAGGAATGCCGTTGCTACACTGGGAACTGCGACAAGCTCAGTACATTTAACTAGAATGTTTCGCCAAGTGTCGGAGATAATATTTTGTTTCGACGGAGATAATGCAGGAAATACCGCGGCTTGGCGGGCTCTAGAAACCACTTTGCCATTAATGGAAGATGGACGACAAGTAAAATTCTTATTCTTACCTTCAGGAGCAGACCCCGATACCCATGTTCGTGCAATAGGAAAAGATTTGTTCCTCGACGAAGTAAATTCTGCAACGCCTTTAGAAGATTTCTTTTTTGAAAAATTGTCAAAAGATCTCGATACTAATTCGATCGAAGGCAAAGCCAGACTCAGCAACCTAGCGAAAAAATACATTCAGCAAATCCCTCGAGGAATTTACGCGAAGTTAATGCTGGACCGACTAGCTGACTTACTAGGTATGCCGGCCGATTCCCTAGATCAATTGTTTACTGCAAAGCAACCCGAATCAAGTATAAAGGATTCCAGCACTCAACAACCTGCAGAAGACTACGGACGCAGGTGGTCTAAAAGGGAAACTCCTTCTCGAAGAAAGAATGATCTTTCTGGTTATAGAAAACCGGCAAGTTTAAAAGCTATAGAGTTGTTATTACGTAACCCCGAAATTGCGCTTTCAATAAAGCAGGAGCTGAAGCCTCTTTACACCGCCGAAGATGAGGGGCGTAAATTATTAATCTCACTAATCGAAATGGTTCAAAAAAACCCAGAGATAGATACTTTCACGATGCTCGGATATTGCTATGGGACTAGCTTGGGTGGGCAGCTAACTCAACTCCTAAACAGTGAAAAAATCACCCCGATTGAAGGTGTAGAAGAAGAATTCCTTCAGATTATTGACAATATATTGTCCGATATAATTCATAAAATAAATCTATTAGCGCTAAAAAACGAGCTTAGAACAAAGGTTTATTCGAATAAAAACGAAATTAGCTGAATCTTTACTATTTATGCATTTCAAGCCTGCAGACCCGAGCGTATGCTGAATTATTGATATTTGCCTAAGCCAAAATAAATGTACAAGCTTAACAGTCGCCGCTATAATGCTCGGCTGATTTTTGTACACCAAACTAGCAACCCTACCTAAAAATAAGGCGAGAATTCATGGCTGACATTATCGCTCCTCAATCAAGTCTTAAAGCTTTAATCGCTAAAGGCAAAGAACAAACCTACCTGACATATGCGGAGGTAAATGATCACCTGCCGGAATCTATTTCTGATCCAGATCAAGTTGAAGACATCATCCAGATGATTAATGACATGGGTATTAAGGTGTTTGAAACGGCACCTGACGTAGATACTATGATCTTAAATGAAGAAAATGATTCAGGAGCTGACGAGGTCGCGGCGGCTGAAGCTGCTGCTGCGCTAGCCGCGGTTGAAAATGAAGCCGGTCGCACAACTGATCCGGTTCGCATGTACATGCGAGAAATGGGTACCGTTGAATTACTTACACGTGAAGGTGAAATTGTAATTGCCAAGCGAATAGAGGAAGGCCTTAGAGAACTCATGAAGGCCATGGCTTACTTCCCTGGAACAGTCGAGCACGTCCTTAATGAATACGCCCTAGTCGAAACTGAAGAACGCAGACTTAATGAGATCATTTCGGGATATCTCGACGATACAACTGACGAAATTATCCCTGCGGCTCAAGTAGTTCCTCAACCACAAGCAAATACTGCTGATAAGCTGAATGAAAATAATGACGAAGACGATGACGAAGAAGCTAATGTCGGCCCCGATCCCGAGGAAGCTCGAATTCGTTTCAAGGAACTCTTAAAGCAATATCAACGCACCAGTTCTAGTGTTAGCCGGCGCGGACGAAACGATGCCAAAGCTAAGGCAGAACTTGAGAAGCTCGGCGAGTTATTTAAATCTTTCAAACTTACCCCTCGCCAATTTGATCCATTATTAAGCCACGTCAGAGCGGTACTAACTCGCTTGCGCCGGCATGAGAGGGCGGCCCTAAATCTAGCTGTTCGCAGCGCGAAGATGCCCAGAAAGATTTTTATTGAAACTTTCCCTGGACACGAAATTGATGAGAAATGGATTAACCAGCACATTAAATCCAAGCAAGCCTATTCGGAACTACTCCACAATGTTAAGACCGAAATACTGAGGACGCAGAAAAAGATTCGCCTCCTACAGGAAGAAACAGGTCTTGCTGTGTCTGAAATAAAAGACATTAATCGACAAATGTCTATCGGCGAAGCTAAATCCCGCCGAGCGAAAAAAGAAATGGTCGAAGCCAATTTAAGGCTTGTCATTTCAATTGCAAAGAAATATACAAACCGCGGCCTACAATTCCTCGATCTCATACAGGAAGGTAACATTGGCTTGATGAAGGCCGTCGATAAATTTGAGTACCGACGCGGTTATAAGTTCTCTACCTATGCGACGTGGTGGATTCGTCAAGCGATTACAAGGTCGATCGCGGACCAAGCGCGCACTATACGTATACCTGTTCACATGATAGAGACAATCAATAAGCTCAACCGTATTTCACGACAGATGGTTCATGAGAAAGGGCGAGAACCTACACCCGAAGAGCTCGGGGTACGAATGGAAATGTCGGAAGACAAAGTGCGACGAGTTCTGAAGATAGCGAAAGAGCCTATCTCTATGGAGACACCCATAGGAGATGATGAAGATTCACATCTTGGTGACTTTATCGAAGACGCCACCGTGGATTCACCTGTAGATTCATCAATTGATGAAGGGCTTCGCGAGGCTACTAAAGATGTTTTAGGATCACTCACAGCCAGAGAAGCAAAAGTGCTTCGCATGCGATTCGGTATAGATATGAATACCGACCATACATTGGAAGAAGTAGGAAAGCAGTTCGATGTAACGCGTGAGCGAATACGACAAATTGAAGCCAAGGCTTTGCGAAAATTACGCCACCCTACACGTTCTGATCATTTGAAGTCATTCTTAGACGAAACGTAGCTGTTAATTAATAGACAAATACTTAATTAGAAGTTTTTTCGAGGTAGAGTGATAATAAGGAGCAACAGTCAGAGCGAGCACTACTCTGATAAGAAATGGGCCTATAGCTCAGCTGGTTAGAGCGCCGGACTCATAATCCGTCGGTCCCTGGTTCGAATCCAGGTGGGCCCACCAATTAAATCAAGAAGTTATGTGCGTCTACTCTGTACCTCATCCAACGCTGATTCGAAACTTGATAGCATCTGTTCCTAGACCGAATCAAAGGGATAATCTGTAGCAAGCTAGCCTTGTAGCTTGGTTTTAGCTTCTGCTGGCTCGATTAAGAATTCTGGTGGCGGACCACTTCGCCTTCTTCCATGAATATCACATCCTCCGCAATATTGGTGGCAAGGTCTGCGATTCGTTCCAGATAACGCGAGATAGACAGTATGCCCAAAGCGGTCTTACTGATGCCCGGGTCTTGCTGAACCTGAGCGTGAAATGCTTCATACATTTGGCGGTTGATGCTGTCTACTTCGTCGTCCATTGCTATAACTTTACGAGCGAGCTCCACGTCCAGACTGACTAAGGCGTTGAGACTTTTCTTGACCATTTCTTGGATTCTGTCAGGCATATCGCTTAGGAGATTCAACAGGCTGGGGAGCGGATCCTGACTTGAGAGATAGAGTGAGCGCTCAGCAATACTAACGGCTATATCCCCCATTCTTTCCAGATCGTTGTTCACCTTTAAAACCACCACCATGAAGCGCAAATCCATGGCCATGGGCTGATGCAAGACGAGAGTTTTCAGGCAGGCTTCTTCAATAAGAACTTCTCTTTCATCAATTTGCTTTTCTTCAGCAATTACATTTTGAGCCAGCTCTGGCCGGCATTCATTGAAAGCAATAAGAGCATTCTTGATAGCGGCTTCTACAAGGCTTCCCAACTGCAGTAGATTTTTCTTGATCTGGTCCAGGTCTCTTTGCAAGTGTCGTGACATTTCTCTATCCCGCTTTAGCCAAATCGGCCAGAAACATAATCTTCAGTACGTTGATTGCTCGGGCGTGTAAACAGCCGCTCGGACTCATCGAATTCAATCAGATTTCCCATTTCCATAAATGCTGTGTAGTCAGAAACTCGAGAGGCTTGCTGCATGTTATGAGTAACAATGACAATGGTATATCGAGATTTAAGGTCGAACATCAAATCTTCGATATGCGCTGTGGATATGGGATCCAACGCAGAACAGGGCTCGTCTTCGACGATGAATATTTTTTCGTTGGACACTATGACAGTCAAATTTCGTAAAAGGGGAAGCCTACCATGTGTTTGTAAAGATTTAGTAAAGAGAAAAGCGTTAAGGTAACCCAACCACTAATAATTCCGGTGGCGTACCACGCATAGTGACAGCAATTTGTTGCTGACCGTTACTTAGATAAGTTACGGGAGGGCCAATAGGCTGTGCTGGTAATGCTAGCTCGGCAATAGTCGCTCCAGTCAACTTATCTCGAGCTACTAGTGGATAACTACCGTCCTCATTGGGTGTTCTCTGCGCAGAGATTAACAAGGTCTTAGTAACCAAGACTTGATCCCATCCATTACCCAAGGGAGGCAAATCTACACCCGCAAGGGCAGAATGATTTCGAACTGAGGGAGAGCCCATGCCGTTGGCAACTTGCCAAAGAATCTCCCCAACATTCAAATCAATAGCCGTAATTCGACCATAAGGAGGTTTAATTAGAGGAAGCCCTCTTGGCCGCAAGTTCGTAGTGACATTGCGTACATAGTTCAAAGTGGCATCATCTTCCGGCGGTATAGCGAGCCCGGAACGACTCGGAATTGTCACAGATGGTATGTAGATAATTCCTGTTTCCGGGTCAATAGCCGCACCCATCCAACTTGCACCGCCGATATAGCCTGGCACATGAATAGTGCCAAAACTCGTCTCACTAGGAAGTGATGGCGGAGTGAAAATATCGCCGTAGCGATGTTGTTCTAGCATTGCTATTGCAGATTCCCGCAGCTCCGGGGTGAAATCGATTAGTTGTTCCACACCTAACTTTTGAGGCTCAAAAGGTGGGGGCTTAGTCGGAAACGGTTGCGTTGGCGACGCCCTTTCACCTGGCACATCAGATGCCGGTACCGGCCTTTCTTCAATTGGCCAGACTGGCTTGCCGGTAAGTCGATCGAAAACAAAAGTGAAGCCATGCTTGGTTACCTGAGCTACTGCTTTGATCGGTTCGCCATTAACGTTTATATCAACTAAATTTGGTGCTGCCGGTGGGTCGTAGTCCCAGAGGTCATGATGCACCATCTGGAAATGCCAAATACGCTCCCCAGTTGTTGCATCGAGTGCAACCAAGCTGTTACCGAACAAATTATCTCCTAAGCGATGCCCCCCATAATTGTCATTCGTCGGCGCGCCTACGGGCAAATAAACAATCCCCTCTTCATTATCCGCACTCATTAATGTCCATACATTAGTATGACCGCTGTATTCCCATGAACGGTTTTCCCAAGTTTCATTGCCGAACTCTCCGTCCTGAGGGATAGTATGAGATGTCCATAATAATTCCCCGGTGTGTACATCGAATCCACGCACATGGCCTGGTGGCATTTCTTTGTATCGGGGCTGATCGGAAATAGCCGCGCCTACAATGATGACATCATCGACGATAATAGGTGCTGAGGTTACAGAATAATTAATTGGAGCCTGTCGTCGCGCTCTTGGAATGCCCGCGATGAGATCGACGCGCCCATCTTCACCAAACTCACGAATGGCCTCACCACTTTGAGCGTCAACTTCGACCAGGTAACCATCACCAGTACCCCACACAACTCGTGACCTTTCCCCGTCAGACCAATAAGCTAAACCGCGGCTACTAAAGCCCAACATCATTGTTGGTATACCTGAGGCATAGCTGCGAGGGTCATAAGACCACAACGTTTCACCAGTCTGAGCATCGATAGCTGCTGCTTGATACAACGGCGTCGAAACATAAAGCACACCATCGACCGCCAACGGAGCCGATTTCAAACCATTAATGCTGACATCTGGCACATCGTTTTCAATCCGCAGATTCGGATACTCAGATTTTAATTGTTCAAGATCAAAACGAGCGTCTATGGATTGCCAACGCCACTTTATTTCTAATTGCGCAAAATTTTCGGCACCGATTTGGTCCAAGGAAGAATACTTACTACTCCCACTATCACCGCCAAAGTAACGCCAATCGCCGTCGGTCATTCCAGTTTGGCCATTAGCACTCGGAGCGAAGCCGAAAATAAGCAGAGCAAGGAATGTAGAGTTGCGTAGTTTCATAGTCTTGTTCTCAGAGATACCAGATCGTTCGTCCAGAGTAATATGTAATACGCACAGATGGAACCTACTTGGGAAAGTGGGGGCGCCCCGGGGGTGGGGTCTGCTAGATAGCCCTAATATAAAGAAGGGCTGGTTAATTAGCAGTCAGCTCCTTAGAGCTTATCAGCTTCAGAATTAAATTAGTTGGATCAATTAAGCTCCATACCGTTTCAAGGACGCTACTGTTAGCTTGAATTATATCGGTGTATAAACTTGTCGTTGTTTCAAATATACCACTGCAGTCAGGAGCCTGAACCTTTTCGTTGAGCGCACCAATGGTATTGAACTCTCTCGATTTAGTTATCTGTACAGTCAAATCCGAGAGGGATACTACCTTTAACCCTATATCAAACTGACTGATGCCGTTAGATGAACTTGCAAGCCCATTAGTGAATAACCGTAGGCAGGCATAGATCGTTGCATCGCTCGAATTAAAGATCCCGATATTATTAAACGCCAATCCAAGAGATGTGTCAGGTGTCACACCACTATACGGTGCGGGCCATTCCTCGGTTGGGGTATAGGCAGGAGCTTCTATAGTAATCGTTGCCGTTGTTGTTGAACTTGCACCATCGTCATCAGTTGCTTTAAAAGTAACAACTGTGGATCCGTTGGGTAATGAAACACTCGCGCTTAGACCAGCCGCCACCTCAACCCCACCAACTAACCATTGGGTCTTTGCAATTGTTCCATCACTATCGGAGGCGGTGGCGGTAAGACTGACCGACTCGCCCGTGACCTTGTCGCTATCAGCAATGGTTCGGTCGCCTCCAGTAATTGAAACGGCCGGGGGATTAACTAGCGCCTTAAGAGTAGCCTGGGTCTTAAGAAAATCACCAGCACCATCATAGGTCATCGTGGCCTTCCCTTCAGTGGCTTCCCAAAAATTATAATCCCTATTCCCATCATCACCTTGAAGTTGAAAATCATAAACCTGTTTGTCAATATAGCCCCATTCATTCAACTCTAGTGGCTCGTCAGAAACGATGACATGCATCGCACGAAAATCTTTTTGTGAATCTTTGCTTGAAGGAACTCGGGGGCCTTCTTTAGCAATAATTTCTTCCAAGGGTAGGGTATAGATAGCGGTAGCGTTAAATATTCCCTTCGCTTGATCTTTCCAATCAAAATCTTGCGCTATCTTTATATCGTGGCCAACCTCATCAGCGCCAATAAGGCCCATCAAGTAGAGTTCAAATTTACCATACGGTGCGAGATTATCGCCTTGGGCAACACTACCAAAATGATATTGCGGGTCACTTGCATCTTTGCCATCGTCCCAATGAACGGCGGGGCCTTTAGCTTGATAACTCCCATTACTAAGTGTTTCCAGAGAGTGCGGTTTCCACCCACCCAATTGACCACCGACATTACTCCAGCCCCAATGGCCGGGACAAGTAAAAGCAGTATCTCCCGGTTCTGCGCTACCACGATACTGATCGAATGTTGTGAAATCATTACCCCATGAATGCATTATTTCGTGAAGTGAAGGCCCCTCGGTTACGCCATTCATATGAGGGAAGTATAGTGCCCCTTTTAACTTACCACTTGACCCAAATTCTGCGGAAAGATCTATAGGATCACGACCAATACCTTTAACGTCATTCTTGACGGAATAGTGCGTCCCGTATGTCTCTGCTTTACTTATGCATTTCCGTTTATCAACGCAGCCGCTATTTACCATGATATAGTCAAATTCGTCTTCAAAATGCGCATACAGTATTTTGGTTATCGCTTGCATGTCACCCTGGGTTGGCTTTGTCCCAGAGGTGAGATCCTTAAACTTATCCTTATAGGTTGTATTAGATACTAGGTTGACCACTCTCCCGCTGCCAAGAATTGAAATAGAATAGTCTGGTGTAGTTATTTGTTTAACAGGTGATGAAGCGGCCAAATCTGAGTCTATTTCATCATCAATACCATCGTTGTCCACATCACGAACAAAATGGTTATTATGATGGATAAACTTTCGGTATTTAGACAGTTTTTCCCACACTTCCGGAATTGTGCCGCTGAATGAATTTTCCCCGTCCCAAATGTCAAAGTTAGTAATCTTTGTGAGATTCTCTAACTCTGTTGGCAAAATTCCACTCAGGTTATTGTCGCGAAGATTTAATTTAGAAAGGTTTATCAAGTTACCTATCTCTTTCGGGATACCCCCCGTCAATAAATTGTAGCTCAAATTCAACCAGTTCAAGTTCGCCAGATTACCCAGCTCAGAAGGAATGCTACCGCTGAGGGAGTTGCGCTCAAAAGAAAGAGTATATAAGTTTGTCAGATTTCCCAGCTCTTTAGGAATAGTGCCGCTGAGGGAGTTATATGAAAGTTCAAGACTCAAAAGATTTGTTAGGTTTCCAAGCTCAATTGGAATGGGGCCAGTTAATGAGTTCCTACTGAGGCTTAACGTACGGAGTTTTGTCAGACTCCCCAATTCACTTGGAATAGTGCCTGATAGAGAATTCCCAAAAAAATTCAGATCCTCAAGATTTGACAGGTTACCAAGCTCAGTTGGAATACTCCCGCTGAGAGAATTACCATTTAGGTTCAGAATAGCTAAGCCTGCAAGATCACCCAGCTCATTTGGAATGGTGCCGGTTAATGAATTGATCATTAAAGAAAGTGAAAATACTGAGCCAGAATCGCAAGTTACCCCGGACCAACTACATTCAGTACCTGCCTCTCCCAACCAGCCTATATTATCTGTCCAGTTAGCCCCATCAGTTGAATTGTATAACGCGATTAAAGCACTCCTTTCGACTGAGCTAATTTTACTTGTCGACTGACTTCCCATTCCAGCTGGTAGACCACCAGTTATTGAATTTTGTGTAAATGTAAAAGTTGCCAAATTGGCTAAATTACCC
>JAQWTK010000025.1 GCA_029242705.1 Gammaproteobacteria bacterium | reverse complement strand
TCTCATCATTAATGATACTTGCAAGCCTATCGGTTGCTTCAATCATTCCATCAAGAGAGCCGCCATTGTTCTGATCGATAAAGGGCAAGACATAGCGGACAAACATATCGCCAGTATGAATTACATTTGATTCGAGAAAATATACTTGGACATCTCCATCAGTATGGCCTGGCCCGTTATGGATTAATTCAATTGGTTCATCGTTAAAATAAAAACGCATCGCATCAAAAAATGTGATTTTAGGCAATCCTACTTCATCGTATCGCTCTTGCGTTCGACCTGAAGATAGAACTTGTGTTGATTCCATCCGACGCCGTGCATTGTCATGAGCTACGATATAGGCACCAGCCCTTCCAAGATTTTCGTTACCATCTGTATGGTCGTAATGAAAATGCGAATTAACGACAAAAGTTATTGGCAATTTAGTCAGGTCAGTGATTGCAGCCTCAATCTTGTTAGTTAATGGCGCAAACTGGTCGTCCACTATAAGAACACCATCCTCTCCTACGATTACACCAATATTCCCACCACTGCCTTCCAAATAATAAATATTATCTTTAACGTGATGAGTTGTAATTTCCACACTATCGAAATCTTGCGCTAAGAGCTGCAAAGGTGAAATTAACAAGCAGAAAATGGAAATAGAAAATACCTTTATCTTTTTCTTTATATAAGTCATTGGATTAATCTCTTTTCATTTAATTATCTATGAATCCGCCTTAGCGTGGGTTTTATCTGTAATAATCAGGCATAGTCTTAGTGTCGCTCGAGCAAAAATCTATGCGGCAAGCACCCTTTTTTGGGCTTCCTGATACTCATTTGTTAGTCGCTCAACTAAATCAGCAGTAGGATGCACCGACTTTATTGCATTGATACCCTGGCCACAACCCCAAATATCTTTCCAAGCTTTTGACTTACCGCTCCCTCCAGATCCAAATTGCATCTTAGAAGGATCACTTGGAGGCAGATTATCGGGATCTAAACCCGCTGATTCTATAGAGGGCCTTAGATAATTCCCATGCACACCCGTAAACAAATTTGTATAAACAATATCAGAGGCCGCGTAATCTACCAGTGCCTGTTTATAAGCTGGATTGGCGTTCGCCTCCTCAGTCGCAATAAATGCGGATCCCATATAGGCAAGATCTGCGCCCATGGCACGAGCTGCTAAGATACCATCGCCCGTTGCAATTGCTCCAGACAGCAGAATTGGCCCCTCAAACCACTCCCTTACTTCTTGAATGAATGCCATAGGCGATAAAGTCCCGGCATGCCCTCCCGCACCCGCGGCAACGCAAATAAGCCCATCCGCTCCTTTCTCAATAGCTTTGTGGGCAAATCTATTATTTATCACGTCGTGCAAGCAGATTCCTCCATAAGAATGAATTGCATCAAATACTTCAGGTCTAGCTCCCAATGAAGTAATGATAACTGGCGCCTTATGCTTGACACATAATTCAACATCTTGCATTAATCGATCATTAGAACCATGAACTATCTGGTTTACTGCATACGGCGCAGCAGGATTATCTGGATTGGCCTGATTGTAGGCATCCAACTCTTCATTGATTCTTGTGAGCCACTGGTCAAGAACCTCAACTGGTCTTGCATTCAGCGCGGGGAAAGAACCGACTACTCCAGCTTTACACTGCGCAATCACTAGGTCTGGATTAGAAATAATAAATAAAGGAGCCCCAACCAGGGGTATAGACAGCCGTCCTTGCATAGATTCAGGGATTGACACGGGAAAGTTCCTCTTTACTGCATAAAATATTAAGTTATTCTTTTGTTCTAGCGAGGATTTACCCTCTCCATCAATATTAACGTACTTGCCGTTGTTATGCTTAATTTTTTACCGCGATAGAGAGGCTAACACCTTCCTTGTGCCTTGATATGGGCGCCGTCCATGCATCACTAAGAAATTATCAACAAGCACTATGTCTCCCTCCCGCCACCTATGATCAAACGTAATACTTTCACTCAATTCAAAAACTACCTGCATCGCGGCATCGGGAATGTTAGTGCCGTCTCCATACAAAATAGTATTTTTACCTTCGTTTCGAGAGTCTTTCCATCCCCGATAAGCCGCTATTAGTTGATTGAAAAAAACCTTTCTTCCATTAGCCAGCTTCCGAATAGCCGACAATACGGGAGTAGTAACCCTAAGATTTTGACAATCTAACCACTCCCAACCGTATCCTAGAGAGGCAAGTCGCACTTCAGCTTCTTCCTGACTGTTAACACCCAGTGTGTCTTGCCAAGATCTGCCCTGTCCAGATTTTAAATCTGCGCTAGCCGGCATAACATTTTTATATTGGACTCCTTTTTTTTCTAAGTCGCCAACAAACATTGGAATATTTTGTACTAACAAATCGAGTAATTTGTCTGATTGACATAAAGGTGTCGCCCCTCCTTCTTCACTAGCTTTCTCACAGAAGAATATTAATTTAGTCGGATAAATTGGAGTTTGGGCCATTTCATGATGCAAGAAGATTTCAACGTCAGGAGGGGCTTCGTTAGCTGTGAATACTCTTTCTGTCTTATTATTTCTTACGGCATTTGAAAGCGATTCCGCATAAGTGAAGTTCTCTAAATTTAGTGCTTTTAAACAAGAATCAAAATCTTCCGCACTGTGTAAAGGAAAACCTCGCAGTAGTAGAGCCCCATGAATCTCTAGCTTCTTTAATAATTCAATCTTATTTGCACGAATCCAATTTACAGTGCTTTGCAAATCGCTACAAAGCACATCCGCCTCAATTGTTAAAGGGAACTCTTCGCTAATCATAAATTGAGTAAAATCTGTTAAAAGCCTGCTCGCAAAAAACTGCCGGATCATTAAACCGTCGGTTAATATTAAGCGCAGAGATTTGTGCCATTTCTTCACTATTAAGCTGAAAATCATACAGAGAAATATTTTCAACAAGTCGTTCTTTCCGTGTAGTTTTAGGAATAATTGCAGTTCCTCTCTGTATAGCCCAACGAAGTGCTACTTGTGCTGGTGTTCTTTCCACTCTTTGCGCCGCAGCCCGTATCACATTTTCAGTTAATACGGATTCATTTTTTGTTGCCATTTCTAAAGCCAAATATGACAAAGCCCCAAGAGGTGAAAAGGAAGTAACCGCCAGCCCATAATCTAAAGCAGTCCTAATCAGTCTGCCTTGCGTCAAGTATGGATGAGACTCAATCTGCAGCATGGATGGCTTGATATCCGCATAAGCCATTAAGTCATGCAATAATCCGGTATTGTAATTACATACTCCAATTTCTTTTACCAATCCATCTCTCACCAATCCTTCCATAGCACTCCATGTCTCACTCAGCGGCACCGGATCAATTTCCATTTTTGGCACATCAACATCTGGATCGTAAAACCACTCGGGCGGATAACGTTCGGCAAAGTCCACATACTTTAGCGAAATTGGAAAATGAATAAGATATAAATCGAGGCAATCAACGCCTAAGTCGCGTAAAGATTTCTCACAAGCGAGCTTTACATGCTCTGGTCGATGAAATGTATTCCAAAGCTTAGATGTAATCCAAAGCTCATCTCTAGAGCAAAGACCAGAGTCCAGAGCTTTTTTTATACCTGCACCCGCCTGAGATTCATTGCCATAATCAGCAGCACTATCAAGGTGACGATAACCCAGCTCTATTGCATCTACAATCGTTTGGGCTGTATCGGCCTGATCGATTTTCCATAGACCAAGCCCTACCGAAGGCATACTGATTTTCCCTACTGAAATTGACTCAATCATATAATTCCTATTGTACGTTTAGCTTTATCCATAAATTCAAATCAGTAATACAACCAAACTCATTAAGTAACACTAAGCAAATCGCCCAACCCATTTTGCTTTGCATATTCAGAGATATTTATTACCTTATTCTCTATAAGAGATTTTTGTGCCGCACCAGCTATCAACATAGCCTCTAATCCTTGCTTCGGAGTTGCGGCATCTTCGTTCTTATTTTGTAGTTTGTTTATCAATGCTGCTTGCTCGAAAAAAGTCGCGCCATGATGACCGCTTTTTTCAACATGCTCCGGATAGCCAATCTCATATTCTTCATAATATGGATGCCCCAGCACCTCAACCGTTATAGCCGACCTTGATTTCTTTCTCTTGTCAATACTCGCATTTTCCGAGGCTACTAGCCGACCTCTTTCTCCCGTTACAACTAACTCTTCATAAAATTCATTGGAGAACATATTGAGAGTAAAATTAGCTCGAATGCCATTACTATAGTTGATAATAACAAACCCGTGATCATCAATATCTGACTTTCGCCCTTTGTATTCAAAATCAAGGAAATTAACCGCTCTTCCTCCACTTGCGTAAACATTCAGAGCGGGAGAATCAGCCATCAAATTAATCAAATCAAAATAGTGGCAACATTTTTCAACAAACGTTCCACCAGAAAATTCGTTAAATTTATTCCATTGCTTTACTTTATCTAAAAAGGGAGGGCGGTATTCGCTCATCGATATAGTTTTAATATCTCCCAACGATTTAAGTTTTTTTACTTCATGGAAGGCATCCAAATATTGGGCCTTAAACCTGTACTGCATACCTATCTGAACAAACGCTGGATAATCGTCACTGAATTTCAAAATCTCCGCCCCATCTTTCAACGATGTTGCCATCGGTTTTTCAACAAACAAAGGTTTGCCCGACCTAGCAACATTACTTAGAACTTCATAATGAGTAAAATTCGGTGTGCAGATTAAGATTACGTCAATTTTTGGATCCATGCAGCCGCTTACAAGAGATTCGTAGCGCACGAGCTCTTCTTCACTGTATTTCTTAAATTCTGCTTCGGCGAAATCCATACTTTCTTCGCAGGTATCATATATTCCGTGTACTCTGGCTCCTCCTAATAGTGTAGCGACTCGCATATGCTCCCGCCCAATCATGCCACTACCAATAATTAAAAAATTGAAAATCTCATCCTGGTGACCTGTTAGATCATTAATTCTTGCTACAAGATCAGCAGAATTTTCATCATAAAATTTTTTAGACATACGAGCTTAACTACTCCTCAATACATATTCATCTTACAGGCTAAAAACCTGTTAATTTCTTGAATATAAATACCAAATAATACAATTCACAAAAAATAGTAAAATAATTAATGGAGAAAATAGTGCGCTTAATCCATTCACCAACCCTACGGGTGAAAAAAGCAGATAGACGCCGACAACGCATGATAATAATGTTGCTGCGCAAGGAACCGCAAATCTCCATGGTGTTAAATCCACCAACTCTTTCTTATGAAATGTCCATGTTTCTTCTCTAGGGAAAAAATGGCCTACCAATAACATAATCCAAATTTCTGTAAAGAAAAGGATTGCGTACAAATGTATAAAGTGAATATCAATATGATCACCTAAGATAAATTGAAGTAATCCATATGCAATAATATGAAAGACGATCACAATCTTAGGACCTAAAGCAGGAACATGCCCAGCAAACAATCCAATTATAACTATTGCTATAACAGGGATGTTGTAAAACCCGGTAAATATTCTCATTATTTGCCATAGGCCTTCCGGCGCATACTGTAACAATGGGGCGACAACAAAAGAGAAAAGCGCTATTGATAAGCTCGCTAACTTAGCAACTCGCACCATTTCACTATCGCTCACAGAATCGTTTTTCCATGGGGCATAAATATCCAAACAAAAGAGAGTCGCTGCGCTGTTTATCAACGAATTAAAAGAACTGAAAACAGCACCTAATAATACAGCCAGAAAAAATCCCGTGGCATAGATAGGCAGTACGTCTCTAATTAATGCCGGATAAGCAAGGTCAATTGACTCCATCCCTTCACCATATAAATGAAACGCAATGACTCCTGGAATCATCATTAAAAATGGGACCAAAACTTTGAAGAATCCCGAGAACAACACTCCTTTTTGACCTTCAGCGAGATTTCTAGCTGCAAGTGTCCTTTGAATGACGTACTGATTAGTGCACCAATAAAACAGGTTGGCAAATATCATACCTGTAAAAAGCGTGGCGAAAGGTGTTGGATCGTCAACGGAACCTATTGCATTAAGCTTGTGAGTCTCGGAAGTCATAATAATTTCAAAACCCGATTTGACGCTACCTTCCCCAAGAGTAGAGAGACCCAGGATCGGCACTGCTATGCCGACAATCAGTAAACCGACCCCATTTAACGTGTCAGAAACCGCCACCGCACGCAGCCCTCCAAATATCGCGTACATAGCACCAAGGCAACCAATAGTGACTATTGTAATCACCAACCCTTGACTGTAAGTCACCGATAAAAGACTGGGGATATCGAAAAGTTGAAGTACTGCAATTGACCCGGAATAGAGAACCCCTGGTATCGTAACTAGACCATAACCTACCATAAATAGGATGACGGTCATGCGTTGAAGCCCGTCATCAAACCGATCACGGAGAAACTGCGGCAAAGTCGTAAAAGCTCCAGCTAGATAACGAGGCAGAAATATGAAAGCCATTGCTACAGTGGCAATGGCAGCGGTTACTTCCCAACCCATGCTACTTAAGTTAAAGCCGTATGCTGATCCGTTTAGGCCAATTAGCTGCGCGGCAGACAAGTTAGTCAGAAGCAGAGAGCCCGCTATAAAAACAGCAGATAATCCTCGCCCAGCCAAGAAATAGCCATCCTGGGTGCTAACCTCGCCCAATGTTTTGCGATAAGAAATATAAGCCACAACTGCCATAAAAAATGCGGCAGTGGCTAAGGTGATAGCAATATCTTCGGCACCCAAGCTTTAGCCTCCATGAGTTTATTACTGAGGCGGGAGCATATTGCTATTTAATTAATAAAGAAAGAACTCCCAGCCCTCCGCCTTATAGTAAAATGAAGCATTTTTATTATTGGCCAATAAATAAAACTACTAACTATATAATTGTTACAGATTATTAGGGATCCTTGATGTCTTAATTCAAAAAATAATTCAACGCTAATTTAATTATATTTCTCCGATGTTAAGTGAAACCCTGATATTCTTGGATTCTTTGAACTGGAGATCAAAAGGCTCACAATATGGCAAGCTATCTTATTGCAAATTACGACGTAGTAGATCAAGACGGATACAATCAATATTTAGGCGCTGTGGGCACTACAATTGCAGCGCATGAAGGAAAAATTCTAGTAGCTGGCCCGGGAAGCACCCCTGTTGAGGGAGATCCGGGAGAGATCACCGTCGTATTAGAATTTCCAAGTCGGCAAGCGCTAGAAGGTTGGTATGACTCTCCGGAGTATCAAGAAATCATCCACCTTAGGACTGATAACACGGAAGGCGGCTTAGTCTTTGCCGACGAATTTTCGGCTCCAGACTAGCCCATGAACTTACAGCTAACAATTTAGTTTCGGCGACCGGATGTTCGATCTACTTATCAAGAACGGCTTAATCGTGGACGGGAAAGGCAAAGAACCCTTTCGTGGAGATGTCGCTATTCGTGATGGCACGATAGTTGAAGTCGGTAAAATTATCGAGAGAGCTCATAACGAAATAGAAGCCTCAAATTTTCAGGTTACTCCAGGATTTGTTGACATACACACGCATTATGATGGTCAAGTAACTTGGGGTGAGGAACTAACGCCCTCATCTAATCACGGCGTTACAACAGCTGTTATGGGTAATTGCGGCGTCGGATTTGCTCCCTGCCGCCCAACCGATAAAGAACGTCTAATCTCTTTAATGGAAGGAGTTGAAGATATTCCTCACCCTGTCCTTTCTGAGGGATTGCCCTGGAATTGGGAGACCTTCCCTGAATATTTAGATAGCTTGTCTAAGCGCAAATTTGACATCGATTTTGCCGCACAGATTCCCCATGGCCCTTTACGAGTCTATGTAATGGGCGATCGTGGAGCTAATAGGGAGCCGGCCACGAAGGAAGACATAAATACAATGGCCGCACTGACTAGTGAGGCGATTTCAGCAGGTGCTTTGGGCTTTTCTACTTCCCGCACACTTAATCATCAAACTGCTGACGGACAACCGACCCCAACGTTAACTGCGGAATTAGATGAGTTAGTGGGCATTGCAAAAGGAGTACAAGCAGCCGGGTCGGGTGTAATGCAAGTTGTTACAGACTTTAAAGGAAGTGAGGGTGAATTTGAAATACTAAAAGAGATGGTAAAACAGTCAAACCGGCCTTTATCTGTTTCCGTGGCTCAACATCATCGTGTAACCGATGGATGGCGCAATATCCTTAACACCATAGAGGAGGCTAATAAAGAAGGGATTGATCTCAAAGCTCAGGTTTGCGGTCGACCGGTTGGAGTTTTATTTGGGTTGGAACTAACGAATAATCCATTCAGCGCTCACCCATCCTTTCAAAGTATTGAACACTTAACACTTAAAGAAAAATTAAAGAAATTAAAGGACCCTGCTTTCAAAGAAAAACTGCTATCAGAGAAGCCTCAGCTTGAAAATAATCCTTTCCTCAGACAGGTACACTCTCGCTACCACGACATGTATGCTTTCGAAGACGAACCCAATTACGAACCACTACCATCCACCAGCATTGCAGCACTTGCCGAAAAAAGAGGAATCCACCCTTTAATGTTGTGCCTTGAAATTCTCACCCAGGACGATGGAAAAAATATGATCTACTATACTTTCCTAAATTATGGTGAGGGAACTTTGGAGCCCGCAAAAAAAATGATGGAACATCCAAATACCATTCTCGGCTTAGGAGATGGAGGTGCTCACTGTGGGAGCATCTGCGACGGAAGTTTTACTACTCATATGCTAACTCACTGGGTAAGAGATCGTACTAGAGGTGAAAAATTAACCCTGCAATGGGTTATCAAAGCACATTGTCAAGACACAGCGCGCGCGGTTGGCTTATATGACCGCGGAATAATTGCTCCTGGTTACAAAGCTGATATTAATGTTATTGATTTAAAAAATATGAAGTTGCATAAGCCCGAAGTCCACTATGATTTGCCAGCCGCAGGAAGGCGACTAATGCAATACGCTGAAGGATATGTAGCGACGATAGTAAATGGCGAAATCATTTATCTCGATGGAAAACCAACCGGTGCACGCCCAGGTAAACTGGTTCGCGGTTCGCAACGAGCGCCATTAAATTAACAT
>JAQWTK010000096.1 GCA_029242705.1 Gammaproteobacteria bacterium | reverse complement strand
ATTAACATCAAAATCATGCCTTTTGGCGTAAAAAAATTCACTCCATTATCAAGAGGGAATAAAGTTGCAACCTCGTTATACGATGGATCTGACTGCGCAAAATTATGCTCTAGGCGCAATCTCGAACACCCAAATCTCTCCGTTATCAATAAGTTCATGGTTGATAAAAGAACGATACTTTTCAGTTTTACTTTCGATCACCCAGTCTAGTTCAGGCCCATTTGTAATGCGCCTAAGTGTGCGCTCATATCGAGTATCACCAATTCTAAGTTCAGCCGCACCATCCCCCTCAGCCGCTACCACCGCCCATTTCTTCCAAAACCGCCCTAGTGGACTCCCCATATAATCGCAGGTAACAAAAATTCTTCCATTACTCTCGATAATAAAGGTTGTTCTTGAATCTTGAGTCGCATTAAGTTGCAATTCGACCAATCTAACATTATCAGTAAAGCTCCAATCTGGCTCCCGACCTTGATAAAGTTGACCTGTCGTGAAGATCCCGCCACGAAAAATAACAGACGGGCCATCGGCACCACGCGCATTCAGCCAAAGTGTTGAGATCACCACCGCCGGGACTAACGCTGCCAAACCTAAGAGCTGGGAATATATTATTAGTATTCTCATTTTTGATCTCGATAATATTTAGGACTACTACTTAACAATAACAAACTTTAGGAAGAGCACAAAAAGTTTTATACATTAGAGAAAATAGATATTTTCAGAAGAATAATTCGCAGATACTATTTATTAATAGCTCAAGCACGAAAATAATTTTAAGCCCATCGTAAGCCTATTATGATAAAGTTAATACTCTAAATAAAAACAAATAATTAAGGGGTAACTATTTTGTTTAGTCATATTGTTGTTGGTGCCGATGACACCGAAAAAGCTAAGAAGTTTTATGACGCTACACTAGGGGCGTTAGGAATAGAGCCTGGATTTATGGACGATACAGGAAGAGTATTCTACCGCACAGATTCAGGTCTTTTTGCGATAACTAAACCATTAAACGGTGAATCCGCAAGTAGTGGCAACGGCAGCACTATAGGTTTTGCCGCTAAAACACCAGAAGAATGTGATGAATGGCATGCAGCTGGACTGGCAAACGGCGGGGAAGCTGTCGAAGATCCTCCAGGAGTGCGAGAAGGGAGTGAGATGAAAATGTATCTGGCTTATCTAAAGGATCCGGCCGGAAATAAGATTTGCACATTACACCGGATGTAGTCCTAGAAAGGGGCTTGAATTCAGGACAAACTAACGATGGAGATCTAGAGCCATTCTTTGAGCCACCGATTCGTTAGTTTGTACCTAAATTCCCAATGATCGAATAGCTATTGTGGAAATCTCGCAATGCCATAGCTACCGTAAATACCGCCGACCCAAATTTCATCAGCGACATCTATAGCTACCGTTCCCAGCTCAAAAAAATCGTTCCCTTTATAATCAATGAGCTGATCAATGTTAAAATTATTCGGATTTACTTTGGCAACGCGAACTGCTGATAGTTCGCACGGGTTTTGGTCTGGACATCTAGTAATATGCCCGGCAGCGATGATCCGACCATCTTCTCCCCAACGAACATTATCCACGTTAAAGCCCACAGAAATGTAGTCCATTACAACTGGATCTTTACCCCTAGAAAGTCGCACTACCGCACGATCACTCCATCCCCCAATGTAATACCACTCTCCATCAATAGAAGATACTAAACCATTGGGCCCCAACATTTCCGAACCAGCAACCTCTAGCCAATTGGTTGACGGGTGCCATTCCCATAATTCACCGCCCGAAGTGTCAAAATTTGTAGCACCCAGGAACCCGTTTGGCAGCGCTGTAATTGAATTTATTCTCCGAGTACCCTCTGGGGCTGGAATACATCCTTTCCAACTCAAAGCAGGAACACCGTTGCTAACATCTAAATTAAAAACCTCTATAGCTTCTCGAGCCCCATGGCCCACAACATATAAATCATGGGTGTCCTCAGCTCCCTCTCGAATAGTTAATCCATGAGGTTGAAATACTGTGTTTTGTCCCGGGCAATCTCTATAAGTCTGCTGATCGAAATTTGATGCTAGAGCATTATCTGGGAATATTTCTTGAGCCTGGTAAGTTAAAACATTGACGGCGTAAATTGGTCCCTCAGAGTCGGAAATTCTACCCGAGGCAATAACCCAATCCGATTCCGGTACGCGATATAGGTCCTCCGGATTAATTAGCCCACAGATAAAATCTATATCACTATTCGACTGACAATTCACCGAAGGGGTTAACTGTATCGCACTAACGGATTCCGAATTATCTAACGGGTCGAAACGGAAAAAATATCTCGGTGGAAATCCGGTCAAGACTTTAAATGAAAATGGCACGGAAAAATCGATATTTGCTCGATCATGCTGAGATCCATATAAAAGTACTGCGCTATAATCCTCGGTTTTCCCTAGATAAGATAATTGTACATTAGGATTATCCTCAATCCTTCTTGCCCAAGCTCGCGGCCAATGATTTACTGCGACATAAATTTCGCCATCTCTTTCTAGGCGAGCCACTACTCGATTTATAGCCTCTCCATTCTCATCGAAGGAAGTAAGTGTCATTGTACTACCATACTCCGGCTGACCTACACCAAGAAGCGTTTCAAATAAAAACACTAAAAAAATATAAAAGATGAAGGCGCTTACCCCAATCCTTCTCCCCATTTTTCTAGAAAGAAATGGCATTCCAATTCCCTCGCATTAACTAATGAAGAATTAAACTCTAGGCGCTATTTTTCCATCAAGAATTGTCTCAAAAGGAAATAATCTCATAGTTCCAGGTCTAACATTTTCGTAATTATCAATAAAGTCAAAATTCCCTCGACGCAATTCAAGAATCGCAATATCTGCAGGCGCACCAATATTTAGAGTCCCTTTATCTCTTAAAAAAGGAAAAATTCTTGAGGGGTTCATTGTAGATGCAGCGACCACCGCATTTAAATTCATACCAAAATTTAAAAACTTAGACATTATATTAGGATAATTTCGAACACCCGGGGCGCTTCTACTTGTCGAAAACCCATCCGTTGAAATAGTGTCAGGCCAAAAGCCTGTCCCCATAATTGCATCAAAAGTATTCCAGCGAAGATGATCAACGCGCCCATTCGCAACATCGAACCAAATTCCTCGTCGCCTCGCTTCTAGTATTTTGGGGAAGATTTCTCCATTATCATCTATGATGGCATTAGGGGGAGGAGCATACATGTGGGTTACTACATCACCTGGTTTCAATTCCGCTACAAGTGTCGCCATCGGCGAAGAAGATTGGCCCATGTGTATCATAAGCGGCAAATTAAAGTAACTAGCCACCTCCTGAGCACGACGAATAACAACTAGATCATTAGCTGTCACCCCTTCTGTCATACGAGCTTTAACCCCAACTATATAATCAAGGTTCCTTGCGATAGCCGCTTTAGCCACCTCGACATTCGCTAATGACATATCTGCAGTGTCACCTTCCGAAATTACGCCCTTCCTTCCAATATTAAGGAGTATACGAGCCTCTTGGGGTGCCGACCGAGCCACCGCAATTATTTCGTCTACATTGTCTGCACCCGCTGAGCCGGCGTCTACCCACCCAGTGACACCATCTGACAAACAAATGTGTGGGCCTTCCGAATCCTGAGCATAGTGCGCATGAATATCTAGTAATCCAGGAACCACAATTTTATCTAGAGCATCGATTTCTTGTTCAGCGGTGACATCTATCTCAGAGCTTATAGCTGATATTCGGCCCCCGGTAACACCCACATCCGCAATGATATCTAGATTTAACGACGGGTCGATTACTCGACCACTCCTAATGATCAAATCAAAAGATTGGGACAAAAGAATACTAGGCCTAAAGAGCAAGGACACTGCCGCTGTAGATTTAATAAAATTTCTTCGCTTCATATTCCCTCTACCATTGATTTAGAAAATTAGGAACATACGAAAAACGTAATCGCGGAATTTCAGAATCAAAAAGCCTTGATGTATATAACTCATCAAGGCTTTTTGATTATATTTACTATGGCTTTCTAAAAACCAAAAAGAATCTATCGGTCATGTTCGGGATTTGACCAACTTCTAGCGAAAGATCATCGCTTTCCTTCGCAAACATATCCGACACTCTATCTAAAACAAAACCGGCTCTCTGCACTTCATGGATCACAGATACTGGATCTTCTCTTCGACCATTAGCACCGTTGTTTGATTCCATGTGACGTTTTGTATGGTCAATAATTACATACTCGCCACCAGACTTGAGAGAGTCAAAAGCTTTTGCGTTAATGCGAGCCTTATCCTCCGCGTTAAAATTATGGTATTCGCGAATATACAAAAATTTGTCTACGGTACCATCCGGAACACCAAAGTTTAATTCACCAGGCATGTAACGCCCTTCGTCTCGATTGAACTGATTGTCAATCGGTACCGGGTGAACCATGCCCATCTCTGGCATCTCAATCCAATCTCCCCATCGATCGAAAGTTCCTTCGGTGTCGATGGCCATGAGATGACCATTGTCCCTGAGAACTGGTCCAAGAATTTTTGTGTAGTACGCCTGAGCCGCCGGAATGAATTCGATAACAGTCATATCAGCTTCCAATCCCATAAAATCTACGGCATTCACTGGATCGCGATCCGCATCTCTTGCAAGTTCAGCTTCGCTGCGATGATCCATCGCCATTACTTCCCGAACCTTCTGTTGAATTTGGGACAATTGCGAAAAAGCAAGCGCCGGCGAAATAAGCGCTAAAACCGCAATTATAAATTGATGTTTCCTAGTATTCATACTAACCCCTTCGTATTAGTAGTTATTGATTAATGTATTAGTATTACTAACAACCTCTAAAAAAGTCTAGAAATATTGGTATATCTCCCGTATTAATTAAAGTCGCTAGCGCTATGCCTCTCCTTTAGTCTCGACTCCTCAGGCCCCCAGGTTCGGTTTACCCGTCTTCCACGCTGAACCGCTGG
This sequence comes from Gammaproteobacteria bacterium, assembly GCA_029242705.1. GTDB lineage: Bacteria > Pseudomonadota > Gammaproteobacteria > Pseudomonadales > Pseudohongiellaceae > UBA9145. Next base: position 101,580 of record JAQWTK010000096.1, on the reverse strand, counting down.
TCTTTCTTCTATTTCCTTAGCCCATCTTACGACATTTTTATAACTCGATACCTCGAGAAATTCTGCGGCCTTATAAATATTATGAAGTACCAAACCTCCATACCACGCGTAATTTGCTATATCAGCGATATTATATTCGTCACCACAAAGGTATCGTCTATTAGCTAGGTTCTTATCCAAAACATCTAATTGCCGCTTCACTTCCATTGCATACCGATCAATCGGATATTGTAAACGTTCGGGAGCGTAAAAATAAAAATGGCCAAAGCCGCCGCCTAAAAACGGAGCGGAGCCCATTTGCCACATCAACCAAGAAAAACATTCTGCCCTAACCGCACTATCATTGGGTATGAATGCACCAAATTTCTCCGCAAGATACACAAGAATTGCGCCAGATTCGAAAACTCTTGTTGGAGACTCTGTCGAGAGGTCAAGTAGTGCTGGGATTTTGGAATTTGGATTCAAATTCACAAAACCACTCCCAAATTGTTCGCCTTCACTTATCCTAATTTGAAAGGCATCATATTCAGCCCCCTTATACCCAAGCTCTAATAGCTCTTCCAGAAGCACAGTAACCTTAATACCGTTAGGCGTCGCTAGCGAATATAGTTGAATCGGGTGTTTTCCGACAGGCAACTCAGTCGTAGAAATCGCGCCTGATGTGGGCCGATTAATACTTTCAAATTTGCCACCACTAGGAGCGTCCCATTTCCAGACTTTTGGTGGAATATATTCCGTCATTTTTCAAATTACCTTTAGTTAACTAAATTACGCACTATGTGATCTAAAGATTCGGATGGACCGAGCTCCAAGAGAATCGCTGCTCGTAAGCGTGGCCAAGCATACACAATTTTTCTTCAGAAAGTTTTGATCCTAACAATTGAAAAGTATAAGGGCGCCCGTCATCTGAAAATCCGCAAGGCACTACGAGGGCGGGCGTTCCAGCAAGATCTGCGGGGATAGTAAATTGACCTTGAAATTTCCCGATTACTTCCCGCATAGCGCCTTTATCACCATATTGGGCGAACTTATCTACTTCAAAAACAAATCCCCCTGCGGGGCAAATCACTGCATCTGCTTTACTTAATTCTGACTCAAAATGCATTACATATTCCGATCTTTCTTGCATTGCGACTTGATAATCGGATTCATCCATAGAGACACCTAATTCAAGAACACTCTTCAAATACGCTCCATAGTCGCAAGCTCGTGAAGGGAACGTATCAGCATGCGCTTTAGCGGCCTCAAAACCAGTAATAGGCAACCACAAATTCCTCAACTGCTCCGGATCCGAACTCGGCATCTGTATATCAACGATGGTTGCTCCCATTTCCACAAAAGTATCGATGGCGATGTTTATTGCATTTATTAATCCAGTGTCTGTACCTAGCTCCATGTAAGCCCGGTCAACTCCTATAGATAGATTAGAAATATCTCCTGAAAGTTTAGTTAATATCGAAGGAGCTTTTTCATTAATTGTAGTCAAGTCCAGCTCGTCTTTACCGGCTATTGCTTCAAACATTATTGCCACATCCTTTACACTGCGAGCCATTGGCCCTATATGATCTAAAGAACCAGCGAGTTCCATAACCCCGTAGCGAGAAACCCTGCCATAAGTCGGTTTTAAACCTACTACTCCATTCGCCATAGAAGGATAACGAATAGAACCTCCAGTATCGGTTCCTAAAGCACCAAAGCATAGCCCCGCTGCCGTCGCTACACCCGACCCAGAGGACGATACTCCAGACCAAAGCTTTTCTCCCCACGGGTTCAGCGGTATATCAAATTCCGGATTATAGCCAGACAATGCTCCTTCAGTTAGAGCGGCCTTCCCTAGCAAAATTGCTCCGGCGAGACGTAACTTCTCAACTACTGTTGCATCGAAGTCAGGAATAAAATTACGCCTAACTTTTAATCCACCCATAGTCCGAATACCTAATGTATAACAAAGATCCTTAACCGCTAGGGGTATTCCATGAAGTATCCCACGATAATTTCCAGTCATAATTTCACTTTCTGCTTCTCTAGCACTATCGATAGCGTAGTCAGCACAAACTGTCGCATAACTGTTTAATCTAGTATCGAGTTTTTCAATACGCCGGAGCATATATTCCGTCAACTCGACTGGGGAGATATCTTTGTTTTTAATCAGTTCAGATACAAAACTAATGTTGGCGAAATGAATTTCATCGATCATTATATTGAGCTGTCGTATAAAGAAAAGGCAGCGTTACTGCTAAAGTAACACTGCCTTTTATTATTTTAAGAGGTAGTACAACAAATACTCCCTTTTACCTAATAATCAAATTCCTTTTATTTGCAAAATTTATATCAAGCCTTATTAACAGCACCAGCCATTGCTTCTAGAACGTCGCGAATTACTAGTCTAGAAGAAGCGATATTCATTCGCATGTGCCCGGCCCCTCCAGAACCATAGTCTGAACCTGGGTTCAGGTATACACCTGAATTATGAACCAGCCAGTCTTGGAAATAATGCTCTGGGCTCGCCTTATCGTGAGCACGATGTTGTTCTTTCGCCCCAATCGTCTCCATCGTTTTGGTGAAATCGAGGAACGTCATGTAAGTACCTTCGTTTCGAACGTAACCTACAGTCGGCATATTTTGCTTAACATAATTCTCGATATAGGTGTGATTTTCGTCCATGTAAGAGTTGGCTTGCTGAAACCAATCCCAGCCCTCATTATAAGCCGCCTCGTTTGCAACGACCCCCAGAGTGCTTAGCTCTGCACGATGATGCTTATTAACACGGCCCAACATAATAGGACTCTTAGAATAATAATAAGCGTTCTTCATTCCAGCTAGGTTAAATGTCTTACTAATCGCGGTAAACGTAAGACTGTTGTTAACCACGGCTTCATCTGGAAGACGACCAAAAGGGGTAAACTTGTAACCAGATCTAATCACGTCAGCATGAATCTCATCTGAGAGAACGATGATATTATGCTCGAGACAAAGTCTTCCAACACGTAATAATTCTTCTTCTGTCCAAACGTTACCAGTCGGGTTCTGTGGATTACACACGATCATTGCCCGCACGTCGGGAGTCATTTTTGCTTCCAAATCTTCCCAGTTAATTTCGTAACGTCCGTTCTTATACTCCATCTCACTGTCAACAATCTCGACGTTAGCAGCTCTAGCCATACTGTAAAAACCAGAGTACGCCGGAGTCGAAAGGAGCAATTTATTTCCTCTAGGCACAAATGCACGCATCGCAGCAATCATTCCAGGATACACGCCATCAGAAATAGTTACGGCATCGGGACTAAGGTCTAAACCATGGTGTTCACCATTCCAACGAAGAATACCGTTACGCAGCCCCTCTGTTGAACTTAAATATCCCCAGTTATGGTGCTTAACCCTATCTTGTAATGCCTCAGTTATGCATGGGGCACACTCGAAATCCATCGACGCCACGCCCATGCCGTATTTAAAAGTTCCTTCTGGGTAACGCAGAGGAGGCGAATCCCAGCGAGCACAATCCGAGCCCACTCGGTTATAGGGCGTATCGAAATCATATTTGCCGCCAGCAAGCCTCGGAATACTTATTGAGGATTCTTGCGCAGAAGCTGATTGGGAAATGGTAGCAACACCTCCAGCACCCGCCAAAGCAGCAACACCGGCATTTTTCATAAAAGTTCTGCGATCAAACCCAGTTAACGATTTATTCCCGATGGACATCTCATACTCCTCTATATCTCTTATTATTTACGTTAGCATCGCTCACGATGGCGTCTTAATCTTTCTACTTAACTACCCTATTTTATTAATGTCAGCATATTCCTATTAAAAGCAATGCGCAAAACAAATCTTCATCGAATATCACGGTAATACAGTTGCCCTCCTACTGGAATAAATTACTGTATTACAGCACCAAATTAGGAAACGATAGCTTAATTTCCGAGACCAGCCGGCAACCTATAATCAAGCGGTGGCGGGCGATCTCCCAATAATGGCTCATATACCCAATCTTCCGGCAATCGACCCTGATGCTCACTTACTGCATTACCCAATAATATTGGATTCATGAAAAGATCAACAGCGGTCATGGCTAGTGTTTTCGCAGCGACGAGCATGCCTTTATTCCCAATAGAGGTGCCACCAGCGGCGACGGCCTGCCAAGAATGGGAAGAAGTGCCTGGTACCCAAGTTGCAGCCCGCATTCCTCCGGTAGCCACAGCCCAGCTAACATCAGCAACGTCTGTTGAACCCCCTCCACCTCGTTCATCGATTACCATCGGCCGTACATTATTAGCTTCCGTAATTGGAGGAGAATCCACAGGCAGCGCGCTGCGAAGCTTTTCAGCAAACTCTTTTTCCTCAGCGTTATAATCAACGCCTCCGACTCTGGAGAGATTTGCGTGGATCGCCGTCTGCAAAGAAACATTAGGCAATATGTTGTAAATACCGTGTATGACTTCAAATTCCATATCAGTATCAGTACCTAGTGCCGCACCTTCCGCAGTCTGAACAACCCTTTCAAAAATCATATTAACCTGCGAAGGGTCAGGATGCCTTACATAGTAATAAACTTCCGCAAAGTCTGGCACGACATTTGGAGCAGCTCCCCCAGAGGTAATCACATAATGGATACGAGTTTCCATTGGCACGTGTTCCCGCATTAAGTTGACCATATTATTCATAGCCTCTACCCCATCGAGCGCTGAGCGACCTCGGTGCGGTGCTCCCGCAGCATGTGCCGATAATCCCGTGAAACGAAATTTTGCTGATTTATTTGCAAGCGAGCTCCTCGCATCAGCAGAATTTGCGTCACTTGGATGCCAATGTAAAACTGCATCAACATCATCAAACAAACCTTCTCGGACCATGTAGACTTTCCCAGCACCTCCTTCTTCAGCAGGAGTTCCAAATAAGCGAATTTCACCGACCTGACCTGTTTCTTGCATCCACATTTTAGTAGCAATTGCCGCGGCAACAGAACCAGTTCCAAAAAGATGGTGGCCGCATGCATGGCCCGCTAACTTACTATCTATAGGATCTCTTAAAGGATTTCGATCTTGAGTAATCCCTGGAAGCGCATCGTATTCGGCTAGTATGCCGATAGTTGGTCCTCCGGGGCCATTGCGCCAAGTTGCGACGAAAGCTGTCGGTATAGCTGCAACGCCGGTATTAATTTCAAAGCCAGCATTAAGAAGCTGCTGCTGCAGTAGATTTGAGCTCTGCGCTTCTAGATACCCAACTTCAGCCCAGTCCCAAATCTGCTGGGCCACATCCGTATACAAATCAGCTCTATCATCAATATATTGAATGACCGAAGCCTTGTGATCTTGAGCCGACGCGTTGCCTGCAACCACAAAAGTAAACCATAAAACCCAAATTGATCTCGAAACAAACCTCATCGTAACTTTCCTATAAATTTACATTACCTCTAATGGTGCTACGTTTACGGGCCTACCGTCTAGTTAATTCATAAAAAATCTAACCTATCTAAAGTTATAATTGAAAACTGGACATGCTCGGGCAACCAGAATACATTGGCCGCAATCACTCAGCAAAAAAAGGAAACCCCTATGTGCAAACTGATTTCTCAACTGGTATATGTAACAACTTTAATTGCCCCTTTCACGATCTATTCAATAGTAAATGCACAAGGAGACCAAACCTTCGCTACATACATTACGGAGGAACAATGGCAAATGGTTAATGAATTACCAGGAGTAGATCGCCAGATAGTTAGTCGTGATATTGGAAAACTAAACTTGTCTGTCGGCATTGTTCATCGAAATGCCGTCGAACGCGGCAGCGGTCAAGATAACGAAAACCCTGAACGTCCTTGCGGAACAATTGAAAATTCTCGCCCAAGTAATGCCAGGGGAATAATGCACATACACCAGACTGAAACATACTACATAGCATCTGGATCGGGTACATTAGTTACTGGTGGTGAAATCTACAACGGGAATGGTTTCGCTGATGATAGTAACGTTACGACGACGCTAAATGGGCCTTCCTGCAGCGGTCTTATTGTAGGTGACTGGATTTCAAAGCATGTAAAGGAGGGGGACATAATAATAATCCCAGCAGGTACTCCACATGGCTGGCTAGAAGTCCCTGTTCATGTTGATTATTTAAGTGTTAGGCCTGATCCTGACAGAGTACTTCCCGATAATTACATCAATCCAGCACTAGGGCCTAATTTTTTAATGGAAACAGAAGAGTAATTTTCAGAAAGGTTAATGTTAATTTAATAACAAAAAAAAGGGGCAGCCATCTGCCCCTTTTTTAATTTTAATAGCCTAACCTAATGCTTTCTTAAATACCTCTATTGCTTGCTTCATTTGTTCACGACTACCTAGTGAAATACGGCAGTGTGTTTGTTCTAAAGGCGGGAAATCTCTTCCCACCAAAATATTGTTTTCTAAACAAGCTGCTCTGAATTTAGCAGCAGGCATCCCTAAATTAACAAAGATATGGTTTGTATTCGAATCTGGAACCTCATGACCCTGACTACGGAAAAAACCAACTACTTCATCCCTTATCTCAGCATTTTCCTGAGCTTCCCAAGTAATATGCTCCTCATCTTCTAACGCTGTTAATGCGGCAACTGCAGCCAACGAATTAACATCACCCAATCCCCAGGCGGCATCAATTTTTTCAAGAGTTTGAGCTTGCGCAAGAGCATAACCGATGCGCATCCCAGCCAACCCATGAGCTTTTGAAAATGATCTGGTAACAGAAACATTCTCATACTCTAACGCCAAAGGCAGAGCCGTTTCCATCGCGCCTGGTCTGGTATAATTTATATAAGCTTCATCGATTTGAATATGCACATCGGGGTTTTCACGCATAACACTACGCACAAATTTTTCAATGACATCTGGCCCATGAACCGTGCCCGTAGGATTATTGGGATTACATACATACAAGAGTCCAGAACCCTCCGCATTTCTAGCCACAGCGTCGAGATCTATACCAAGATCTCTACCGAGCGGTAATTCAATTGCTTTAGCATTTATGCGGCGAGCAGCTTGCAAACTCGTAGAATAAGTGGGCATTGGAATTACCAGAGCTTTATTTTCGTCGCAGTACGCCCGAGTTATGGCCTCAAGTAATGGTGTCGAGCCTGTCGACAAGAGGACATTTTCCGTACCAACTCCATAATAATTAGCTATCCCTTCTCGGAGCTCATTCACATGATCAGGAGAATAGCCCATGCCTACGCGTTTAGTAGTATGAGCACGAATGGCTTCTAAAGTCTTAGGCCCTGGCCCGCGGGCACTTTCATTTTGATTTAGCTGCATAATGCCGTCATGGTATACGCCGGTAGCATGCGCCTTACGCGTTTGAGCTTGTGCTTTATTCCCAATTAGGGTCGTTCCGGACATTGCTCCAATAGCTGTGCCCAGGGCAACCTTTCCAAATTCGCGTCGAGTAGTTTTCATTAATTTCCCCTGCTGCCCGTATTAGGACTAGGTTATGTTTTGTTTATTACTTTATAAAAAATTATTCTTCTCGGTGCCTGCATCATAGCGCTTGCTACATACACAATTCAATTAAATACCACAGAAAAGCACATGTAAAAGGTTTCTATAAGCTTGGCTATTCAAATCTCTCTACCCGACCAATTTTTTAATAAATAAATCAATGCCTTAGTTACGTTTTACCCTTCAAAATTACGTTCCAAGGCAGTGCCAAGGCAGTGATACACGATATAAGGAAGATGGGACAAGATTGCGTTAAGTCTGCAGCCCCTTAACCATCTGCCATTGCTAGACAGTCATGTAAAATCATCGACCGTCTTATTGGGCGTTGTAGAGAGTTCAATTATCACTACACCAAAGCTCTCTGAACCCCACTTAATTCAATCAAGGGAGTCCACTGAGAAAGCCTTGTCGATAGCCTTTTTCACTTCCTTAAAGGCATCATGAGCAAGAAAAGTCCCATGACCCGACAAAAGTTTGTCGAAATTGAGCTCAAGCAACCTCCTGAACTCTTCTTCTAATCCGTCCCCTTCCGGAGTCATTAGTTTGAGCCAAATGGGTCCTACTATCGTAGTTTTTGGAAATCCAATACGCGGCATAATTACTTTTGCCAGCCAATTGCTATAACTGTAATCGCCATAATGTTGAATGGAGTCGCACGTGAATAAAACCCCGCCGTCTCGCTTAAGTAATAACGCACACTCTGGTTGGGTTGTATTACGAAATTCAAAAAACTCACAGTCCTCTACTGGAGTTAATCCCCCCATACCAATTTCAACATCTATAATTGGTTCTTTATAGACCATCCCATTCGGCTGACTCCAAAACTGTGCTTTAAATTTTTCTACATAATAAGCATCATCAATCCCATGAAACGCTCCTAGACGCACAATATTTGTAATCTCCCCTAGGGCTCTTAACTTATCTTCAGTACCTGCATTCAGACTTATCGGATTAATTAACGTTACCTCAGATTCTTCACATACAATTCCCATATTCCGACTAATGCGCATAAAAGGGTTCAACTTTATGCTGCCTCGTACCATGAACATATCTGTACCTATAGGCTCAATATCCCCATGCGGATATATCATCTTTTTGACTCCATCATCATTACTATAAAATACTATGCAGTTTTCTGTTCTTCTAAGCCAAGTTCCTTGATACTGATTTCCCGCATCTTATATTTTTGTACCTTCCCGGTTACCGTCATTGGAAAATCTTCACTAAATCGCACATAGCGCGGCACCTTATAATGCGCGATTTTACCTCTGCAGAATTCTCTGACCTCATCTTCGGAAAGGTCATCACCTTCCTTTAAACTAACCCATGCAATTATTTCTTCTCCATATTTAGAATCTGGGACTCCTGTCACTTGAACCGCCTCAATGCTCAGGTGGGTCATTAAATACTCCTCTATCTCTCGAGGGTAAACATTTTCCCCTCCGCGCACGATCATGTCTTTAATCCGGCCAACGATATTTACATATCCATCTTCATCCATAACGGCCGTATCGCCCGTATGCATCCAGCCATTGTCATCTATGGCCAAAGCTGTCGCTTCAGGGTTCTCCCAATAACCCAACATTACAGAGTATCCCCTCGTACATAATTCTCCCATCTCTTCAATAGGACAAATTTCCGAAGTTTCTGGGTTAATTATTTTTACCTCTACGTGAGGGTGAACTTTACCAACAGTGCTAACACGTTTGGTTACTGGCGAATCAACTCGAGTTTGAAAACTGACGGGGCTTGTTTCGGTCATTCCATATGCTATTTCAACCTCAGTCATATTCATCAATTTATTAACTTGCGTCATTGTTTCAATTGGACAAGGGGCCCCAGCCATGATTCCAGTACGCAAACTCGATAGGTCATATTGTCCAAAATTCGATAACGCAAGCTCTGCAATAAACATCGTTGGCACTCCGTAAAGCGCAGTCGCTCTCTCTCTTTCTACCGCTTCCAATACGGATTCCGGTTCAAATCCTTCACTAGGATAAATGGCGCATGCGCCATGACTAAGACATCCGAGATTCGCCATCACCATACCAAAACAATGATACAAGGGAACAGGCACGACGAGCCGATCTTCCTCTGTGAAGTTCATTATGTCTGCTACGAAATAACCATTATTAAGAATATTATGATGGCTAAGAGTTGCCCCTTTAGGAAACCCAGTAGTCCCACTGGTATACTGAATATTTATAGCATCATCCATATCCTGATCAAACTGACGATCTGCCAATTCGCTATCGCTAATATTTTTCGCCAAATCGGAGAAATCGGACCAGTTGTATATGCCTCTAACCGATGATTCGGTCATAGAGATAACAGTAGTAAGATTTCTAAACTTTTTTAAATGAAGCTTACCAATGTCAGTATCATTAATTTCCGGACAAAGCTCACAGATTATTCCTTCGTAATCTGAAGTTTTAAATTGGTTTTGCAGAACCAGGCCTTTACAGCCCGACTGCTTCAAGACAAAGGCAAGCTCATGTGAACGGTAAGCGGGGTTAATAGTTACCAAGATTATGCCCGCTTTTGCAGTTGCATACTGTGTTATTAGCCATTCAATATTATTTGGCGACCAAACCCCTAAGCGGTCTCCTTTTTTAAACCCAGTACTGATAAAAGCCTTAGCTAAAGCGTTTACTCTTCCCGCTAATTGCAAATAAGTAAGACGCGTATTTTGATGCAATGACACTATGGCTTCTCGTTCAGCGTATCGAGTACTTATTTTGTCGAAAAACTGGCCAATGGGGTCACCAAGCAAAGCCTTTTCTGCAGGACCACTAGCGTAACTAATTGATGTAAGCGTCAAATTTTATTCCTCTGAGTAATATTTCTTGTATTAGCTGAGACTAAAACGAAAAGAATTAGGAAGCCAGAAAAATTCTTAAAGCAGCTAAATACCCTAATTAGCGAAAGCAATAGAGACAATTTTACTTATAATGGTGGTGAGTAAAATAAACCAATTTAGTCACACTGAGGAATTCGGTAAATTACTTAAATTTCCAACGATCCCCCATAAGTAAAGCTAACCATTCACTTAGGAGAAAAAATGCCTGCTATTGAGTCGAAAATAAATATTTTAAGTGATGCATTTAAAGCCAATAAGCAAGCTATGCAGGCACAAATCCATGACTTTCAGAAAAAACTCACAAAAGTCGAATCAGGCGGTTCCGAGAAAGCTAAGGAAAAACACAAATCTCGGGGAAAACTGCTCCCCCGAGAGCGCATTAAGTCGCTAATCGACTCAGGTTCAGACTTTTTAGAATTATCCCAACTGGCAGCTTACGATGTTTATGAGGAAGACGTCCCCGCGGCAGGCATAATTACAGGCGTTGGTAAAATTAATGGTATTGATTGCATAATAGTTGTTAACGACGCGACGGTAAAAGGGGGCACATATTATCCTTTAACTGTTAAAAAACATCTCCGCGCACAAGATATTGCTGCTCAAAATAATCTTCCTTGTATTTATCTAGTTGATTCCGGAGGAGCGAACCTCCCACGCCAGGACGAGGTATTCCCTGACAAGGATCACTTTGGTCGTATCTTTTTTAATCAAGCAAATATGTCGGCTGCAGGCATTCCTCAAATCGCTGTCGTTATGGGTTCTTCTACTGCCGGGGGCGCCTATGTCCCCGCAATGTGCGACGAAAGTATTATGGTAAAAAATCAAGCCACTGTTTTCCTTGCAGGGCCTCCGTTAGTAAAAGCAGCAACCGGTGAAATTGTTAATGCTGAAGACCTTGGTGGCGCTGATGTGCACTGCCGAAAGTCAGGGGTCTCTGACTATTATGCTAACGATGATAAACATGCACTAGAGATCGCCCGAGATATTATTGGCCATACCAATCGAAAACTCCAAACCACCCATAATGAGGAAGTTAAGTTACCACTTTACGATATAGAAGAGTTAGAAGGTATTATCCCGCTAAATTCAACGACTTCGTATGATGCAAGAGAAATCATCGCGCGCGTGGTTGATGGATCTAGTTTTGATGAATTTAAGGCGCTCTATGGAAAAACTTTGATATGTGGGTTTGCGAAAATCAATGGCTATGCGATAGGGATCATCGCAAATAATGGTATTTTATTTAGCGAATCTGCAGCAAAAGGAACTCATTTCATTGAGCTCTGCGCTCAACGAAAGACGCCCTTGCTCTTCTTGCAAAATATTGTTGGCTTTATGGTAGGTAAAGCATTCGAAGAAGGGGGCATTGCGAAACATGGCGCAAAAATGGTTATGGCAGTTGCCTGTGCCAAGGTGCCTAAGTTTACAATAATAGTCGGCGGCTCATTTGGTGCTGGCAACTATGGCATGTGTGGTCGAGCTTACGATCCTAGATTTATGTTTATGTGGCCAAATGCGCGCATATCGGTCATGGGAGGAGAGCAAGCGGCAGGAGTGCTATCGACTATCAAGCGAGATCAATTGAAAACAACAAAAGAGGTCTGGAGTAAAGAACAAGAAAAGGATTTCCGAAAGCCTATTTTGGATACTTACCAAAAACAAGGTCACCCCTATTATGCCTCAGCCAGAATTTGGGATGATGGGATAATCTTGCCAAGGCAAACAAGACAAGTCATTGCGCGATGTATGGAAATCGCGCGCAATGCCCCAACTAAAATTACACAATTCGGAACCTTCAGGATGTGACATTGAACATTAATTAGGAAGAGCGAGCCCTAGCAATCTGGCGTCCGCACCGCCTCCGCAGGTAATTGCAATATATTGTTTCCCATCCAACATGTAAGTCATAGGTGCGCCCTGCGGAATACCTGGCAATTCTATCTCAGCAATTGTTTCACCTGTGGTTTTATCCATAGCCCTTAATAATGGGACACCGTCGGTTATGGCTTGAAATAATAATGTTTTGGTTACCAATAGAGGTGCCACGATTGGAATACCAACGGGGCCAGGATCATCTATCCCCAAATCGATTATGCGTTGGCGAATACCTTCTGCATTAGGTCTTACCCATTCGTAATCACCAGTATCTAAATTTACGGCTGAAATTCTTCCATAGGGAGGTTTTGTTAAAGGCAATCCTTGAGGCCCGCTAATCGTTCTCACACCATCTCTTCGATATGCAAATTCGGTCTCGCTGGGGTTGTTTTCTGCGAGTTGAATAACAATTGGGTTTGTGACCGATGGAATGTAGTACATAGAAGTTTCTGGGTCAAAAGCGGCGCCACTCCATTCTGCACCCCCTGTCCAACCTGGAAGTGCAATCGCACCTTTTAAAGAAGGCGGTGTATATAACCCGCCGTGATCAAATTCACTAACTATTTCCAGTGCTTCTTGCCTAAGCTCAGGAGTAAAGTCTATCAGCGTCTCTTCATTAATACCCTGTAAGTCAAAAGCGGCGGGTCTGGTCGGAAAAGGTTGTGTAAAAGAAGCTCGCTCGCCCGGCACTGTGCTAGAAGGGACAGGTTTTTCGACTATTGGCCAAACTGGTTTACCAGTAATACGATCAAATATGTAGATAAATGCTTGCTTGGAAACCATCGCAACTGCTTTGATGTCCTTCCCACTTACCGTTATATCTACCAACGTTGGAGCAGCAGGCGGGTCATAATCCCATAATTCATGATGTACGATCTGATAATGCCAAACGCGTTCTCCCGTTTCTGCATTTAACGCAACTAAGCTGGTGCCAAATAAATTATCCCCTAATCTCTGACCTCCATAAAAATCGTTACCTGGATTGCCAATAGGAAGATACACATATCCAAGCTCTTCATCGGCAGAAATCATTGTCCAAATATTAGCGGCACCCGTCACTTTCCAAGAGTCATCCTCCCAGGTAGCATTACCGTATTCTCCTCGCTCAGGAATCGTGTGGAAAATCCACTTTTGTTTACCGGTATTTAGATCGAAACCCCTAACATGTCCTGGTGGTAGATCCGTTAGTTTCTCCGGCACCATATCAAACATTGGCTGATCATAAACAACGGAGCCCACGATAACCGTATCACCAATTATTGGCACAGCGGCTGAGTGAGCGATCATCGACCTATCGACTTCACGCCCCAACCCTAGCGTTAGATCTGTTTTACCATTTATTCCAAAACTTTCATCCGGCTCGCCTGTCTCTGCATCAATCGACCAAAGAAACGCATTAGCCGTAGTCATAATGATCCTCGGTTCTGCACCCAGCAGGCCAGGTTTTTCCCAGAAGGTTACTCCGCGATGATTAAACCCATTATTCGCGGGTCTACCATGCTCCCAGGTATTAGTATTAAATATCCATTTTTGAGCACCTGTACGAGCATCTATGGCAGCAATATGGCCAAGTGGCGTACTGACATAAAGCACACCGTCCCGAGTTATGGGTGTAGCCTTAAAGCCGGAGGGTACATATTGAGGCCTTTCTATTACGGCTTGGTTATCTACAGACTCCCAATTCCATTCAATTTGTAAATTAGCAACATTTTCGCGATTGATTTGGTCTAGCGGTGCATACTTAGTATGGCCCAGATCATTCCCATAATGTTTCCAGTCATAATTGTTAGAGTCAGTCGCAAAAACTTTTGATATCGTTACTAAGAAAATGAGGACAACTAATTGAAATAGCGTTTTGTGAGAAATTAACAACATGCTTTTTCTCATTAGAGTGTCCTTTTTTTAGGTTACTATTTGTAAATTTCGGCGATGAATTAAACTAGTCATTACCGAAATGAGTAGGCACGTAAGGGCTGTGGTCATAGTTCAACATGTCAAGATAAAAGGTATTTTCCACCTCAGTGATAATATCGTATAACGTCATGCATCGAATTTTTTTATAAAACTACCGGTGCGAACATCTTCAAAGCAAAATACGTTCTGTTCTAGCGGAACATTCGCATTGTAAGCAATTAGTTCTTCTTCGGTCATCTTACGAAATGACTGTTGCTCGGAAGCTTGGCAAGAAAAAAGTACTACTGCTGCAAATATTAGTACTAATAAGTTTCTCATAAAATAAACCTTGATCAGATAAATCAGGACTTTTCTAAGATTATAAAGGTTATTGAATGACCGTGATATGGTTTTGTAAATATCACCACTATGCTTTTTCTTGCGATCTAATATACGCAGGCCTTTTATAAAGATTTTCCAGATATCGCAAACAATTTGGCTTGTAGCGGTCACTTAGCCCAAGACGATCCCCAAATTGAAGCGCATACCCCACAGTAATATCAGCTATAGTAAATCTTTCCCCTACTAAAAATTCTTTCCCTTCTAATGCGGACTCTACCGATCGCAAGCGAGAGTGAAACCAAATCGCATAATCCTTAACAACCTGAGAATTACGACGCTCTTCTGGTTCTAGTTGTGTATACCGAAGAACTATTGCTAGCGGGAAGGTTAGCGTAGCATCAGAACGGAATAACCAGTTTATATACTCACCGTATTCAGGCTCGTCTTTGCTTAAGCCTAAATCAGCAGCAGGATATTTCTCAACCAAGTACTGACAAATACCGGTAGATTCCGTCATTATCAGACTGCCATCTACGAAAGTCGGCACTGTGCCTAATGGATTTATATCGAGATATCCATCGTATTCAAACCGCGGCGGGAAAGGCATGACAACGAGTTCATAATTAAGCCCCAACTCCTCCAGCGCCCACAATGGGCGCACTGATCTAGAATTCCTACAATGATAGAGTTTCATTATCTTCCCTTCCAATTAGGCGCGCGTTTCTCTGCAAATGCTTTAGGGCCTTCAATAAAATCCTCGCTTTCTGTCATTGCCTTAACAGCAGCATATTCTTCTCGCATATCTTTCATTGAATCTTCCAGAGAAGCGAAATCAAGAGAACGATATACAGCATCCTTACTTGCCCTAATCGATAATGGCGAGCAGGTAAGGATTTCATTGGCAATTTCGTATGCTCGCTCCAACACTTTTTCATGGCCCACCACCTCATTAACGAACCCTAAAGCTTCGCCCTCTCTCGCGGAAACGTGGCGACCAGTTAGAATCATCCCCAACGCACGCTTGACTCCTATGTGTCTAGGCAAACGGTTAAGTCCTCCCGCGAGAGCCGCCAAGCCGACCTTAGGCTCAGGCAAAGCGAAAACGGCTTTCTCAGATCCAATAATCAAATCGCAAGCTAGGGCAATTTCAAAGCCTCCCCCCATAGCCAAGCCATTCACAGCAGCTATTACGGGTTTTATCAAATCGAATCGGGAAGTTAATCCACCAAATCCTAAAGGCATTGGCGGCCTAACGTTCCCCTCAGCTTGCCACCTTAAATCATTGCCGGCGCTAAAAGCCCTGCCTTCTCCGGTGATAATTGCTGCCCACAGGTCGTCGTCGTTTGCATAATCGTCAAATACTTCAGCAAGTTCAAGATTAGCCGGAGGATGCAAGGCATTAAGGCGCTCCGGTCTATTAATAGTTACGGTTAGTATTCGATTTTCCTTTGTTACCTTACAGAATTTAGTCATTACCAATACCTTCTAAATATTCTCTACATTAATGATTCCATATGCTTGAGCGAAACAGAGAATACCCTAGAAGGTTATAAAGAGAATAGATCGCACACAGCGGTTTTTATAGAGATACCGATCATCTATACTTCGGTTGCATTTTTGAACTACCTAGAGCGTCAATCTACTGCGACCAAAACAACATGAAACAAGATAACAAACCTCTTCTAGATGGAATCAAGGTGATAGAACTCACCACCATGGTATTTGGACCAGCAGCTGGAGTAGTGCTAAGCGACTACGGTGCCGATGTAATCAAAATAGAGCCTCCTGTTACGGGAGATCTCAATAGGAATTGGCACAAAATTGTGGGTCTGCCAATCTCCGATATGCCTTATACCTTTCAAATGACAAATCGCAATAAAAAAAGCGTCGTTCTGGACTTAAAGCTGGAAGAATCTTACGAAGTCTTATGCAAATTAGTGAAGAATGCTGACGTACTAATTACCAACTATCGGCTCGATGCAATCTCTAGATTGAAAATTGACTATGAAACAATGAAAACCGTTAATCCAAAAATAATCTATGCCCTGGCCACTGGTTATGGAGAAGAAGGGGAAGAAAGAAATAAACCTGGATACGATACTGTTTGTTACTGGTCCCGCTCTGCCTTTGAAAATCACATATTTCCCTATGAAGGATGGCTACACAACTTTCCTTTTGGTGCAGGTGATCACCCAAGCGGAATGACCCTATTTGCCTCAATTATGTCAGGACTTTATCAACGCTTCCAAACTGGAGAAGGCTGCAAAGTAACAACATCATTGCTCGCAAATGGCGCATGGTCTAACTCAGTGATGCTACAAGCACAACTTGCCAATGCAGAATTTCGAGAAAAACGACCGCGAGATAATGCCTATAATTTTATTTCACTAAACTACAAAACCAAAGACGATCTTCTATTAAAACTAACTCTCGTTAACACCGCCCGTGATTGGCTTCCATTTTGCAAAGCCATAAGGCGAGAAAATTTCATTAACGATGAGCTGTTTTGTACAGCTGAAAACCGAATAAAAAATATGCACTCACTAATCAAAGAAATCAGCGATGCATTTTTAGAGGAAGACATGAATTATTGGCTAGAGCGACTAACAGCATTCGACATACCGCACTCTAAAATTTTTACGTATGAAGAAGCGGCTAATGATCCACAAAAAATTAAAAATGGTATTGTTGTTCCATTGGATCACCCAGAATATGGCTCCATCAAAACAATCAGCAGCCCTTTTGATGTTGGCGGGTACGAGAAACGCACGCCCGGCCCTGCTCCTAATCTTGGAGAGCATACTGAAGAAGTGCTGCGAAGCCTAGGTTATACAGGAGACCAATTAGAAAAATATCTGGACTTCTAAATCTTATCTTATTAGCAAATATTTCTGGACACGCCTGCCTTCTTGCTCCGCAATATAGACGTTACCCAAAGAGTCAACTCCGATTCCATGTGGCAGGGTGAACTGTCCACGATAGCGCCCCGGACCATCTCCAAACCCTGTAATAGTCCGACCAGATTGCCGATCCAAAACTTCAATCGTTACACTGTTTTGATTTATGACGAACATGTGCTCCTGCTCTTGATCATGCGAAAACGCAAGAACTACTGCCGACCCTCTATTTCCACTGCTGCGCCCTTCTGCGGGCGAAACTGACTCAAATCCCACAAAGATATTCCTTACAAAGTTACCCTGTCTATCAAATACTTGAATCCTATCTGCCTCACGATCACATACATAAACCAAACCATCATTCGACAATCGTAAGCAGTGCGGCAAAGGCGTAATATCTTCATCTGATTCCGTCCTATATAACCCCCACTGTCGCAAAAAATTACCATCCCTATCTAGCACTGCTATTCTAGAATTTCCGCCCGGCAATTCGCCGTCAGCCACATAAATGTCTCCAGAAAACTCATCGACGTCTAAGGCCGACGGCAAGAAAAACTGCGCTGCATTAGAATTCAAGGGAGCCCCTTCTCGAGTTCCATTAGAAGAGTCAAATGTCCCAGATAAACCGATTTGCATTAACATTTCGCTTCCATCATTTGAATATTTTTGGATATGCCCAGTTCCTGCTGCAACAATCCAGATGCTGCCATCCTCTTCAACATGGCAGTCATGCGCGCGCGGCCCAATAACTTCAGGGTCCCCCCATCCACGCACAACCTCACCTTGAGGGTTTAATTCAATAACAGGAGGTGCCAATCGCGCTCCATCAAGATCAGCTGCAACAACATTTTGCCGATTTAGAAGATACACATGATCTCTATTATCGATACACATCCCTCCAAGCCCACCAGTTAACCAATTATCACTGAAAGGAATTTTCGGCCAATCAACATCTAATTTGAATTCTGGTTGCTGTCCAAAAATGGCCGGAGAAACTAAACTAGCAGAGAGCAATATAGTTATAAGTTTTATCATGATCACAAGCACTCTATTTTTGTTTATGTAAGGCACTAAAATCTCTTAGTAAATATTTTAGGTCTTAACGACTAGCCCAACCCAAATTTCGGTCTAATTCGCGCGCCTAATGTGCTCCCTACAAAAGCGGCTATAAACCAAAGCCATCCGTGTAAGCTAGTCGAACCGATGCCGCTGAAATATGCGCCGATATTGCAGCCAAAGGCAATCCTGGCTCCATAGCCCAGCAACAGTCCGCCTAATATTGCGGCAATTATTTGGCCCAACGGGAGCTTAGCAGAGGGCGAGAATTTCCTGGCCAAGCTCGCCGCACCTAAGGCTCCAAGTATTATTCCAATATTCATAACTGAAGTAATATCGCTGAATATACTCTGGTCGAGAGAAGCAGAAGGCCCTGAACGACTCCAATAAGGCCATGCGGAAACATCGAGGCCCAATAACCCCGAAATCTTGGCTCCCCAAAGCGCAAATGCAGATGTTACACCCCATGGCCGGCCTGCCAATAACAATGTGGCAACTTGAACTAGCACCAGAGCAAAAGCTCCAGCAAGCAATGGCCAAGGACCGCGTAAAACAGAAAAGTCTGACCGAGCCTCGTTAACTAGCTCTGAGTGACGGCTTCGTTCATAAATAATCGTCGCATACCACACGGCCGCGAATAGAAAAAAGCTTATCAATACCCCCCCGAACAAACCAAAATTTCGAGTTAATGCTATTGGCTCAATTCCCGGCATCCCTTGCCATAGTTGCCACTGCCAAGTTCCCAAAAGGGATCCGGCTATAAAAGCTGCTAACGTTATAAGCATACGACTATTACCGCCACCAACCGTATACAAAGTACCCGATGCACAGCCTCCACCGAGCTGCATTCCAACACCAAACATAAATGCGCCAGCAATAACCGCTATATTTAGTGGAGCCACAGATCCTCTCAGACCCATTCCAAATAATTCGCCCTGCGCTATTAACGGCGTAAAGACCAATACCGTACATGCGAGCATAATCATTTGGGCTCTAAGGCCTGCACCTCTGCCGGTATTAACAACTTCCCTCCAAGCTGAGGTGAAACCAAAAGCGGCATGATAAAGCACTGCACCTGCTGAAATTCCAACGAGGAACAATGATCCCTGCCTCCACCCATAATTAATTCCTATATAGAGGAATAGAACGATGCTAATTAACGCTCCAAAACGGAAAGAGTTACGATTACGTTCAATTACTGACACTGAAATATTCATAAGTTAGATACCGCATTATTAATCTTATTCACACTAAGTATACGAAGATTCTTAATGACACAAAAACAATGGAGAGTGCTTTTGCTGAAATAAAGCTCTCTTTGCTTTAGCACGGAATAGTCATATTCAAGAACATAAAATGTACCCTGAAAACCCTATCAGGACTAGAGCCAATGAGAAATATTTAGGATACACTCACAAGTCCAGAATACGAGAAGCTTTAGATCTCGCGGAATTGAAAAGGTAAGGAGAAAATTGATGCGCTTTATCGCCCCACTCGCTGCAGGTCTGTTGCTTATTTCACCGCTAGGAATAGCACAAATCACCCCTGAAGAAATTAGCGTCGAAACCATGCCCGAACGCGGCAAAAACTGGTTTATTGGCACGACCAGGAATGGTGGCTACATTTTCGATGCAACAAACGGAGAGATGCAAGGTATGTTATCGCTCTCCCGATATACTCCAGCGGTAACCTTTTGGCCCCCACGAGAAGAATTTTATGCCGCTGAGTCTTATCTCTCACGAGGCGTGCACGGTGAACGAACAGACATTATTGCTATTTATGACTACGAAAACCTAAGGCCGGTCGCAGAGATTGAAATTCCCAATTACATGGCAAGGTTGCAGGTCCGAAGCCATCTAGGGCTGCTTAATAATGGCCGACATTTGGCGGTTCTTAATATGAACCCTGGCCACTCGGTGACGATAGTTGATGTAGAAGATCGAATATTTACCTACGAAGCATCAACCCCTGGTTGCGCAGTAATTATGCCTGTTTCCGACAATGACTTTCTGCAAGTATGTGGCGATGGCACCCTACAATTGATCCAGCTAGATTTAAGCGGCTTCGAAGAAAATAGGGTCCGCAGCGAAGTTTTCTTTAGCGTACTTGAAGATGCTGTATTTGATCGAGTTGCGTCTAGCGCAAACGGATGGTTTCTAATTACCCATGCCGGCACAATCTTTCATGTCGCCACAGATGACGATGAGATAATAATCGACGAAGGTTGGAATCCTCGCCTGGAGTCAGAGGCAAATTGGCGCCCAGGAGGTCGAAACGAAATTATTACTGCGCATCATGATACTGGCTTAATTTATGTGGCAATGCACGACGGCCCAGTAGATTCGCACCATGAGCCTGGGACCGAAATATGGGTGTTAGATTCGAACACACAACGTCGTATAAGCAAAATTGAATTGGAAGCACCAGCTAATAGTATCTTGGTTACACAAGAAGATAATCCAAAGCTTTTAGTAGTAGATAATGAAGGAGGCTCCCATGTGTATGACGCTCTCAGCTTGTCCTATGAGCGGTCAATACAAATTCCGGGGTCCACTGCATTTGAAGATTTATGAGATAAATGACCAATGATAGACCCTGCCATTCAAACCCTAGTATCGATAGCCTTCAGCCTCCTATTTTTGATTGGGGGTGCTCATAAATTGTCTAACCGCTTACAATTTCAACAAATTGTTAGTGAATATAAGGTGCTTCCCTCGAGAGGAGTAGGTTTTTTTGCTATCGGAATCGGTTTAACTGAATTGTTCCTCGGGATTGGCTGGTTGTTTAACAACCTAGCCTTGGTTCCTTTATTGAGTGCTTTGGTGCTCTCAATTTATGTTATAGCGATCTCAATTAATCTTTACAAAGGAAGAAGTTATATAGATTGTGGCTGCAGTTATGCTGCGTTCGCGGGAAATAAAGATAACGGTAATCAGCGCCTTTCTACCGGCTTAGTTCTGAGAAATTTCACTTTAATTATTGTGGCGCTTATGGCGGTATTTCCTTCTACAACGAGAGATCTGGGCTTGTTGGATTATTTCAGTATTTTTATAGGCTTGATAAGCATCTTGTTTATTTACCTAGCTACCAACCAATTGCTCAGCAATCGAAATGCTATTGACTCCTGGAGAAAAGTTAGTGGTTGAAGCCTTATTTGTCTCGACCATAATTCTTTGGATTATGGTCGTCTTTTTATCGGTACTCGTATTCGCGCTAACTCGGCAAGTTGGTATTCTTCATGAGCGTGTCGCTCCAGCCGGAGCCTTACAACCAACGACGGGACCAAAGGTGGGCGAAATTACAAAAGATATCCAAACGAATTCATTGCAAGGCGAAACTATTACGATTGGTGGCGCCAATAAAGAAAATCTTGCGTCTCTGATATTATTTATTTCGCCAACTTGCCCAGTATGCAAGACCCTAGTGCCAACTGCAAAATCCTTAGCAAAATCTGAGAATAACCGATTGAGCTTGGCATTCGGTAGTGATGGCGAAGATATCGAACAACACAAAACTTATATTAAAGATTTAAAGATAGAGACCTATCCTTATTTTGTATCTCAATCCGTGGGTATGTATTATCAAGTGAGTAAACTTCCGTTTGCCGTACTAATCGGACCTGACGGGACCTTAAAAAGCAAAGGCCTCGTCAATACAAGAGAGCATCTAGAAAGTTTAATCGAGTCCATGGATACTGGTGTAGCTACTGTACAAGAATATGTTAGTACTCAACTGGACTCTGTCGACTCAAAATACGAAACATCAGCAGTGGAACAGACGTCATGAAAATAGACAAAATAATCGATAAAGCATACTACTGGATAGATGATCACGCTCGACGCACTACCCTGACTATGGCTCGTAAGTTGTCAAGAAGGCACTTCCTTTCCAGACTGGGTATGTTCGTCGCTGGTGCAGCCTCCTTCCCATTACTACCAGTGTCTCGTTCGTTTGCACAAGAATCTATAGAAGAAATCGGCGATCCACAAAGCTGCGATTACTGGCGCTATTGCGCTATGAGCGGAACACTCTGCACATGCTGCGGGGGGACCTATACTTCTTGCCCTCCTGGATCAGAGGCCTCGCCTATAACTTGGGTTGGAACCTGTACTAATCCAGTTGACGGACGGGACTACCTGATGTCATACAACGATTGTTGTGGAAAAGCCGTATGCGCTCGCTGTAGTTGTCACAACACTGAAGGTGATAAACCAGTATATTTCAATAGTAATAGCAGTACTGTCCTCTGGTGCTTTGGCACAGAAAATACTAGCTATCACTGTACGGTCTCTCTAGTAATAGGCGCGTCTGACGAATAGAACAATGAAAGATAAGATGATTTGGCTTACATTTTTAGCAGTCGTCTTCACACTCCTGACCTCGAGTGTTTTTGCAGCTAGCCCGCGAACAAATTATTTATTATATTGCAGTGGATGCCATCGCCCACTTGGCGAAGGTAACCCGCCCAATGTCCCCACCTTACGCGACGAACTTGGTTATATGATGAGTGTAGAAGCTATGCGAGGCTATTTAGCGAGAGTGCCTGGTTCTGCGCATGCTCCGATTTCAAATGCGCAATTAACTAATGTATTGAATTGGATGTTAGATGAGTTCAATGCTAAAACTCTTCCAAGTGATTTCAAAAAACTGACAGTTGAGGAAGTTACAAAGGCTCGATCTAAAGTTTTAGCTGACCCCAATCAATATCGGGCCGACCATTGGAAAGCTTACGATTTCTCAAATACAAAAGACTGAAGAACAAAAAGACTAGAGGAACTGACCATGAACGATGAAAAAATTAATAGACGAGAGGCAATTAAGAAGACAATCGGCGCAGGCGTCTCGGCGAGTGCAGTGGCTAGCGTGCCCCATTGGATACTTCCTGCCTTAGCGCAAGGAGAAGAACTAGTATCATTTAGTGATATGCCAGAAGACTATAGCAGAGGCCCCGCTCGACCAGGAGCACCGCATTGGTTAGATACTAGAATGATTTCTGATTTCTATACGGACAATATGGACTTCTACGTTGTCCAACATTATGGCCAGCCGGAGATGGATATAGATAACTATAGGCTTAAGGTAACCGGGTTAGTAGATCAAGAGCTTGAATACACATTAGAAGATTTACAAAACATGAGTCAGTTCGATATTGATGCTGGTTTCGAATGTGGTGGAAACAATACCGGTAGATTTCAAGGTCTAGTTGGCAATGCGAATTGGAAAGGAGTTCGACTGAGAGACATTCTTAATGCAAGCGGAGTCAATTCTGACGGTGCGGAAGTAGTATTTTTTGGCGCGGATAGCGGGACTGAGGAAATTCCCAACAGAGATACCGAAGTCGAGCAATCTTTTGCTCGAAGTCTACCAGTCGCGGAAGCGATGCGAGAAGAGAATATACTAGCCCTCGAAATGAATGGTGAAGATTTGCCACAAGGGCATGGCCGCCCACTACGTTTAGTTGTACCGGGTTATTACGGTGTGGCAAATGTTAAGTGGTTGACGCAAATTCATATCCAAGACAGACGTTACATGGGCCGTTTTATGGGCCGCGATTATGTAACCTTAAAGAAAGAAATGATTGGCGGAGAAGAGAGGTGGGTAGAAAATTCCGTTACCAAAATTCAATTAAAATCAGCCATTGTTCGTGTCACGCGTCTCGGCACACAGCACAAAATAACGGGGTTTGTGTTAACTGATGGTACGCCTCTTCGTAATGTCGAAATAAAGATCGATGGAGAACCTTGGCGTGAAGCAACTATAGATCCAAGATCAACCCGTTATTCATGGAAGCTTTTTACTATGGACTGGGATCCATCCCCCGGAGATCACACACTTGTCTCTCGCGCTACTGACATAAATGGGCATGTGCAACTAACGGAGGAAGAAATGCCGGAAAAAGCTAGTCGCTGGGAGAACTATGCGCAATTTACTCGGACAATTACAATTTCCTAATTTTAAAAAAATTAAGTTTGGTTAGAGGTTGAGCAAAATATGTAAAATAAAGGTATTAGTGACGTAAGTATCAGGCCACTAATACCTTTAATTTTAATAGAAATATTTTCCGTTATAATTGCATTACTGTGTATTTAACTAATAAGTGAATTTCTCAATTTAATTAGTACTTCCGAACAGTCTCCGTCAACTTTCAACGAAAATAGCTTATCAGCTCTTGTGGCCCCCTGGTTAATACAGGCAATAGGGATGCAATTTTCATTAGCTTGCTTACAAAATCGAAAACTAGAATAAACCATCAACGAAGTACCGATCACCAATAAAGCTTTAGCCTGCAATAAGAGATCGCTAAGGTGATATACAATTTCTTTTTTTACGGTACTACCATAAAAAACGACATTGGGTTTCAACAAGCCAAAACAAGATGAACAACTAGGGACCTTCATACTTTGAATCATTTCCTCTCGAACTTCGGCATCTCCATCCGGCCCAAAAGCTATTCGCGTATCTTCTTTTTCTAACATGTGTGGATTCTTTTTACATAGCCATTCTTGTAATTCTTCGCGACAAATTAAATTACCACAGTCCATGCATATTACTTGATCTAAACGACCATGAAGATCAATAACATCTTGATGCCCGGCTTTTTGATGCAGCCTATCAACATTTTGAGTAACTAGGACTTTCAAATACCCCATAGACTCTATATCTGCCAGAGCGAGATGAGCACTATTCGGTTTCGCTGACGAAATATTAGGCCAGCCACTAAAGCTTCGCGCCCAGTAACGTTTGCGACTTGATTCTTTTTTTACAAAATCGGCATGTTGAATTGGGCTATTGCCTTTCCAATTGCCAATGTCATCTCTATAGGTTGGAATACCCGAGCCATGACTTACTCCAGCGCCTGTAATAACAAAAAGCTCTGGATTAGTTTTTATGAATTCCGAAAGATCAGATATAAAAGTAGAAGTATCGTTCACTATTTCCTGATAGGGCTGTAATGCCTGTAATGATTACATAAGAGAAATCTGACGCCTTTAATATATAAAATAAATACATCGCAAACAAACCACACAATAACTTGATCATTACAAATAAATTGTATGGCCAGACTGTGTGCCTATTGAGATTTTATTAAGAAAATAAATTCACGCACCTTACACGAAATTCTCTAATAATTTACTCAAGACTTTTGCTCATTTTTATAATTGTATTTGTATGTCCATTTTCTGCCAACCTTTCTTCTCTGCGTACTTCTTTATAACCTTTGGCAAGATAAAGAGGTTCGCCAGGTAAAGTTGATCCAAGTTCGATCGTTTTAAAACCCGCTTTCCTTGCCGCTCCTTCACCAAGATCCAAAAGCAATGAACCAATACCCTGTCTAGTCCAATCAGGGTGGGTATACATAGCCCGAATTCGGGCAGCCTCTATTTCTGGGTTAGCAAAATTATCGTCGCGCCCCGCAGTGTGGTTTCCGCCATAAAGAGTTCGGCGCTTACCCCAACCTCCGCACCCAACCATTATAGTTTGGCCACTTTTAAAGGTTTCCACTACAAAGTATGTACCATCATCGATAAGGGTCTGATCCACACCCATAGACTCTTTATTAGCTTCTATTTGTTCACTACTAAGAAAAGCTCTCATATTTATGTCGATAGAGAGGTTCATTAATTCCATTATCGCGCCGACATCAGATTGCTGGGCAACCCGGTGCTTAAATGTAAAAATTTTGGTCATGTCAGTATTTAAGCTATAAAAAGACAAAGACATCTATGCGTAAAACATAGATGCACTATTAATTTCTCAGATTTGTATATTGTTAACTATTCAAAGCGAAAGTAACGCTTTATTGATCTCGGCCCAACCTCTGCGCTATATATGATCCCATCATGGTCCGCAACTATACCTTCGCCGCCTGAACTGGCTGCATAGGGGCCATTGTTAGCGTCAAACGGATCAGGAATGAAGTAATGTACTTCTCCTGTTCTCGCACTACCTACTCGAATGCCTCTTCTCCATTCCCCGCGCCCACGACTGATGTTTGATTCCGAATCTACGGCATAAAGAATGTCATTTCGATCAATATAAATACCACTATTCCGACTAAACTGTTGCCAGGTATCTAGCAAGCTTCCGTTTTGATTAAATATTTGTATACGGTTATTGCCACGGTCTGAAACAAATAACCTTCCTTGAGAGTCCATAGCCAGCCCATGCGGCGCATCGAATTCACCTGGGCCTGTACCAGGCTCGCCCCATTCCATCAAGTAATTTCCTTGAGCATCAAATTTAACAATACGTCCATTGCTATCCCCGCCATGACCATCAGCAACGAAAATATCACCATTTGGTGACACATGAACATCAGAAGGCATATTGAAATGATTTTCATCACTACCCGTAACACCGGGCTCGCCTAGTGTTAGCAAGCGGTCCCCTTCAGGTGAAAATTTCACCACAATGTGGCCCTTCCCCTCGACACCGGGCGGCAGAGTAAATGGAGCATCAGTTACCCAGATATTACCAGCATGATCAACGTGAAAACCATGGGGCACCGCAAAGATCCCACCACCAAAGCTCCTGACAAGCTCACCATCCGAATTGAATTTTAGTACAACCGGTAAATCAGACTCCGCACATCCCCTAATTGGGTATTGCGCCCTTATGGAATCAGAACCACAACGCTCGGCTATCCAAATCGACTTACCATCGGGATCAACATCAATCGAGCTCGACGCGCCCCATTCTCGACCTGCTGGAATGTTAAAAAATCCGGTAACGATTTGATAAGGGTTTGGTAAATCATTAACTGGCCCAATATTATTTTGTGCAAAGACTAATGTCCCTGTCACAAATAAACTCAGGCTCACAAATAATTTTGTAGAGAATCTCATATGAACTCCTTCTACCTTTTATCTCGATTACGCATTTAAATATCGCAGAAAGAAATGCAGAGCTAGGCTCTGCATTTCTATTTTAAGAATTACCTATAATGCAGGACTTAAAGTCTAGAACGTTCCAACTCAACATCAGCGTTACGCCATAGTTCATCGAATTGTCGATTTACGATAATCGCTTCCTGCTGTTTTCCTTGTGCCTCAAGAGCTTGAGAGAGGCCAAAAGTTGTCCAGCCATTCCGTTGATTCCATTCTAAATCTTTACGATATACTTCTTCCGCTTCTTCAGCTCGATCAGCCTCTAACAGTGCGGAACCTAGATATAATCTAACTGACTGCGACCAATCAGGCGGCTCAGTGTAATTAAGATTATCTTGGAATTCTACAGCATGGCCATAATGCAAAATTGCACCATCAAGGTTACCTTTTGCTTCTTCAATCTCGCCAAGAAGGGCATGCATGGCTAAACTAAGAACATGATCTGCTGGCGTTGGGCCTACTCCAGAATCGTTCACACCATCTGCTGATATTTGTTCTCTGATAATAGCCAGCTCCGCCTCCGCTGGACCTATATGGCCCATAGCAGCATGAGCACTGCCCATAACATAAGCCCACATACCTTTCAGGTAAGGGCTGTTGGCGAGTTCTTTATTCTCCGCATTGGCCGCATGAATTTTATCCCATTTTCCAAAGACCTTATCCATCATCCACGCATGCGCTGTATTCTTATTACTACCCCTTAGAGCACCCATTCCTTGTCCAGAGTTACGATAAGCTGCTTTACTTGCCTCATCATAGTTACCCTGGAGCATATTTGCATAGCGAACAAAATCTAGCGCGTGAGGCTTATGGATTTTGTGTGACAGAGGATAAGTTCCGATTAGTGGGAAATTAGTGTCTCCCCAGATTTCCGCAAACTGGTCGTCCACAATCTGCGACCGTTCATTTGATAAAATGGCCTTCTCATATTCACCAACCCTCAAATAAATATGACCGGGCATATGCACCATGTGACCGGAAATGGGCAAAGAACC
This sequence comes from Gammaproteobacteria bacterium, assembly GCA_029242705.1. Taxonomy (GTDB): domain Bacteria; phylum Pseudomonadota; class Gammaproteobacteria; order Pseudomonadales; family Pseudohongiellaceae; genus UBA9145. Next base: position 73,311 of record JAQWTK010000096.1, on the reverse strand, counting down.
TTCTAATTTTTGAGCCGCTGGCATGGCCAGTTCAGGCTGATTAGAACCCTCCATCAAATGAATGTACAAATGATTAGCTCCCGGGTGGTCATGCTCTATCGCCATGGCAGCCTCCAAAGCCGCCTTCCCTTCCGCGGTTCCTGTTTTAGCCGAACCGTCAGACTCCCAGTAATCCCAGCGAGTCGTATTCATATACGCTTCGCCAAAAACAGTGGCAATGTCTGCATCATCTGGATACTTTGCATGTAAATCGCGCATAGCTGCAAGGAATGCAAAATCTCTCTCCCTGTCATCCGATATTGCATCCTTGTTATAAAGTACAAAGGTCGCATTGATAAGATCCCGCTCCAACTCTGTTCCATTGTCTCCCAACTCCATCGCACGACGAATCGCCGCTAGTCCGGCTCCTTGAGGGTCGTCTGGCAAACCTTGATAGCGACTGTTTGGATTCGGCCCGGCTGCGTGGGCTATCCCCCAATGCGGCATAGGACTATTAGGGTCTAGACGCGCGGCTTCTTGGTAAGACGCAATAGACTCAGGGAAGTAGAATCCCCAAGCCATGCGGATGCCCTGATCAAAAAACGCTTGTGCGTCTTCCGAATCGGTTGAAATCGGTCGGCTATATGTGCCACCGCCAGGCACCATAATTGCCAAAGCCTCATCATCGCCTTGCGCATAAGTTTTTGATACTACAATGATTAATAAAACTGTCGCGCTTAATAGTGATATTAGTTTGCGCATCTACCCCACCTCATAATTAGATTATTAAATATACTAAAATGGCCTACCTGATATTACCCAGACGCCCATAAACTGGACAGCAGTATACCTCTATCAACGGAGTCATCCTAGTTCGTTTAGATAATTGCAAAGACAGAATGGTGAGAGTAGGGTTAGGGAAAAGCAATCTAGAACCTAACCAACTCATGCTCTAACTTGGATATTAAAATAACCACGAATATAAAATGTATAAAAAGCTCTTATTTAGGATTTTCCTCCCCCTTATAAGTTTATTAACCGCAAACAATTCTTTCGCTCAAGATGAAGCGGAGGCGTATTCTGGAGTAACAGAATCTCGTCTCATGTTTCAAGAGAACTGCGGGGTCTGTCATGGAGAAGACCTAACCGGTGCTGCTCAGGGATCGTCTTTGAGAGGCGAATTAGCCAATGGCCAATCTATAAGTGATATTATTACGAGTATCAGCGAAGGTTATATAGAAGCGGGCATGCCAAGCTGGCGTGACCTCTTATCTCCTATTGAAATTCGCGGCTTGGCCATGTACATACTCGAAACTCGCGCGAATGTCGGCTATGTAACTTCAAATTATGATGCTCCCATGGAAATTCCCCGCAAAGTTTTTGAAACTTCGCTACATGATTTCCAGCTACAGTCTATTGCTTCAGATTTAGATCCACTTCCATTTTCAATTGCTCCCTTACCCGATGGCAGCCTTCTGCTCACAGAAAAAACTAAGGGCGTCCGTATTATTAGTCCCACTGGAGAGAAATCTGAACTAATAACAGGTACCCCGGCTGCATATGATGACATCTATCGACTCGAATCGCGTATCGATATTGAAAGAGGAATGGGTTGGCTATTTGATATTGTGCTGCATCCCCATTACGAGGAAAACGGCTGGGTGTATCTTTATCATAGCCACCGCTGCAACGAATGTAATGAAGCTAGCAGAAACGAACAACGAGCAGTCTCTATGAACAGACTCGTTCGTGGGCGAATAGAAGATGGAACCTGGGTAGACCAAGAAATTATTTGGCAGGCACGGTTTAAAGACTATTTTTTTGCTGGCGATGTTGGTGCTGGAGGTCGAGTTACTTTTGATAATCGAGGGCATGTTTATTTTACATTAGGCATGAAATGCGGAGGTCAAGGCGGGGGAATTCAAGACCTAACGACTCCATGTGGGAAAACACATCGGGTCAATGACGATGGATCTATTCCCAGCGATAATCCTTACGTTGGAGTAGAAAACGTATATGAAAGTATCTATACCTTGGGGCATCGGAGCCCTCAAGGACTAGAATATGATCTAGTTAATAACGAATTATGGGGGAGTGAGCATGGGCCTCGTGGTGGCGATGAAATAAATCGATTACTGCCCGCAGAAAATTATGGTTGGCCTCTGCATTCAATGGGATTACATTATGACGGAAGCCTAGTAAATGGCCGCGGCCTCGGTATTGCATTTGAATTATCAGATATTATGCAACCAATAGTTGATTTAACTCCGTCTCCCGCCGTTTCGAGTTTTATAATTAGCGACAGCGAAAGTTTTCCTAATTGGCATGGGGATTTTATTGTTGGCTCGTTAAAATCTCGCAGCCTTTTCCGCGTCGATATTGAAAATAATCGCTTCGTTGAAAAAGAAACATTATTCGAGGGAATCGGACGTGTCAGGGATATCGAACAAGGCTATAACGGCGACATTTATTTACTGTTTGAACACAATGCGGGTGGTCAAATAGTCAAACTCATCCCTAGAGAAAAACTATAACTATGAAGAAAATCGAACTAGACGTATTTATCGACTATGTCTGACCTTGGTGTTATCTCAATACTGTAAGTATTGAAAAACTAAAAAAGAATTATCCGATCAAAATTCGCTTGATACACTTCCCACTACATCCTCAAACTCCGGAGGAAGGCATTACTTTAGAAGAGTTATTCCCCGGTAGTGACTTAACACCAATGAAAGAGAATATGGGCAAGCTAATGCGAGAAGCTGGCCTGGCTTATGGAAATCGTTCTCATACCTACAACAGTCGCTTGGCTCAAGAACTTGGCAAGTGGGCTGATAGTCAACCCAATGGCGAAGCCATACATAATTCAATATATGAAGCCTATTTTGTAAGCAATTTGAATATTGGAAAAACCAGTGAGTTAGTTAAAATTGCTGGGGAAGTTGGTTTAGATCCAAATTCCGCAAAAAAGATTTTAGACAATCGAGACCTTAAAAAAAGCGTGGATAAGGACTGGGCTCTTTCGCGTGAAATGGGTATTACTGGTGTTCCTACTTTCTATAGCAATGAATTGACTTTAGTTGGTTGTCAACCATACGAAGCTCTAGAAAAATTTGTTACCCACTTAATTAAATTAAGTCCAGAAATTAATTTTGGTTAAGCAAAAATTTATTAAGCCTAAAATCTCAGACGATAGAACTATCTCGACCCTTCCAAAACGGTTTCCTTAATTCCGTTTTTAAAATTTTATTAATCGGAGATAAAGGCATCGGTTCTTCCCGAAAGGTAATGCTCACGGGACATTTGTAACCCGCGATCTGGTTCTTACAAAAACTTATGAGTTCACCCTCTGAAACTTCGGAGTCTTTCTTTAAAACAACTATGGCATGCACAGCCTCTCCCCACGTTTCATGAGGGATTCCAATAACTGCACATTGGTATATCGCATTGTGGTTCTCTAATATATTTTCTACCTCAATGGGGTAAACATTCTCACCACCCGACACAATCATATCTTTAACACGACCTTCTAAATAAAGAAAACCATCCTCATCTAGATAGCCCGCATCTCCAGTATGAAACCAACCCCCTTTCAATGCCTCTTTAGTTAATTCAGGCATTTGCCAATATCCTTTCATAATATTGGGGCCTCTAGCCAAAATTTGACCAACACTGTTTGGAGGTAACGGGAGATCGCTCTCATTAGCAATGATAAGATCTATATGATCTACCGGAAAACCAACTGAGCCCAGTTTATGCGAATTTGGGCCATGTAACACTTGATATTTAGAATCGAGACTTGTAAGGATTGGTGCGGCCTCCGTCATACCATATGTTTGAAAGAATTCTGTTTCGGGAAACGCTTTTACAATGCGACCTAAGAGCCCAATAGATAATGGTGCGGCCCCCGAAGCCAACATCTTCAAAGAAGATAAATTAAACTCCCCTAACCGAGGATGATCTAAAATCATTTGGTACATTGTCGGCACGAGAGTCGCCGAATTAATATTATACCGATCAATTGCATCTAATAATCCGGCAACATCAAATTTAGGCATGATCACTGCGTGACCCCCAAGTGCGGTACTACTAAAAACGCGAGATCCAGCGGCAAGATGAAATAAAGGCCCTATTATAAGAAAGACCCAATGTCTCTGCATACGGTAAAGCGGAACTGAGCAATCAGTATTAACCTTAAAATTAATATTACTCAACATGACACCTTTTGAGCGACCGGTGGTGCCTCCAGTATAAAAAATGATAACAATCTCATCACCCTTGCTTGGAGCTAACTCACAATACGCCCCACTAGAGATAATTCTTTGAACGCCTTCCTCATAGGAAGTCATTCCATTTGGAGTAACTTCATCTCCAAAAAAAATAATGGTTTGTAAGCTTTCGCAACTATCTTTTAATTGGCGAGCTTGCTCAATGTGATTTTCATCAACAATTAATACTCGCGGCTCACAATCTTCCACACATTCAATCATTTCCCTAAGAGATAAACGATAGTTAATAGGCACCATAACTGCGCCAATCAATGCCGGGGAGTAATAGCTTTCAAAACAAACATTCGAATTCAAACCTAAATATGCGACCCGGTGCCCACGTTGCACGCCAGCATCGGAAAGCAATGTGGCCGCCGCGTGACATCGATACTTTGTCTCTAGCCAGGATTGGGTCTTACCTAAAAAACTAACAGCTGGTTTATTTGGCCATGCTTCCGCCGCCTCAAAAAGAAAATCAACAATTGAAACATTTTGGTGAATTTTTGTACTCATTCTTTACTTGTTATTTTACTATTTTGGACCGGCAACAATTTTCTCATCATGTAATTTACCGATCTCAGCACTGCCTAAACTAAGTATTTCTGAAAGTATTTCATCGGTGTGTTGGCCAAGCAAAGGAGCAGGAGCAGGAGCTTCGGATTCAAGATCGGTAAATTTAATCGCTTGTGACGGGACTAGGTATTCGCCAATACCTGGTTGATTTATCAACGAGAATAACGGGTTATTGACCGAACAGTCTGGATCACTTTTTATTAATTCTGACACCGTTTGGTAAGGTCCCCAACAAACCCCATTATCCTCCATAGCCATCTTAGCTTCATTAAAGGAATTCTCAGAAAACCATGGGGCGAAAAGATTATATATTTCTTCCCTCGCCTTGAATCGATCTCCTTCATTGGAAAAATTGAGCTTAAGCTTTTTTTCTAAAGACGCTATTTGATCTTCAGTGCTAGTTACTTTAATCAGGGATTTCCATTGATTAGGGCTTACACCGACAACCATCACTCGACGGCCATCTTTACACTTAAAATCATGGCCAAATGTACCATAAATATGATTACCAACCGGTTGCCTTGCTTCTTCATTTAGTTGCGCCTCAGCAACAAAACCGAGATGCCCCATAGTTGCAAGAGCTACATCAGCCAATGCTAACTTTACAAATTGTCCTTCAGAAGATTGACGCCGATGGCGCTCTGCCGCCAAAAGAGCGATGGCAATTTGTTGTCCCGCTATAACATCCCAAGCTGGGAATGGGTTATTTATAGGTTTACCCCCATCGCCACTTAGATAGGGCAGACCTACTTTACTGTTTACGGTATAATCTAACGCACTTCCTCCATGACGATCGCCGGTTAGATTAATATAAATAAGGTCATTCCTTTTAGCCCGTAACACTTCATCTGCTAAGAATCCTTTTGCTGGAAAATTGGTTACAAATAGACCGCTATTTTTACCCGCATCGGTAATGAGGTTTTGGATAAGTTCGCGCCCAGTTGGATTGCGTAAATCGATAGCAATTGATCGCTTACCTTTGTTAAGCGAATGCCAATAAAGGCTTTTGCCTTCAACCGTAATTGGCCACCTATGATAATCTATACCGCCACCGATTTGATCAAATCGAATAACGTCGGCCCCCAACTGAGCCAGAGTCATACCGCCAGAGGGCGCCGCTATAAAAGCGCTGCCCTCTACTACTCGCATTCCCTTTAAAATATGCTGCAATGTCTTTTCCTACTTACCCTTCAACGAGCAAGTAGCCATTGTTGATTACAATTTTTCCTTGCTCAAGCGACTTACAGCGGAAAGCAATCTCATTGTCGTTGTGCCAAATTTCTGTACGAATTGTTTCGCCAGGATAAACTGGCGCTGAGAATCGCAGTCGCATTCGTTTGAACCGGCTAGGATCATAGTCGCAACACATTTTAATTAGAGCATGGGTCATTACCCCAAACGTACAAAGTCCATGAAGTATTGGAGCTTTAAATCCAGCATTCCTTGCCACTGTAGGTGAAGCATGCAATGGGTTGAAATCGCCCGAAAGGCGGTAGAGTAACGCTTGCTGAGGCAAGGTGGGCAGGTCGCAAATATCGTCAGGGTCCCTCATGGGTATTACATCAGGCTTGAAAGCCGAGACTTTCCTTTCACCGCCAAATCCGCCATCACCCCTGGCTAGAATAGTCGTTATCAGCGTACAGATTTCCATGCCAGTCTTGATATCACTTACTATTCGTTCTGAATTGATTAGCGCCCCGACCCTTTCACCTTTATCTGTTACTTCTGTTATCCGCGTCGTTGCTTCAACGGTAGCAGATGGAGGTATAGGATTGTGAAAAATAATTTCTTGCCCCGCGTGAAGTACTTTTACCCAGTCAACGCCAGTATCTTCTTCCTTCGCCCAGAACCCCGGGTGAGCCATTATCACCGATTGGCTTGGCAGTATTTTAAGCCCGTCTTCATATACAAATTTAAGACACTCTTCGTCTAAAGGGTCAAGACCCATACCCACGCCTAGGGCGTAAAGGATGCAATCTTTTTCGGTATAAGTATCACGAATGGTTCCAAACTCGCGGTTTAATAATTTTTCAGGATCGATAGCCATTTGACTCTTCTTTATTACTTTTACATTGGATCCCAGCTAAAGACATCACCCGATCTTTCCAGTGGAGAGAAGTCCGAATTGAATGCCGGAATAACTCTTTCTAGAACTGAATCAGGCGACCAGCCCTCTGCTGTGTGAGCGAAACGAATAGGTCTATTATGATTAAATAAAAATATTTCATTATTTCGAACACCAAATATTTGGCCGGAAACATCTTTTGCGGCATCACTGCATAAAGCAATAGCTAATGGTGCTATCTTGTCCGGCGTCATCTGTTGAATTTTTTCTACACGAGCCTTTTCTTCTTCAGTATTTGTAGGAATGGTTCCGATTAGCCGACTCCAAGCAAATGGAGCAATACAATTAGATCTGACCCTAAATCGACCCATATCAAGCGCCATAGATTTCGAAAGTCCAACTATGCCAAGTTTCGCGGCAGCATAATTTGCCTGCCCAAAATTCCCAATTAATCCCGAAGTAGATGTCATATTAACGAAACAACCACTAGTTTGAGCGCGAAAATGCGTTGCAGCTGCCCTACTAACATTAAAGGTTCCTTTTAGATGGACATTTATAACCGAGTCAAATTCTTCTTCTGTCATTTTATGAAAAATTGCGTCACGAAGATTACCGGCATTATTAACAACACAATCGACACGCCCAAAATTATTTACCGCTGTTTCCACAATATCGTGCGCCGCATCCCATTCAGTTACGCTTGCATATGAAGAAATTGCCTCGCCTCCCAAGGAATTTATTTCCGTAACCACTTCATCTGCAGGACTAACATCAGACCCTGAACCATCTTCTGCTCCACCTAGATCGTTAACAACAACTTTTGCACCATTAGCCGCCGCCATTAGCGCAATACCTCGACCAATACCACGACCAGCCCCGGTTACTATGACAACTTTATCTTTTAGTAGGACACTCATTATTCAAATTCTTCCTTATATAAATATTTGAAACTAAATTTCGAACTAGCAAATTATATGTTCCGTACAAGTTCCCTTGCGATTACCTTAAGGGCAAGAACCTCTTCGGCTCCTTCAAAAATTGAAAGCACTCTGGCATCAGCAAAGTAACGGGATACTGCACTTTCTTCCGCATAGCCCATCCCACCATGTATCTGCATAGCCTCGCGCGTTACCCACTCAGCCGCTCGACAACTGAATAACTTCACCAAACTCGCCTCCATCTGCCCTGCACCGTTGTCCATTAGCCGAGCCACCGAATAACTAAACTGGCGACAGGCGTTAATAGTAGCCAACATTCTTGCTAATTTTATTTGCGTAAGCTGAAATTGATTCAGTGTTTTATCGAATACGCTACGCTCTTTCGAGTAATTAAGAGCTCTGTCGAATGCTGCTTGCATCAATCCAGTTGCCCTAGCCGCTGTTTGAATGCGGCCGCCAGAAAATCCAGCCATCGTGTAGTAAAACCCCCTCCCTTCTCCTTCTTTTCCTCCTAACAAGCTATCTGTTGGGACAAAATAATCTTCGAAAAATAGATCGAACGAATGCATACCTCTATAACCAAGTGTAGCAATAGCTTTACCAGTTAATTTTCCTCCACCGTCCTGACGATGCTCAAATTGATGTCCAGAGAAAGAAGGCTTTTCTATTAAAAACATACTAAGGCCTTTGTAGCCCAAGGATAAATCGGGGTTTGTGCGACAAAGCATCATAATTAACTCTGAGCGCCCTGCAAATGTGCACCAAGTTTTATTACCATTAAGCAACCAGCCCCCTTCCCTAGCTTTCGCTTTTAGAGTTACTGCTGCCACATCGGATCCGGTATCAGGCTCCGTAATTGAAATAGCGCAAAGAATTTTTCCAGCGGCGAGTCTTGGTAACCAATTTTGTTGCTGGTCTTCCGTGCCACCAGCCAATAAAGCTCGAGCGGCTATCTCTGGCCGGGTAATTAAACTGCCGGCCGCTCCAAGAGAGCCCCTAGAGAGCTCTTCGGTAACAACAATCATGCTCAGACTATCTGCGGCTTCGTCTGGTTGTAGTCCACCATATTTCTCAGGGATACAAGTCCCAAAACAGCCTAAATCTGCAGCAGTCTCTATTATTACTTGTGGGATATCTTTGTCCTCACGGTGAATTTCTTCCGCAAGGGGCTCGACTATTTCATCCGAGAACCGCTGGAAAGTTTCCCGCACTAGTTCTTTTTCTTCGTCCAACCCAGACGGTAATCGTGATATTTCTTCTTCTGAAATGCGCTCACCCAAACTAGCAACAATATTCGAATTACAATTTTCTATCAGATTTCGGACAGCTTGACTCCCTTCAAACCCAACTATTTCATCCCAATCCAAACAAGCATCAGTAGAAACAGTTTTTAATCTGGAAATAACCGATTGAAATGTATCGCCCGCAAACAAAAGTGACATCTTCTGCTCAAGCGAATCAGACTTATATTGCTCGGAATAGTCTAGAAAAGAACTAGCTGCAGAAATTTCTGATTCACAAAATGCGAGTTCATAGCTAGCCAGCTGGTACTCGTCTAATAAATTAAGATCTAGTTTATCGTTTACCGTACAAGTTGCTTTAAGCGTCCGGAACCCAACATTCACAAATTTGTGAAGTGAATTAAGCACATGCTTCGCGGTATCGATACTGGCAACTGTCTCTGTTAATGGAGCTAATTTATTATCATGCATTTTTGCTGGATTAATTGATGTTAATGCTTAATAAAGTGAGAAACGTTCAATTCCAGTAATTAGTTGTAGGGCCCAACAATTGAAATAGAACAAATGTTTTGATGTGGAAATCCTCCCAAATTATGGTTTAACCCTAGCTTAGGATCTGATAACTGACGAGAACCAGCTCTTCCATTTAGTTGAAGATAATTCTCGTAAATCATTCGTAACCCAGATGCTCCTATTGGATGACCAAAACACTTGAGACCCCCATCAATCTGACAAGGGGTTTTGCCATCGGCGTCAAAATTACCGTCGAGAACATCAGTTACTCCTTTCCCTTCCTCTGCTAACTGAAGATCTTCCATCGTCACTAATTCGGTAATAGAAAAACAATCATGCACCTCTGTCATGGTGATTTCTTCTTTTGGCTTTCGAATACCCGCTTCATCATAAGCCCGTTGAGATGCAATACGAGTAGTCTTTAGGTAGGAACCATCCCAACTTTCATGGCTGGATTCTGTTCCATTCGAAACCGCTAATTGTAATGCTTTTACAGAAACGAGGTTTTCTTTACCTAAGGCCTTAGCTATTTCTGGAGTAGTGACGATTGCGCAGGCAGATCCATCACTAACACCACAACAATCGAATAGGCCGATTGGCTCGGCTATGTAAGGCGCATTCACCGCTTGGTCAGAAGTTATTTCCCTCTGCAAATGCGCTTTGGGGTTTTTTGCTCCGTTAGCGTGGCTCTTTACCGAAACATGCGCCATTGCCCGCTTCAAGTCTTCCTTATTGTGTTTATGTTTGGCGCGATAACCTGTAGCTAGTTGTGCAAAAGCTCCCGGCGCTGATAAGTTCGGCCAGTACATATCGTTTTCCAGTCCTCTCGATCTTTGCGGTAGACCCCCATATCCAGTGTCTTTAAGCTTTTCTACGCCCAAGGCAAGAGCAATATCACAAGCACCAGAAGCAACTGCATATACTGCACCGCGAAAAGCTTCAGTCCCGGTCGCGCACATATTTTCGACTTTAGTCACAGGAATATAGTTAAGCCGCAAAGCAATTGCTAAGGGCATAGCAGAAGCACCGACATTAAACGCATCGATACCGGCACCAAACCAAGCTGCTTCGATTTGGTTTCGTTCAATGCCTGCGTCTTCTATACATTCCTCAAACGCCTCGACCATAAGATCCGATGGGCTGGAGTCCCAGCGTTCACCAAATTTGCTACAGCCCATGCCTAAAATGACAACCTTATCTTTAATTCCACTCGCCATTTCTATTATCTCGCCTCTAATAAATAATTGTTAAAATTGAAAGTTATAAACTCAAATTGTCAACTCTGTATAAAAAAATACTACTAGCCTTCGATAACTGCTTTCCAGAAATATTTTTTAAACCCCCGTACTGTGTCAAACTGCCGTATACGGAAATGAACTGATACCTTAGTACCTGTATCAATTGTGCCTTCCTCAACTTCCGTAAAATCCATCATGATTTTACCGCCACCTTCAAACTGTACCATGCCAAAATATGCCGGCGGATTCCAGTCAAACGTCAACCTATCAGCGGTCCAGGTTGCTACGGTGCCCTTCTTATCGGAAAATGGATAATCGTCCTGACTATCAAGCATGTTGCATTCAGGATTCACACAATACTTTTCTCTCGGAATTTGCACGGTGCCGCATTCTCTGCACTTTCCGCCAATAAACCCAGTCAGCAAATCTTTCCTTCGATTATACCCAGACAAATAGGTCTGCTTATCGACTTCCCCTCGTTTACCAATATCTTTTTCAACTAAATTATTAAAGCTAAGAAACTTATTATAGTTCAACTCCTCGCGCCGATTCTTAATCGCCGCTTCGATCCCAATAAACGGCTTATAATGAACAAGCTCATCAGTTGCCCTAAAAAGAATCGCATCACAACCTTGGCCAAACCCAACTAATAATATGTATTCTCCTGGCAACGCGGCTTCTAATGCCTTAGTCAGTAATAATATTGGCTGAGCTACTCCTGCTACACCAACATTTGCAATTTGATTATCAACGATGGCGCCCTGATCGATCCCTAGATTTTTCGCTAAAATACCAGGAGTTCTTGACTGATCACTAGGGAGAATGAAGTGTTTAATGTCGGCGGCATTAACCTTGGCCGAATCCAGTAAGTTATTAACCGCCTTAGGAACGGTTTTTAAGAACCCCTCATCTCGGATCCACCTTTCTTCCCAATCATAATCGTAATCCGAATCATCGCCCCTATAGTGATCTACAAAATCTATTGCATAAGTTTCAACGCCAAGACATTCGGCAATTACTTTATCTGAGCCGATTAACAAGGATGCGGCACCATCGCCCCACAGCATCTCTGCTCTGGAGCCGGCCTTGCTTCTCCTATGCTCTGAAGCAATAAGAAGCGAGCTATTTTTTGACTTCGACTCAAGCAATGAAATTAACGATGACGTTGCGGCCCGTTGCGAGGCCCCGATATCCATAGTGCGGATTCCTCTATCAAGATTTAGGGCCTCACTAACCAGAACCGAGTTTTGTCGATCAAGGAATGGAAATGTAGTTGATGCCAAATAAAGAGAATTTAGCTCAATCCCAGTTTTCGATACTAGACAGTTATTTGCAGCCTCAACCGCCATAGTTATTGTATCTTCATCCCAGTTACAAATAGCCCGCTCACCTTTAGCTAAGGTGTTTAGACTTGCATCAAACCAGGCATTAGCCTCAGCAATTGATTTTTTATTTAACCTAGCACGTGGTACATAAGCACCATAGGCAGTGATCCCAAACATACTATTCCTCTTAAACAGTTCTTCCTATTACTAATTTCATTATCTCCGATGTCCCACCATAAATGCGCCTTACGCGAGAATCAACGAACAATCGAGAGATAGGATATTCACTCATGTATCCATAACCGCCAAAAAGTTGTAAGCAGCCATCCACTATTTTATTGCCAGCCTCAGTGGTCCATAATTTAGCCATCGCACCTTCTTCAGGGGTCAGACATCCCTCAATAATTTTTAGCAAGCATTGATCGATATAGGACCACCCTACAGCCAGATCGGTTTTCATCTCTGCTAACTTGAATTGAGTATTCTGAAATTCGTAGACTTGTTGCCCAAACGCTTTTCTTTCTTTTACATAGCCTACGGTTAATTCATAAGCACGTTGGGCTTCGGCCAACGCACGACATGCTATCGTAATGCGCTCTCTAGGCAGTTCATTCATCAACACTGCAAACCCCCCACCGGCTTTACCGATAAGGTTAGTAACAGGAACATGTACATCGGAGAAAAACATCTCTGAAGTATCAGCAGCTTTCTGTCCGATTTTTTCTAAATTTCTACCACGGCTAAAACCTTCTCGATCTGCTTCCACAATTATGAGACTAACTCCTTTTGCACCAGCCTCTGGATCTGTCGAGCAAGCTAATAAAACGAAATCACAATTCTGGCCGTTAGTGATGAAAGTTTTCTGCCCGTTAATAATATATTCACTACCTTTTTGTATCGCAGTTGTTCGCATTGCCTTAAGGTCACTTCCACAGCCAGGTTCGGTCATACCAATCGCGGCAATAGCCTCCCCTGAAACCATTTTAGGCAACCATTTTTGTTTCTGTTCATCGCTTCCACTATGCAATAAATAATAAGCGACGATGTCAGAGGAAACTGAAAAACCAACGCTAGCACCACCTATCGCAAAACCTACTTCTTCTGAGAGCACCATGTTATAGAGAAAATCTGCGCCCGGCCCTCCGTGTTCTTCTGGAACCCCACAACAATGAAATCCATTTTCTCCGGCCTTCAACCAAAATTCTCGAGGTAGGCGACCTTCCTTCTCCCATTCGTCTATATTTGGCTCTAGTTCGTCCCTAAAGAAACGCCGCGCATTAGCGCGAAAAAGCTCATGATCACTATTGTAGATCGCTCGGTCATGCATAATGAGATTATCCCTAGTAGATATTCCTTAACTTTTAAGGACTGGCGATTCTATTCGAAATGGATGAGGATTGCGATGTTAAGCAAGGCAACACATTTTTTATATCAATTGAAAATCGGAATCGGGAATTGGCGTACAGAAAAACTTATGCGAAAACTGGGCTAAGGACCTCTTCCCAAGCATAATCTGTGTCCCCAAGCGCTATAAAATATGGGTTAAGAAGTTCTAGCCTTTGGTTATATCTTAACATTTGAAACGAAGTATCGAAAATATTGCCTCCAGCTGCGAGCAGGACTGCATGCGCTGCTCCAGTATCCCACTCGCACGTTGGCGCGAGTCTCGGATAAATATCAGCCTTCCCCTCCGCTAGGAGACAAAGCTTCAAAGAGCTGCCCATACTCGATACTTCAACACTATCAAATTTAGCAGAGAGCGCTTCTACAATTTTATCTAAAAACACACCTCTGTGACTTCGACTAGTGACAACCCTCACGATACTATCATCGCCACCAAGTTTAGATGTCCTAATTGGGGTAGTCGACCCATCAGAGGCAACTTTCCATGCTCCCGTTCCCAGCTTGCCCAAATAAGTAACGCCCGTCACTGGCACGTGGACAATTCCTATATCTGATACTCCATTTCGAACACGGGCTATATTAACCGTGAATTCTCCATTACGATTTATAAATTCTTTTGTGCCATCTAGAGGATCAACCAGCCAATACTTCGTCCACGACAATCGAGTCTTACTGGCGATCTGGTCCGATTCTTCTGAAAGAATAGGAATTTCCTCAGTTAATCCTTCCAATTGCTCGGTAATCACAGAGTTTGCTCGGCGGTCCGCTTCGGTAACAGGAGAATTGTCCTCTTTGAAAGTAAAATCAATCTCTCCATCCTGCGCATATACTCCAAGTATTTCTGAGCCGGCCTTGCGCGCTATTTCAAGCAACTTAGTTAATAAGTCGTCATTCCACATTACTAGTCCTTTTAATGCGTAAGATATAAATTCAAGATATATTCTCATTCCGATACGATTGACTATGTTGCACGAGACGAATTGAGTTGCCAAGAAGAAGTTGATGGAGTTAAAAGTGGTCCCTTGGTCTAAAATTGACACAATTATGTTCGATATGGATGGAACTTTGTTAGACCTTCATTTCGATAATTATTTCTGGTTAACACTCGTACCCACGATATATTCGCAAAATCATAGTATTTCACAAGAAGACGCCTTTAAAATAATTCATCGAAAAACTGTGAAAGTTCAGGGTACTTTAAATTGGTATTGTCTCGACTATTGGGAAAAAGAATTACAGATAGATATCCTTCAACTAAAAAAACAGATAACACATAAAATTGCGCTCCGACCAAATGTGGAATTATTCTTATCAGCACTTAAACAACAAGGTAAGCGCCTGTTATTAATTACTAATGCTCACCCAGAAAGCCTAAAAATCAAAATGGAACATACAGGCATTTCAGGTTATTTCAATCAACTTATTAGCTCCCATGATTTAAAATTAGCTAAGGAAAATTGTGGTTTCTGGAGGAAATTACAACGTTTGAAAAACTATAATCCGGAGCGCACAATACTTTTTGATGATTCTTTACCAGTATTGTGCCAAGCTAAACGTGAGGGCATAAAATATTTATATGGAATTAAACAACCAGATAGTCAAAGCCCGCCAATACGCTATACTGACTTCCCCTTAGTAGTCGATTTTAAAAATCTAACACCGATAGCATCGAACAAGATTCAAAATGATTCAAGAAAAAAAGACCACAGAGCCAGCTCGCTTACGAATTGACAAATGGCTATGGGCGGCAAGATTTTATAAGACCCGAGCTATTGCCAAACACGCAATCGATGGTGGGAAAGTTCATCTTGGGGGGAACCGACCAAAGCCCAGCAAGGAAATCGAAGTGGGCACGAAAATTCGGCTGCGACAAGGGTTCGATGAAAAGACTGTGGTTGTGAAGGCCTTATCGGAGATAAGGCGCGGAGCAAAAGAAGCCCAGCTGCTATATGATGAAACTTCTGAAAGCGTTGAAAATAGGAACAAACTTTCCGAACAGCGCAAAGCCCAGCCCAAACACTGGGCATCACCTACCAAGCCAAACAAGAAACAAAGGCGCCTGATACAGCAATTCAAGCAAAAAAGTTAAAGAAATCCTTATTGAATTATTTGTAATTCCTTAAGAGAGATTCGCAAGCACAAGGTATATTTGCCATAATGCGACCCCATTGCCAATCGACGAGAGATTTTTGGATGTTATGTTGCCTCGTGATTAGGAGTTAATTTGGCTAAGCAACTCAGTGAATGTCTTCAACAATATCATTTACCAAAATTTGAAAATGAATGGGGTAACATCCGGCGTGGAATTGAAAAAGAAAGTCTTCGCGTTTCCCCGAATGGAAATATCTCATCGTCTCCACACCCAATCGCGCTAGGGTCTGCCCTAACCAACCCATATATCACAACAGATTTTTCTGAAGCACTTTTAGAACTCATAACCCCTGTATCTGACACCATTCATGAATGCCTACAGGTTCTAGAAAACATACATCGTTTTACTGTTCAAAATATCGATGATAAAGAAATGCTCTGGGTGACGAGCATGCCATGCCCATTAGAAGATGGCGCAAAAATTCCAATTGCACAGTATGGCTCTTCAAATATTGGAAAGCTAAAAACCCTTTATAGACATGGCCTACATAACCGCTACGGAAGTCTTATGCAGGCAATAGCGGGCATACACTATAATTTTTCTATGCCTGAAGCCTTCTGGGAGTCTTACAAAAAGATCTGTAATTTTGATGGCTCGATACAAAAATTTCGCACAGAAAAATATCTCCACCTTATAAGAAATTTTCATCGTTATTCCTGGTTACTTATATATTTGTTTGGAGCATCCCCGGCAGCTTGTAAATGCTTCACTGCCGGAAGAGAGCATGATTTAGAAGAGCTAGACGAATTTACTTTATATAAACCCGATGCGACATGCCTCAGAATGAGTAATTTAGGCTATAAAAGTGAAGCACAAAAATCTCTGTTTGTCTGCTATAACGATCTTGAGACTTATGTAGATTGTCTCTATGAAGCGATCCATACACCTTACGAGAAATATAGTTCCATAGGCCAATACTCTGATGGCGAATACCGACAAATTAATACAAACCTTTTACAACTTGAAAATGAATTCTATTCAACTATTCGCCCAAAAAGAAATGTTAAGCCTGGCGAAAAACCCCTTGAAGCGTTAACTAACTCAGGAATCGAGTATATAGAAGTGCGCGCGCTAGATCTCGATCCGTATTCCCCACTAGGAATTAATGAGGAACAAATTCGTTTTCTAGACTCTTTTCTATTACATTGCCTTTTCGCAGATAGCCCGGATTGTAATGAAAATGAATTTTTCGAAGTGGGAAACAATGTTAACAAAGTAGTAGAGGATGGCAGGAATTCAAAACTTATGCTCGATAAGCAGGGTACGCCAAAGAATATAAAAGAATGGTCTCACGAACTAATTGAAGATATAAGCTATAGCGCAGGCCTTTTGGATAGCGTCCATCAAACTAATAACTACTACTCGTCATTAATTACACAAGAAAAGAAAATAGATAATCCTAGCCTAACTCCCTCTGGCCGAATGTTATCTGAAATGCAAGAAGAGAAACTCTCGTTTTATGAGTTTTCGATAAAACAATCAAGAACGCATCATCAAACCTTAAGTAATGCAAAATTAGATCAAATCACTTTTAGTCATATGCAAAAAATAAGTAATGATTCTTTAGCGAAACAGAAAATAATAGAAGATTCTGACACTACTAGTTTTGAAGAATTTTTAAACCAATGGAATGAGACATAGACTTAAACATAACTAAACTACTTTCCTCGCCGCCATTGGAAAAATCTTTCTAGAAATGGCAAATACCGATCGGGCAAATGAGCAGCCCTCCAAGCATTGGCGGCAAACTTATTGGCCTCAGACAGAGTCGGATAGACATGAGTGACCGCTGAAATTTTCTTAAGGCCCATCCCATGAGTTATAGCAAAAACAAACTCTCCGATAAGTTCTCCGGCATGACGGCCTACTATAGTCACCCCGAGAATTTTGTCCTTTCTAGGTACTGTCAATATCTTTATGAATCCAAGAGAATCGCCGTCCGCTATTGATCTATCTAATTTATCCATATTATATAGAGTGATCTCGTGAGCAACTCCTCTAGCTTTTGCCTCTTCTTCATTTAAGCCAACTCGAGCAACCTCAGGGCTGATAAATGTGGCCCAAGGCACAATATTGCGCTTAGTATTTATGCGCCAAATTCCACTAAAAATTGCATTGACCGATGCAAAGAATGCTTGGTAAGAGGCCATATGCGTAAATTGATAAGGACCCGCAACATCTCCGCAAGCAAAAATATTTGGATGCCCTGTTTGCATAGCAGGATTTACCGCAATATTGCCCTGTGTTGTCAGTGGAACATTCAAATTTTCAAGGCCTAGCCCTGTGGTATTTGCAATTCGCCCTACCGCCACTAAAACCTCATCAAATTCAACTCGAATAGTTCGCCCCTTATGAAGAACTTCCGCATAACTTTGCCCATCATCTTGGCCAAAACATGAAACCTCATGCTCAGTTAAAATATTAACCCCATCTGCAAAAAATTGATCCGCAACTAAAGCCGAAACTTCGGGATCCTCTCTAGGCATTATTCTAGGCGCCATATCGATCTGAGTTACCTTCGAGCCTAATTTGCTAAATGCTTGTGCTAGCTCACACCCTATTGGACCCGCACCAACAACTAACAGACGTTTCGGCAATTCTTGTAACCCCCATATCGAGTCTGAGGTTAAATAATTTATGTTTTCAATGCCGGGAATATCAGGAACCCGCGGGCTCGCACCAGTAGCTATAATGATTGATCGAGTACTAATCTTTCTCCCATTAACAGAAACCAAAAAAGGACTCTCAATTTTAGCCTCTCCCTTAACACACTCCACGCCTAAGGAAGTAAAACGCTCAATCGAATCATGAGGCTCTATAGTTTTAATAATGGCTTTTACTCTATCCATTATCTTTACAAAGTTAATTTCGCCGGGACTAGTATCTATGCCAAATTCGTTTGCTCTCTTGATGTAAGACATTACACGGGCACTGCGGATTAATGACTTACTTGGTATACATCCTCTATGAAGACAATCTCCTCCCATCTTGTCTTTCTCAATGAGCACCACTTTCCCTTTTGCACTGGTGACAATTAAAGAAGATACGAGGCCCGCTGAACCAGCACCAATAACAACTACATTGGAATCGAATTTTGTGGGCTTAGTGAATTTTTTCATGATTCCTTTGTCGAATAAAACTAACAATGTATTTCGTTACAAGTGGCAACATACCAAGAAAAGCGAATGAAAGTAGTATTGGGGTACTTAGCAATCCAGAAAGAGAGGTGATCTTTGATAATTCGGTGCCAGCATTTACATATACAATAGTGCCAAGAAACATGCCTATCTGACTTACCAAATAAAATGATGACACGCTAATCGATGTTAATCCCATCAGAAGGTTAGTAACGAAAAAAGGGAATAAAGGGATCATGCGAATACTAAATAGATAAAAGGCTCCTTCTTTCTCAATGCCTTTATTAATAGGAATCAAGTAATCTCTATATTTATTTTGTACCCACTCTCTCAGTATTAAGCGTGAAGCCAAGAAAGCCAAAGTCGCACCGATACTGCTAGCAAATGAAGAAATTATAATACCCCAAAACAACCCAAAGAGTGCTCCACTGGTTATTGTAAGTATCAATGCTCCCGGAATAGAAAGCGCTGTAACCACAATATAAGTCAGAAAAAAGATAGCAGCAAAAACCTCAAAATGCTGCTGTTTATAAACTTTCATGAAATCTAAGTGCGACTGAACATACTCCAGACTAAGAAATTTTTCCAAATTAAAATAATAATAACTGCAGATTGCAACTACAATCATGGCGATAATCAATATTTTGATCTTATACATGAAGCATCCTTTGACAAAATAAACTACTATTTCAGAATTCGAAAAGCTGCCTAGCTCGTCTCATTCTTCTTGTTTTCCAGATTTGATATGATATAACTCTGTTATGGTCAAACCATAGGAAGCCCAAGATCGCATTCCACAACAAATATAAAGCGTTACTATTCATAAGTTAAGAGATTCCTAAGTGCCAAATTTTAGTTTCAATCGAAAATTCCCGCACTCACGCATGCGCCGGGTGCGACGAGATGATTTTAGTCGCCGACTAGTTCAAGAAAATAAGTTAAGCACAGATGATTTAATTTTCCCTGTTTTTATTGTGGAGGGTAATAACGAGATACAGCCTATCGAATCGATGCCCTCTATATCTCGGCTAAGTATAGATAATCTAATTAAGGAGGCCTCGGAATTAGTAGACTTAGGAATTCCTGCAATAGCATTGTTTCCAGTGCCTTCTAGTTCCGCGAAATCAAAAGATGGAAAAGAGTCTTATAACCCAGATGGTTTAATACAACGTGCCATAAGAGCGCTGAAAGACACGGAGCCAGAACTTGGGGTAATAACAGATGTTGCCTTAGATCCCTATACCACCCATGGTCAAGATGGAATAATCGATGAAAATGGCTATGTGTTAAATGACGAAACAGTTGAGGTTCTAACGAAGCAAGCATTATCGCATGCACAAGCTGGGGCGGATATTGTGGCCCCTTCTGATATGATGGATGGAAGAATCGGAACCATTCGCAGCGAATTCGAAAAAAATAGTTTAATCCACACCCGCATACTCGCCTATTCCGCAAAATATGCGTCCAGTTATTATGGACCTTTTCGAGAGGCAGTTGGGTCCGGTGGAAGTCTTGGGGATGGAAACAAATACAGCTATCAAATGGATATAGCGAATAGCGATGAAGCTCTTCAAGAAGTTGCTTTAGATATTGCGGAAGGAGCTGATATGGTAATGGTAAAACCTGGTTTGCCTTATTTAGATATAGTTTATAGACTGAAAAATGAATTCGGTGTTCCCACGTTTGTATATCAAGTCAGCGGGGAATATTCTATGCATATGGCCGCGGCACAGAATGGCTGGCTCGAAGAGGATGACATCGCGCTAGAATCCCTTATTTCGATAAAGCGAGCGGGAGCGGATGCAATTTTGACTTATTTTGCAAAAAAGGTAGCCAGATTAATTACCAATTAATAAGTACTCCTAGGCTATAAGTTTTTTTAAACGAAAAATTTTACGTATTGACCTCTTGAATCCTAAATAATTCTCTTTATTATAAGCGAAATTGATCAAGAATTTAAGAATGCAGAGCTATTGATTTAATAGATATAAGGAATGAATATATGAGCGACAATATCGTTCACGTTTCGGACGACAGTTTTGACCAAGACGTTTTGAAGGCCGAAGGTCCAGTTCTGGTAGACTTTTGGGCAGAGTGGTGCGGCCCCTGCAAAATGATAGCTCCCGTTTTAGAAGAGCTTGCGGATGAATATGGTGAAAAACTAAAAGTATGTAAGATGGATGTTGACGCTAATCCCGATACAGCACCTAAATATGGTATCCGGGGTATTCCTACACTAATTCTATTCAATAATGGTGAGCTAGCAGGCACAAAAGTTGGCGCCCTTTCAAGATCTCAACTTACAGAGTTTATTGACAGCGCGATTTAAATTGCGTTTAATGTGTTGTCTCGCTGATCGGCAAGGCGCCAAAAATACGCAAGTATCTGGAAAATAACAAAATAATAAGTATATTTTTGTAACTCAAGCCAATTAACAAATAGGCTATTGCGGTATTTTAGGCACTTTGTGAAGATTTAAAAAAGAACAACTGTATTTTATAATGTCCTTTATCAAAGAAAGGGCTGCATTAATAAATAGAAAAATCTAAAAATAAGTAACATAAAAATAATCGGGATAAAAATTTAAAAAGCATTCCATAAAGTAAATTTCTACTCTGCAAATTGATAATTCGCTAACCCTTTTTATTCAATAACCAATTCCCAAAGTTTTACCCATTTATGCATCGCGACTCGTCTCACTTTTTATTAGACGATCTATTCAAAAAAAACCACTAAGTATAAATAATTTTAATTAAAAAATAGAACTTCTACTATGAACTTAACAGAACTCAAACAAAAACCCATCGCCGAACTTCTTAAAACTGCTCATGAGATGGGATTAGAGAATATTTCTCGATCAAGAAAACAGGACATTATCTTTGTCATTTTAAAAAAACACGCGAAAAATGGAGAAGATATATACGGAGATGGAGTGTTAGAGATTCTTCAAGATGGCTTTGGTTTCCTTCGCTCAGCAGACTCTTCCTATCTAGCGGGGCCAGACGATATATATGTTTCGCCAAGTCAAATTCGCAGATTCAATTTAAGGACAGGCGACACGGTCGCTGGCAAGATAAGACCGCCGAAAGATGGGGAGCGTTATTTCGCTCTTCTTAAAATCAGCGAAATCAATTTTAGTAAGCCAGAAAGCTCTAAAAATAAAATCCTCTTTGAAAATCTAACGCCACTTTTCCCGCAAGATCGATTAGAACTTCAATTAGGTAATGGCAGTACCGAAGATTTAAGCGCGCGCGTAATTGACTTAACGGCACCTATTGGCAAGGGCCAGCGAGGACTTATCGTTTCTCCACCTAAAGCGGGTAAAACTTTAATCCTTCAAAACATTGCTCAATCCATCGCAAAGAATAATCCAGAAGTTAGACTCATTGTTCTGCTTATCGACGAAAGACCCGAAGAAGTTACGGAAATGCAGCGGTCGGTGCGGGGGGAGGTAGTTGCAAGCACATTCGATGAACCGCCCTCACGTCATGTGCAAGTGGCAGATATGGTAATAGAGAAAGCAAAAAGATTGGTTGAACATAAGGAAGATGTTGTAATTCTTCTAGACTCAATAACGCGTTTAGCGCGAGCTTACAACACAGTAATTCCATCTTCCGGAAAAGTATTAACAGGTGGCGTTGATGCTCATGCATTAGAAAGACCAAAGCGTTTTTTTGGTGCAGCGAGAAATCTTGAGGAAGGAGGTTCTTTGACAATTATTGCAACTGCATTAGTTGAAACAGGCTCCAAAATGGATGAAGTCATCTACGAAGAATTTAAGGGCACAGGAAATATGGAATTGCACCTTGATCGCAAGGTTGCAGAAAAACGTATTTACCCAGCAATCAATGTACGCAGATCTGGAACGAGAAGAGAAGATTTACTGACAGGTGAGGAAGAGCTTCAACGTATGTGGATACTCCGCAAGCTCTTAAGTTCTATGGAAGATGTCCAAGCGACAGAATTTATTCTAGATAAACTGAAAGCTACTAAAACCAATGACGAATTTTTCAACTCCATGAAGAGGAGTTAGTGCTCCTTTATACTACTCCAATTACTTTGAAAAACTCCGCTTTTAAGAATCACTAGATGCCATTTAAAGATTTACGTGACTTTATAGACCTTCTTGAAAAAGAGGGTGAACTAAAGAGAATACGCGAAGAAGTTAGTCCAGTGTTGGAGATAACAGAAATATCTGACCGGACCTTACGACTCGGCGGGCCTGCTCTCCTTTTTGAAAATGTAAAAGGATCTTCTCTGCCTTTATTAGCTAATTTATTTGGCAATACTCGCCGTATTGCTATGGGTATGGGTCAAGAGAACTTAGATGGCCTACGGGACGTCGGGAATCTTTTAGCTTTCTTAAAAGAGCCAAAACCACCTTCTGGTTGGAAAGATCTCTGGCAAAGCCTTCCAAGTTACAAAAACGTTCTTAATATTTCTCCGAATGTGAAAAAATCAGCACCATGCCAGGAAATTGTTATTGAAGAAAAAGATGTCGATCTCGGAACATTGCCAATTCAAACTCCGTGGCCGGGAGATGCCGGACCATTAGTAACTTGGCCATTAGTTATTACGAAAGGTCCAGAAAAAGAAAGGCAAAATCTAGGAATCTACCGAATGCAATTGCTTGGGCCCAACAAACTTATTATGCGTTGGCTCTCACATCGTGGCGGTGCACTAGACTTCCAAGACTGGAAGGCAAAATATCCAACTAAAGCCTTTCCTGTTTCGATAGCACTAGGTGCCGACCCGGCTACGATGTTGGCGACTGTAACCCCGGTACCAGACACTCTATCAGAATACGCATTTGCAGGATTGCTTCGGGGAAGTAAAACTGAAGTTATAAAATCACAAACGAACGAGTTACAAGTGCCAGCCAGTGCAGAAATAGTTCTTGAAGGCCACATTGAACTAGATGAACTAGCTGAGGAAGGGCCATTTGGCGATCATACTGGATACTACAACGAAGTAGAAAATTTTCCAGTATTTACCGTAAAAAGAATTACTCATCGGAAAAACCCGATCTATCACAGCACTTATACGGGAAGGCCTCCAGATGAACCCGCAATGTTAGGTGTCGCATTGAATGAGGTTTTTGTACCCTTGTTACAAAAACAATTCCCAGAAATTCAAGATTTCTACCTGCCACCTGAAGGGTGTTCTTACCGCATGGCAATAGTTAGCATGAAAAAGAAATATCCCGGTCATGCAAAACGAGTCATGATGGGTATCTGGTCTTTTCTCCGTCAATTTATGTACACCAAATTTATTGTTGTCGTCGACGATGATATCAATATACGACAATGGGAAGATGTAATATGGGCTATCACAACGCGCATGGATCCAATTCGTGACACCGTATTGATTGATAATACCCCGATCGATTATTTAGATTTTGCGTCGCCTGTATCTGGCTTGGGCTCCAAGATGGGATTGGATGCCACAAATAAATCGGAAGGAGAAACAAATCGAACCTGGGGTAAACCAATGGAAATGAGTACAGATATAAAACACAAGATCGACATGCTCTGGGATAGTCTTGGGATTAAATAATTACTGCACGATTTCGTTTCTATCGACTAAAGAGATTTCGGGTAATTGGCCGTCAATAAAATCCGTATAATTTCGCAAAAATTCTTCGTTAACCTCGTCCTCACTAAGATATTTAAGCATTCTGTTCAATTCCCCATAAGCTTCGGCAGAAGGCGATAACCGTATACTTTCTTCAAAATACTTTTTTGCTTTTTCCCAGAGCTTATTTTTCATGGAAATTCGACCAAGACTTAATAATAGATTTGCATCAGCTGGTCTTTTCTTCAGCCATTTCTCCGCTGCTTTCAACTGTTGTTCACAGTTAGCAAAGTCTAGTTTGCCATAGGAGCTCACTAATAAATTACTCCATTCTTTTGAAATTGCTTTTTCTATAGCAACAGAAGCATCGTCCTTAGCATTTGATTTAATTAGCAGGTTGGCATAATGATTAACTACTCTCTCATTAACGCGAAATCTCAAAGGTCCTTTTTTCCATGCTTTTTTCAAATTTAAGTGAGCCTCTCTTCCATTTTTATCTTCGTCTTCTCCACTTGTTTGATAAAGCTCTTCTACAAATATCCGCATTTGAATTTTTTCAAGCTCCTCCGAATTAATAGCTTTATATTTCTCGAGCTTAGGAATCAGCTTTTTCAAAGCACTCCAGTTTTCAAGTTTTTCATATACATCTTTAGAGACTTTTAAGAGCCCTATATCATTTGGTGAGGCATTTTTAAACTCCTTCAATATTAGCGCGGCTTGCTCTGCATGCCCTGATTCATATAGAAGTTTGGCTCTCATTAGGTTTATTGTAGAAATTATTTCTGGATACTTAGCTTCAGCTTCGTCTAGACATTTCATACTAGCATCTTCTTCCTCAGCTTTATGCGCTGCATAACTAGCTGCCAATAAATTAATGACGCTTCCGTCTTGGTCATTAATGCTCTTAGTTAAAAGATTATAACTAGACCGCCAATTACCCCGAGCAAAATAGAGCAGCCCCTCTAAAGTATCGCTTCTAGATTTAGTCCTTATTCGATCACTAATGGATCGCGTAAGCCTTATAAAACGGAGAGGATTTACTGATTTGAGCGCCAAGGCAACTAACTTTATTAATATATATCCAAAAATAATGGCAACTAAAAAAGCCAACAAACTTGTTTCAAACGTATAACTATCAAAAGCAACCAATAAATACCCTGGATCATCAGGAAAACCAATATATAAAGTTAACCAAAGTACGCCAACGATGGTTAATAGGCTAAGCAAAAATAAGCGAATCATCGTGGAAATGTAACAACAGGTTTTAATTGATTTATTAAACGTAGTGATTCATTAAGATTAGGTGCCGGAGGATCAATATCGATTGATGCCAGAGTTTCTATGTCGTCCATAATCGACTCTCTGAGAGAAGGGTCGGACATTCCATATTTTTCAAGCCACCTCTTACTGCTTGTTATACTCTGCTGATAAAGCAAGTTATTTTTCGCGATTACAGCAAACCTCGCTTGCTCCAACATCATATATATATTTTGTCTAATTAAGTCAGGTTGGCCTGCTGCAAAAATTAGTTCTGAATTATCTTCCCATTTTCTAAATACGAAAGCAGAAGAAAAAAAATTGAACAGGGGATTCAATACGTTTGTCATGTTATTTTCCCCATCTACTATAGCTAAATTGTTAGCGGCTTGATTTTTAAAATTTCCTCTCTGCTCTCCTAATAATTTAATCTGCTCTACTTGATTACGTATGTATCCCAACCTAATAAATATGCCCTCTCTATCGATCACTTCGACACCGCGAAGTTCAGCCAAACTTGAGGCTAAAGCTTCCCTTATTAAAAATACATTATTATTACCAGAGTCTACTAACGCAATGTCCGCATTTTCAATCAAGGTAATAGTTGCAGCAATATCCCCCTGTAATTGTAATTTTTGATTTGCCATTCTCACATAAAATGTCGCTTCAGAGATTTTCCAATCAAAATTAGGCTCATAATTTTGTGTTACTCGCTGAGATTGCAAGTCGTCGAATTGTTGACTTAATCTTTCTAGTTCAAGTTTTAAATTTTGATCCACCTCTTGAGTGGTGTCTGCCTGGAAAATCTCTTCTCGCATAAGCGCTATTTCAGATTCTTGGCTTTCGATAGCAGCTTTTAGTTCTTGGTTTTCAATCACAAGATTAACCAGACTTTGCTGAAAATGGATTTGCCTCCAGCCCAAGTAACCAACTAAACCAATGATGACTAAGAAAAATACAGAAACGATGATAAATCGACGTCTAGCATTTTTTTTATTCCTTGGACGAAAGTCTGCTTTTGAACTAGCTTTAGCTATTTCATCAAGTATTTGCGGTGTTTCCGCTTGGTCTACCACAAGTCAATCTCTATCATCAGAAAATTATTAAAATAAGAATATATTCAATTATCTACCACTATCTATTTTGTCGGCTCCGATAGCAAGTTCTTGCAATGCAATAATAGTAGATTCTGCATCTGCTCCCTTTGCTAATTTGACAGTTTTAAACCCAAATTGTTCTGCCATACAGAATAATCTATCTGATGGCACGACAACTGGTATGTTACGAAAGTATATTTCTGGCTCATTATTTTCTAAAAGTAATTCGTTAAGTTTCTCTAAAGATTCTCCACTAGTTATAGAGAAAACATTCACATCAAGCTCTCGGATTATTTTAAACAGATCTTCTGCTGGTTGGTGAGTTGGAAAACGGCGGTAGACCTCCAGATAATCGACCTCCGCCCCTCTATCCCTAAGTGTATTCGCTAGTAATTCTAGGCCACCAACCCCGCGCACTATCGCTATTTTAAGATCCTTAACATTCACTAATTGCGGTAGTAATAACACATCTGCGCTACTCGAGCCTGCTTTAGAATGGAATACTTTACATGCTAGCTCGGCCGAAGCCATACGGGCTGTGCTTGGGCCTATTGCTATAACGTCAATACTTTCTGGTAGTTGAGGCCAGAATTCATTTATCAACTTCGCTCCATACTCCACGGCATTAGTACTAACAAAAATAAGACGATGATAATTATTTAGACTTGTAAGTTTACATTTTAGAGGTTCTAGAATGGTTGCGCCTGTTAAGGGCTCTATTTCCATAAGAGGGAAATTCGCGGCAACTCCACCATAACTTTCGACAAATGAACTAAGTAATTGTTGTTGTAGTCGCGGTCGTGTCACAAGAACATTTACCCCATTAAGCGAATCAGAAATCATAATATTTACTTGTAATATTAAACTCTCAAAGTCTCTAATATTTCTCCGGCACCCTGTGAAAGCAAATCTTCTGCAACTTTACGCCCAATTTTTTTTGCTCGACTGGAGTTGTCAACACACTCACTTCGAATTATGCGACTACCATCAATCGTTCCTACTAATGCCCGTAACCAAAGGCCATCATCTCGAAATTCTGCATAACTCGCTATAGGAACCTGACAACCACCCTGTAATCTTTTATTAACCTCTCTTTCTGCTAAAACCCTGGTAGCAGTCGGTTGATGATTTAAGCAATTGATAAGTGTCAAAGTCTTGACATCATCGATACGGCATTCAATACCTACAGCACCTTGACCACCGGCTGGCAAAGAATGTTCAAAAGAGAGACGGCTCTCAATTCGTTCACCAAGTTGTAAACGAATTAGACCTGCGCTTGCCAGAATAATAGCGTCATAATCTCCTCTATCAAGCTTTTCTATGCGGGTTCCAACATTTCCTCGAAGATCACATATGTCTAGGTCTGGCCTTGTATAGTTAAGTTGACATTGCCTACGAAAGCTTGATGTCCCTATCTTAGCTCCGCTTGGGAGCTTTGCAATAGTGGCATAGTTATTAGAAACAAAAGCATCACTGGGGTCCTCTCGTTCACATATCACAGCTAATTCGAGACCTTTTGGGAATTCCATTGGGACATCTTTCATTGAGTGAACCGCTATGTCGGCTTGGTCATTTAAAATTGCATTTTCAAGCTCTTTAACAAACAATGCCTTGCCCCCCACTTTCGCAAGCGGGCTATCAAGAATTTTGTCGCCCCTAGTGCTCATTGGAATTAACTCAACAGCCAAATCGCCATGAATTGACTGCAGCGCGTTTTTCACAAAATTCGCCTGCCAAAGGGCTAAAGGACTCTTCCGTGTCGCAATACGCAAAGTCGATTGAATCATCAGTTTGCTTTACTTAAATGACCGTAACCTATCTTATTCTAAGGCAAATATAGGGTTTTGTCTGGTCTTTGAGAATCAAATGGCATTTTAAACTACATATAATTTTCTTATTTAGCGATTACTATCCTGTTATAATCCCAAGACTTTTTAGGTAAACACACTTTGTGATCATAGCGATGGAAAATAAAGAACCACAAAAAAAAGGAAAGATATGGGGCGGCAGGTTTTCAGAAGGCACGGATGCTTTTGTAGAGCGGTTCACAGCTTCTATTTCATTCGACAAACGTCTCTATCAATATGACATTGTGGGATCTATTGCACATGCAAAAATGTTAGCTAAAGCGGGCATAATAACTGAAGAAGAAAAATTAAAAATTATAGAAGGACTTGAAGATATAGCAAAAAAAATTGCGAATGATGAATTCGATTGGTCGGTAAAATTAGAAGATATTCATATGAACATCGAAGCTGCTCTTACCGAAAAAATTGGCGAAATAGGTAAAAAACTTCATACCGCTAGATCCCGAAATGACCAAGTAGCTACAGATATTAGATTGTATACGAGAGATCAGATAGATCAGGTTTCCAATCTAATTACTGATGTCCAAAAGTGCTTGCTAGATTTAGCAGAAAAAGAAGTGGATACAATAATTCCAGGATTCACACATTTACAAGTTGCTCAACCGATAACCTTTGGCCATCATATGATGGCATGGTTTGAAATGCTCGATAGAGACTTCGAGCGATTTCAAGATTGCCGCAAAAGGGTCAATCTGTCTCCTTTGGGAAGTGCAGCGTTAGCGGGAACAACATTTCCAGTCGATAGGCAGTATACGTCTGATTTATTGGGTTTTGATTCACCAATACCAAATTCTCTAGACGCAGTAAGTGATAGGGACTTTATTATTGAAATAGCCGCAGTAAGCAGTCTATTGATGACTCATTTATCTCGGTTTTCTGAGGAAATAGTTTTATGGACCTCTGCACAATTTAACTTTATCGAGTTACCCGATGAGGTTTGTACAGGGTCATCTATCATGCCTCAGAAGAAAAATCCTGATGTGCCCGAGCTTGTGCGTGGGAAATCAGGACGAGTAATCGGCCACCTAGTCTCTTTGATTACTTTAATGAAATCTCAGCCTTTGGCTTATAATAAAGATAATCAAGAAGACAAGGAGCCTTTATTTGATTTAATAGAAACAATAAAGGATTGTTTATATGCCTACAAAAAATTAATACCAAAAATGAAATGTAATAAAACTATTATGCGTTTATCAGCCGCTCAGGGTTTTGCAACGGCTACAGACTTAGCTGACTACTTAGTAAAAAAAGGAACTCCCTTTCGCGACGCACATGAAATAGTGGGCAAAGTAGTATCTCTCGCCATTCAGGAAGGACTGGATTTAGTGGAGGTTCCGCTCGATAAATTAACCAAATTTTCGCCATTAATTGAAAATGACGTTTTTTCGATTCTTTCTTTAGAAGGATCGGTAAATGCACGCAGCCATTTTGGTGGGACCGCTCCTAATCAAGTCCTAAATGCAGTCCAAACAGCCAGGTCTAACCTAGAGATCCGATAGTAGCCCCTATTGTTTATCTATCTGGCGGCGCTTTTAATTCTATATCGTATTCCATGACAAGATTATCGCGCCTGGTTTTAATCTTTATTACATCGCCAGCGCGATGCTGCTCCATAATATTTGCGTAGTCATCCTCATTAGAAACAGCCTGACCAGCTATTTCAAAGATTACATCGCCTAACTGGATTCGGCCCAGCTGAGTTCGGCTCAGCCCACGCATACCGACTCTCGCGGGATCCGCCCCTGGAACGACATCCATCACAATAACCCCCTCTATACCCCAAAGCTCTCTGTAATAATCCGGCTGAGGAATATGAGTGATTCCTAAGATTGGGGTTTGTACGCGCCCGTAAGCAATTAACTCCGGAATAATACGCTTTATGGTATTAACCGGTATCGCGAATCCAATTCCAGAACTAGCTCCACTGGGACTATAAATCGCCGTATTCACACCAACCAATTGACCTAAAGAATTCAATAAAGGTCCACCCGAATTACCTGGATTAATCGCCGCATCAGTTTGAATAACATCTCTAATTTTACGACGACTAATAGAATCAATTTCCCGACCCAGAGCACTGACCACACCAACAGTCATAGTCGTATCCAGCCCAAATGGATTGCCGATCGCTATCACCTTTCTTCCAACCTCTAGCAAGGAAGAATCACCTAAGCCAACTGGACTCAACTCCGAACCAGGCGCATTAATACGCAATACAGCCAAGTCCTTATCTGGATCAGAACCAACTGGAACAGCTTCATAACTGGTTCCGTCCTGTAAAGTTACCGTCACAACGTTTGCTTGCTGGACCACATGAAAGTTCGTAACAATGTAGCCTTCTTTATCCCAAATGAAACCTGTCCCTGTTCCCTGCGGGACTTCTTGTGGATTCAATGCATAAAAGGACCGAACTAAACGAGAGTTCGTAATGTGAACAACGGAAGGACTCGCTCGCTTAAAAATTTCAATGTTATTTTCTTCGTCATTTGTCTTAAATTTCCTATAATCTGCCTCTTGAGCAATACCAAAAAAAGGTATGCAAACTAGCAACAGACCAATTCCAAAACTCTTTAGTACTCTCATGACCCTAAAACCTCTTAGTATCAATTAGGTTTAATATTTAAACCACTCCTATCATAAATAAGATCATTTTATAATTTTTCAAGTTAGCAATAAATAGCACTAAGAATAGTTAAAGCTGCACCGCATTTATGTGGTCCGAAAAACTAGTTAATAATTTAGTGAAATTCTAGCTTCTCTTGTATTGTAAGCCATTCGTTCTCTGACTCTATTAATTCAGATTTCAAATTACCTTGCAATCGAAGCAGATCGCTTAAATATGGTTTTTTGGCGGCCGTATAAAGATTTTGGTCCAAAAGCTCTTCCTCTATTTTTCGGAGTTTTTCCCCAAGTCGATGAGTAGTTTTCTCTAAGATTTTTGCTCTAGACCTCAATGGCGCTAATTTTTCTCGCTTGGCTGCAGAAGATTTCCTTAACGCTTTCCTATCTAGTTTAATACTTTTCGATTCTAGGGCTGCGTTGGCGATATCATCTACTTCATTAAATTTTCTCACCCAAGTTTCATAATCATGAATTGAGCCATTATATTCTGCAAAGTTGCCATTACGAATAGAGTAAAATTTGTCAATGGTACTCGCAAGAAGATGCCTATCATGCGACACAATAATCATTGCTCCCTCATAAGCCTGAAGCGCCATTTCTAAGGCATGGCACATTTCAATATCCAAATGGTTAGTTGGCTCATCCATTAACAACAAATTTGGTTTTGACCAAACTATAATCGCCAATGCTAACCTAGCCTTCTCTCCTCCAGAAAAATTTTTGATAACTTCGTGTACACGATCACCTCGAAAATCAAACCCTCCCAGAAAATTTTTTATTTGCTGTTCTGTAGCCTGCGTTCCAGCTATTTTTTTCCCATCCGCTTTGTCGACGAGCTCCATGGGCGTCGCTTCCATATTAAGAGCATCGACCTGGTGCTGAGCGTAATAACCTACCCTGAGTTTCTTCGATGTTATTATTTCCCCGGATATTTTTTTTAGCTGCCCAGCTAGAACTTTCAGAAAAGTAGATTTGCCACTTCCATTAAACCCTAATAACCCTATCCGAGAACCCGCATTAATCCCCAAATTCATGTTTTCTACTAAAGGTTCTCTAAATCCTATTGTTAGTTCTTGTATTTGCATAAGATGTGCTGGGAGAGATCCAGGATTAGTAAAATCGAACTTAAACGGTGAATTTATATGTGCTGGAACAATTTCTTCCATCCGAGCTAATTCTTTCAGCCTTGATTGTGCTTGTTTCGCCTTAGAAGCCTTTACTCGAAAACGCGTTACGAATTGCTCTATCTCTTCACGCCTACGTTTTTGTTTTTCAAATAGAGATTGTTGTAATGCCATTTTACTAGCGCGTAATCTTTCATAATCACTATAATTGCCAGCATACATATCGAGTTTTTCGTTCTCGATGCTAACAACATGATCAATGATGGCATCAAGAAAGTTACGATCATGTGAAATAATGAGTAAAGTGCCTTGATAGCGGAGCAACCACTGTTCTAACCAAACTGTCGCTTCTAGATCCAGATGGTTAGTTGGCTCATCTAACATCAATAAATCTGAAGGGCAAATTAGCGCTGCAGCTAAATTTAGTCTAACTCGCCAGCCTCCAGAAAACGTTTTTACTGCATTATTAAATTCTTGTGTATTAAAGCCTAAACCTGATAAAAGTTGCTCTGCAAGATTTTGAACACCGTAACCTTCGATGGCCTCTAGTTCATCATAAATCCTTGCGATTGCATCTCCATCTTCACTCTCTTCAGCAAGCAGAAGTCGCTTTTCTAAGTTTCGGTATTCCTTATGAGCATCAAGAACAAAATCTATCGCTGATCGATCAATTCCCGGTGTTTCTTGTGACATTGCGGATAAACGCAACCCCGCCGGGATAGCAATGTCTCCTTGTTCCAATTGTATATCACTGGCTAACGCTCGAAAAAAACTGGTTTTGCCGCAACCATTACGGCCAATGACGCCGACACGCTGGCCTTTATGGATAACCAAATTGGCATCCTTCAAAAGGATTTGATGACCACGCATCATGGTCGCATTTTGCAAAGAAATCATAAAAAAAAGACGAATTTACTTACCACACATACTACTACATAATTGATTCTGGCAGACTGAATTCGAACTATTAATTCCCGAATCGCAATTTAACTTTTATGAAAACTTATAAATGAAACAAATTCTGATCATAGATGATGATGAAAAGCTGGGGCAGTTATTAACTCAATACCTGCAACGCTATGATATGAAAGCCCATGTGGCTGTGGTACCTAGCAAGGGCTTTGAGTTGATTAAAAAAATTAAGCCTGATTTATTAATACTTGATGTAATGCTGCCGGAAAAAGATGGCTTTGAGATATGTAGAGAAATAAGAGCTAAATCATCAATTTATGGTCAGCTTCCCATCCTCATGCTTACGGCACATGCCGAGGTAACTGACCGCATTGTAGGGCTCGAATTAGGCGCTGACGATTATTTGCCTAAGCCTTTCGAGCCAAGAGAATTAGTTGCCAGAATCCATAATATCCTTAGAAGAAGTAATGACGATCAAGGTATTAGAGAGATTAAACCAATTAGTGGCTTAGAGGTTGAAATCCCTCGTAGGGAAGTGAAACTAGATGGGAAAATTGTAGATCTCACTACGATGGAATATGAACTACTTATTTTATTTATGCAGTATCCCAATAAGACCTTTAGCCGCGACGAATTGATGAATCGCTTGCGAGGTATTGATGCCGAACTTTTTTCAAGAGCCGTAGACACCTTAGTCAGTCGATTAAGACATAAGTTAAACGATACTTCTAAAACTCCAAGATTCATCAAAACAGTTTGGGGTCGCGGATACACTTTTGTTGGCGAACAATTGTGACTGCTGTAATTCAATATTTTCGAAAATCGCTTTTCTTTAGACTGCTGGCAATATTCGGGACCACTGTAGTTTTTTTTCTAATAATAATCTTAATCTCATTGCAAACTATAAATAACGAAAACGAAACAATAGAGACAATTCCAGATTATTTCACCCGGCATGTCGAATCAATAATAGAGGATATAGGTACCCCGCCGAATCTTTCTAATGCTATGCGACTAGCTGGCGAGTTAAATTGGACTATAAACATTCGTAATCCAATTATGGAATGGAGTTCAGACGCGCAAAATCGCTTAAACGTAGACATATCAGAATACGAAGAATCACTAACACCCGATGCCGAAATGAGGTCAATAGGCGGCGAAGACATAATTCGCGTAGAGCGAGGTGGCTACGATTTTTATATGTACCGAAGTGCACAAGATGATGGACAGTTTAATTATTTGGTTCTTTATGTTGCGATGTCGCTTGTTATCTTGATTCTATTCCTTAACTATTTCATGGTTAATAAAATGCTCGATCCCATTCGGCTATTGAAACGGGGGGCAGAAAGAATCCGGGAAGGTGACTTAAGTTTTAGGGTTAAAAGCAACTTACAAGACGAACTTGGAGAGCTCACTGAGAGCATTAATCATATGGCTGATTCTTTACAATCAATGCTTGAAGCAAAACGGCAATTGTTGATGGCAATTAGCCATGAACTGCGCACGCCGATAACAAAAGCGAAATTGCGCATGGAATTTATGCCGGATAGCCAAGAGAAAGAGCAACTCAAAGAAGATATTGATGAAATTGATTTATTGATTTCTGACCTCCTAGAGGCCGAAAGATTAAATAACGATCATTCTGTACTTGTATCGGAACCAACTAAGCTAGCCGAATTCGTTAAATCTGTAGCAGAGCAATTTGGTTCTTATGAAGGAGGACTTGCTATAGAAATTCCTGATGAAGATAAAGAGTGTGAAATTGATAAATTGCGAATCAGGCTCCTTATTACTAATCTATTAAATAATGCAATGCGACATGGAAGGGCAAACTTAGTCAGTGTCAAAGTAACTTTCGCTGAAGAACAAGGTATTATAGAAGTTAAGGACAATGGAGAAGGCATTTCTGAAGAGCATCTATCCCAGATTGCCGAACCTTTTTATCGCGCAGACAGTTCAAGACAGCGCAACACAGGGGGATTTGGCCTAGGCCTATATCTTTGCCGCCTGATTACTCAAGCGCACGGTGGCGAGCTAATCATCGATAGCAAAATTGGTAAGGGAACTCGAATTTCTGTGAATCTACCACAACATGCCACAAATAATGCGAAAGCTATTTAAGATCCATTAGACAATCTACGCCGTTGAGTCCTCAAGTAGTACCTAGCTAGTAACATGATAGTCAATAAAATTGGAATCAATATTGTATTGGCCGCTTTCAAACTCGTACCCAATTGCTCAATGTCCTCTGTAAGCTGAAATCTAACATCTCTAAGCCGCCTTCTAGTTTCCACCAATTCAGCGTTAAAGCGATCGATTTCTGTTTGAATCTCAGCAGTTATCTCACCTATCGGATTACCTTCCTCGTCCGTATTCAGCTGGGCTAATGACGCTTCAGTTTCCGCGAGCCCGCTCATTAATTCTGCTTCCTCTACACGCAAGCGATCATCTGCTTGACGTTGAAGATTTAGAACTCTAGTAAAAGGTCTTGAATAGCGACCACGACTTCTTATGCTCGCAAGGTCTACACCACCGCTCAAGTTATCCATCGCATTAATAACAATATCACCATTGTTAGCAAACGGTTGAGGAATGCGCTGACCGAGGAATTGAGATACCTGCACCCATAGTCTGTCACTAAGAATATCGGTATCCGCAAAAGCCACTATACTGGCGGGGCCAATAGAGCTGGGTACATGTTCCGACAAGACCTCAATTTCTTCTGCAACATCATTCTCTGCGCCTTCTAAGTCCGAGCGCTCCGAAAGAGATTCATCCAACTCTTCATTGGAATCTGATTCTTCTGGTATTTCCGGTCGACCGTCTGGAAAAGCACTGTCTATTACGCCGCTAATTCTTGCTCCAATTACGAAGCTTTGATCATCAGACTCAAATTCATCGAATAACACAGAAGGGTCAGTAACGCTTTCAACAAATGTGCGATCCATTAGCATCGCATCAGACGAAGAGACAATTAACGGTTCAAAAATTGTAGTAGCTCCATCAATATGGTTAATTGCTCCAGCAGATGAGAGATTTACGGTTTCAAGGCGATTTGTAATTATATCTCCTTGAGTAAGATAATCGCCCTGTACTCCTAACATGCCTAGGTGAGGCACTGGCCGCTGACCTTGCCCCATCATGACACGAAGCGCTAGCTGGTTATCGGCGAGAACTTTCGTGTTATCAAACCCGATGCCCCACGCTTCAAGTAAGCCAGGCAGTTCTGAGCTCATGCCCGCAGGGATCAAATTGCCCTGCTGCGATCTTGACACCATAGAGTCAGCATTGGGGTCAAGGAAAAGTAATGTTTTGCCTCCTCGCATTACATGCTGATCTACAGCATACAAAATTTGGTCAGACAAACCTTCTGGATGCACAATCATAAGTATGTCTATATCTTCGTCAATTTCGGCGCCACTAATATCAACTCGACGAACTTCATAGAGCTGACGGATTAGATCCATTATCATCCATTGCTGAGTACTTTGCCCGCTCATCGGATCAAATCCACCATCTATATCAAGTTCAGTAAGTAGGCCAACTATCGTCCTCTCGGGATTATTGACCTGACTAATTAACTTCATAAACTCGTATTCTAAAAATTCTTCTTGATCAGGCCGGATAAGGGGGATAGTTTGCGAGGGCCTAAGGTTATCTGGAACTTGCTCGTTATCTTGCATCGCTACTAAACCAAAATAAACACCTTCCCCTCCTTGTGTAACAGGAACAGCCCTAACGCCATACTGAGTCGCCAAATCTTCGTCTTCCGAAAAAGGTTCGGGATCTATGACATTGAGCCGTAAATTACCATTACTGCCGATTACAATTTCTCTTAATAATTCTTGAACACGATTACCATAAGTGCGAATTTGTGGAATGTCTTCCGTTGCCGAATCGGAGTAAAAAAATAAGAGCTCAATAGGTTGATTTAAGCTCGAAACGATATTACGAGTCCCGTCAGAAAGTGAGTATAACTTATCTTCAGTCAGATCTATTCGAAGCCCGGGCAAAAAACTGACTAATAAAACACTGATAAGTAAAACTACCGCAATCACTACTAATCCAAAAGACGAAAAAAATGCTTTTTTATTCATCGCGCCACTCCGCTAGTTTCCTTTCTTAATTTCAATCACCACAGCGGTCGCTAAGAGCCAAGCAGCAATAAAAATAGTAAAGTAAAGGAAATCTCTAATATCTAGGACCCCCCTTGAGATCGAGTCAAAATGCGGTAGAAATCCCAGCGCTGAAAATGCATCAACAACAAACTGCGGAATCCATTCTGGGAAAGTATTCAGAAGAATAGGGGATCCCATAATCACAAATGTAAAACATATTGAGACTGTTAATATAAACGCTATAACAGAATTCTTCGTGCAAGCAGACATACAAGACCCAATAGCAAGAAAACCACCAGCCATAAACCAACTACCCACATACGCCGCAAATATTATGCCGTTATCAGGGTCGCCAAGATAATTAACGGTGATCCAAATGGGAAAAGTTAGCATTAGAGCAAGTCCCATTAAAGCCCACGCTGCCAAAAATTTCCCGAATACCGCTTCTGATAATTTAATTGGTAAAGTTAATAACAATTCAATGGTGCCTGTTTTCCTCTCATCAGCCCAAAGGGTCATAGCAATTGCCGGCACCATAAATAAATAAAGCCAAGGGTGAAAACTAAAAAATGGTAATAAATCTGCTTGCCCACGCAAGTAAAACCCACCTAGATCAAAGGTAAAAACTCCATTAGTTATTAAGAAAATGACGATAAAAATATAGGCAAGTGGCGTTGCAAAATAACTTCGTAATTCCCTATGGAATATAATCAACAAATTATTCACCGATCACCCTCCCTCGACTGACTAGTAACTAAACGAAATACGTCTTCCAGTTGGCCTCGATTTACATGAAACTCTGCCACCGGCCAATTTTTAGACCGTGCAACTTCTGAAATTTGATTGAAAATTGGTTCCTTGGTGTCAGATAAAATAGTAAAAATTTCGTTTTCATCTTCTACAATCTCACCTATACCAAAAAGCTCTGACAAATCTGCTCTAGGATTATAATTTTCAGTAAATCTTACACTTACAGCATGGTGGTATTTAGACCTTGACTCCAATTCCGTCGGAGTACCATCGGCAACAATTTCTCCGGAATCGATTATGATTGCTCGACTGCATACAGCTGAGACTTCTTCCAGAATATGGGTCGAAATAATAACGATCTTGTCTTTCGCCAAATTTTTTATTAATTCTCGAACCTGATGCTTTTGATTAGGATCAAGACCATCGGTGGGCTCGTCAAGAATTAATACCTTAGGGTCGTGCATAATTGCTTGTGCTAAACCGACTCTTCGTTTAAACCCTTTCGACAAAGTGTCAATCGATTGTTGATGAACACTATGAAGAGCCACTGCATTCAACACACTTTGAACACGTTTATACACTTCTTCGTTACGAAAACCGCGAATTTTAGCAATGAAGCTCAAGAACTCAGAGACAGACATATCCCCATAGCAAGGAGCGCCCTCCGGTAAATAGCCTATGGACGATTTTGCTCTTATCGGATTCTTAAGAATATCGTGCCCATCTATCTCCACAGTTCCAGCCGTAGGGGACAAGAAACCTGTTATCACCTTCATTGTTGTCGACTTCCCTGCACCATTCGGCCCAAGAAAGCCCAAAACTTCTCCTTCTGCAACATCAAAATTTAAATCATTTATCGCCACGAACTGATCAAATTTCTTTGTTAAATTCTTTATCTTTATCATTAAGTCGCCAATCCTTCTGACAGTAACGTAGTTAATTAGTAAAAGCTGGCTTCCGCCACCGCTAAAAAAGATTAATACCTCTAATTAAGGGATATGAGGATAGGAATATATTCGTACTACCAAAAATATTCAAGATGATCAGAAAATATTGAACTCGATTAATTTGGTCATAAAGGAGCGTCAACGACTGTCTCAGAATTAGGGTAGGTTTATAGAAATTCCAGCGGTATAATCAACAATTCTAAAAAATCTAAAAGTTAACCAGCGGCATGAAGAAGATTCTAGGAGCATTATTAACCCTGCTAATAGCCACTTCTATTGTCCAATGTGGGCAGAAGGGCGGGCTAACCCGACCCGAGCAAAATAATTTCACTACATTTGAAAAATAGTCAATTCATACAAATAATTACTAATATTTAGGTTTAACTAAATCATGGACTATTTTAACTACCAAGGTGATGAGCTTTTTGCGGAAGGAGTCTCAATTGAATCTTTAGCAAAAGAATACGGAACTCCCTGTTTTATCTACTCCAAAACTGCACTGGAGCATAACTATAAAGCTTATGAAGAGGCATTCGATGGCCATCCAAATTTAATCTGCTATGCAGTTAAAGCGAATTCAAATCTCGCAATTCTAAATGTTTTAGCCAAATTAGGCGCAGGTTTTGACATAGTTTCTGGGGGCGAATTAGACAGAGTTATAGCGGCAGGCGGAGATCCTCAAAAAGTCGTTTTTTCAGGTCTGGGCAAAACAGAAGCGGAGATTCGTAAAGCGCTAAAAGCTCGTATTAAGTGTTTTAATATTGAGTCTGAGGCAGAACTCCACAGAATTAACGAGATTGCACAAACCCAAAATACTGTTGCTCCTATTTCTATAAGGGTTAATCCTGACATTGATGCTGGCACTCATCCATATATTTCAACAGGGCTTAATGAAAATAAATTTGGTATACCAGCAAGTTTAGCGCTGACTCTTTATCAGGGAGCGGCCAAGATGACTGGGGTCAATATTATCGGCATTGATGCCCACATAGGCTCCCAGTTGACAACTATCGGCCCTTTTTTGGATGCAATAGATTGCTTGCTTTTATTAATTGACCAACTAGAAACTGAGGGCATCTCGCTCTCTCATATTGATATCGGTGGAGGGCTCGGAGTCAACTACGGGCTAGAAGAACCACCAGAAATCTCAGACTTAATCAAATCAGTTAAAGAAAAATTTGTTAGCAGAGAATTAAAGATAATCATAGAGCCAGGGCGCTCCATCGCTGCCAATGCTGGGGTCTTTTTAACTCGCATTGAGTATCTCAAAAACAATAATTACAAAAACTTTGCGGTCGTTGATGGGGCAATGAATGATTTAATTCGACCTGCCCTATATGATGCTTGGCAAGATATAATGACGGTAAGGCGGTCTCCAAAAAACGTACTAAAAAAATATGACGTCGTAGGCCCAATTTGCGAATCCGCTGATTTCCTTGGTAAGGATCGCGAGCTAGATGTTAAATCCGGCGATTTGCTTGCCGTGAGATCCGCGGGTGCTTATAGTTTTGCAATGAGTTCAAATTATAATTCTCGCCCTAGAGCACCTGAAGTGATGGTTAACGGGCCTAACCATTATTTAATTAGGGATAGAGAAACTATCTCGGATTTATACCGAAAAGAATACTTGTTACCTGAATTGAGAAATTAACCTCATGAAAATTCCTTTTACGAAGATGCATGGGCTTGGTAACGACTTTGTAATCTTAGACCTGACTGAGAGAAAAATTGAGCTATCGCCAGAAAAAATTTGCGAGCTTGCTGATCGGAATTTTGGCATAGGGTTTGACCAACTGTTGCAAATCGAATCCGCTAGCTCACCAGAAGTAGATTTCGACTATAGAATTTTCAATACGGATGGGACTGAGGTAGAGCATTGCGGTAATGGGGCCCGTTGCTTTGCCACGTTCGTCCGGGACAAAAATTTATCGAACCAGAATCCATTAAAAGTTAGAACTATTAATCGCGTTTTATCGCTTCAAGTTACTGGAAATGGTGACGTCAGTGTCGATATGGGAGCCCCCGAATTTAACCCGATCTCGATTCCTTTTAAAACAGACATAGAAGACATTGTTTACACTAGAGAACTAGAAATTGAAGGCAAAAATAGAGAGTTTGAGTTTATTCCTCTATCTATTGGCAATCCACACGCAGTAATTTGTGTTGAAGACCTAGCAAATACTGCCGTAAAAGATATTGGAGAGGCATTAGGAAACCATCCTGATTTTCCAAGCGGCGTAAACGTTGGATTTATGCAAATAATTTCGAAAAAGCAGATAAAATTAAGAGTATTTGAACGCGGTACTGGAGAAACACTGGCCTGTGGTACTGGGGCATGTGCTGCGGTAGTTGCAGGAAGGTTACTCAATAGATTAAATAATAATGTTAAAGTTGGGCAGCCCGGAGGAAATTTGGACATACGCTGGGAAAAAGGTTCTTCTGTAGTTATGACGGGGCCGACAAAAATAGTTTACGAA
Organism: Gammaproteobacteria bacterium; assembly: GCA_029242705.1. GTDB lineage: Bacteria > Pseudomonadota > Gammaproteobacteria > Pseudomonadales > Pseudohongiellaceae > UBA9145. The sequence continues at coordinate 31,732 of JAQWTK010000096.1, read as the reverse complement.
GGGACAATCGACTTATGAATAATGAATCCTCAGCAGCAGAAGATTTAAAAGACTCTATTAAGAGCGATTTGACCAGAGAGCAAGTTGCGCAATATCTTAGATTAAATAATGATTTTTTTCATAATGAGGAAGATTTGCTAGCAGATTTATCCCTTCCGCATAAAAGTGGAAAAGCGATTTCCTTATTAGAGAAGCAAGTCACTTTATTACGAAATCGAGGGATAGAGACTAGGAAAAAACTAGGTGATTTGCTTCAAAATGCGCGTAATAATGATCATCTCTTCGATACTATAAAAAGCCTTGTACTGTCGCTATTAAGGGCTAAAAATATCACTGAAATCAGTAGTGTCGCTCAGGACCAACTTTCCAATCATCAAAACATTGAGGCCTGCGAAGTAATTTTAATTCAGCAGCAGAGTTTAAATACTCTTCAATCTGTTCGGCTTGAGCCCATGGATAGTCTAAAAAGCGACTTTGGTGACGTTTTTCGATTAAAACGCACCTATTGCGGATCTTTAAGCACAAAGCAAATAACTCGCCTATTCCCCGTGTCAGGGGAAAAAATTCATTCGACAGCTATTTGTCCGGTCATGAACAATGGTGAAATACTAGCCCTGATCGCACTTGGCAACCAAACTGAAAACTATTTTAATATACATTTGGATACTCTATTTTTAGACTTTATAGGCAATGTAGTAGGCGCCGTTTTAAGTCGGCACCTTTAGCCATTGTGCTGCTGTGAGTGTTTTTCTCTTAACGAAAGTATTATAAACCAGTATCCTTCAAGTCATGTCGACTGAAAAAACTGCTGAATCGAGCAATTTAGTTTCTATTATTTGCCGCACGATAGGTCGCGCTGAGCTCGCGCAAGCGCTCGAATCAGTGGCTGTCCAATCCTATTCGCCTATAGAAACCATATTAGTTAACTCGGCCAAAATAGATCTGAGCTATTTTAATATTGATGAGAAAGAAATCACAGTAGTAGAACCAACAAAAATATTGTCTAGGGCTGAGGCTGCGAACAGTGGTTTAGACGCCGCAAGTGGCAATTATCTGATGTTCCTTGACGACGATGACTGGATTGCTATTGATCATGTGACAAATTTGGTTTCCGCGCTCGAAGCAAACTCTAACATCCAAGCGGTCTATAGTAGCGCCCAGAAAACAAATTTCGAAGGAAAAGCTTTAGATCATATTTTCAACACTGACTTTAACCCCTACCTTTTAATGCGGGACAATTATATTCCTATTCATACTATGCTGTTTAGAAAAGCGTTAATTGATAAGGGGTGTCGATTTGATAATTTATTCGATATTTATGAAGATTGGGACTTTTGGCTGCAACTCTCTCAACACACACAGTTCGAGCACATACCAAATATTTCTGCCTTTTACAGAGCGGGCGGTGATTCAGATACAGATACAACAGATGATACGATTCGATTTAAGCCTCATAGTAAGCTTGGCAAAGCAAGGGCTGATATTTTTAAGAAATGGAAAAGTCGATGGGATGGCAACCAAATAAACTTGCTTCTTGCCGATACCATGCGGATGGATATCTCCAAAAAATTTAACGATTTATCCAAATACTCCCAAAAAATTGAGAGTCGTTTCGAAGAAGAGCTAAAGAAGACCGCCGAGCTTGAATATAAAATTCCCAACCTTAGAAGTAAAATTACAGGCCTTGAAAATAAAAATATAGGCCTTGAAAATAAAAATATAGAACTAGTAAGCGACAATATAAGTATTAAAAAGGATTTAAGTAAATCAAATAAATTACTGAGTATTAAAAAAAATGAAACCGATAAATTAATTTTCGAAAAGAAATCAGCGATTAACAAACTATCTAATGAAATACAAAATATAGAAACTCATAAGATAGAGATTGAAAAACACTTACAATTACATATAAACCAACTTGAAGATGCATATAATAAAGTAATTAACTCGGCAACATGGCGCATGCTTGGCCCCTTAAGAATAATTACTAGATTATTTAAGGTAATCTTTTGGCCTTTAATATCTAGGAATAAAACAGAAAATGTCGGTACAAAGGAGAATGACTTTAATAATGATAAGCCCAAAGATGAGGCGAGACCAAAAGGAAATTTAAAAGTCGCCGTTATCTCCAATGAAATAGAAAATAGTAAAAAACAATACGCTGAAAATGCTAAAACCAAACTCTCTTCACTGTTAAAATCCGATGATCGACTCGTATTCCCTAAAAATAAAGATCCTCGAATTTCGATAATCTTGGTCTTTTATAATCAAGCTCACCTTGGGCTTCTTTGTCTAGAGTCGCTGTTAAAAAAAGCTGACGTAGATTATGAGTTAGTAATTGTAGATAACGCTTCCTCTAAGGAAACAAACCACCTACTGGATCGCATAGATAATGCAAGATTGATAAAAAACCAAGAAAATCTTGGATTTGTTAAAGCCGTAAATCAAGGCGTTGCCGCCGCTACTGGAAAATTCATTCTTCTCCTAAATAATGATGCGGTAATTGAAAATAGCGCTTTATCTAACTCCCTTGAGAGTATTAGCGATAATCCCGAAGTTGGAGCAGTTGGAGCTCAGATAAAACTAACCGACGGAACACTGCAGGAAGCCGGCAGTATTATTTGGAAAGACGGATCATGCATGGGATATGGTCGTGGTCAAAGTCCTGATGCCCCAGATTTCATGTTTAAAAGAGAAGTCGATTATTGTTCAGGAGCTTTTTTATTGTTTCGGAGAGAACATTTTAACGATTTAGGAGGCTTTGATCTGGATTATTCTCCAGCATATTATGAGGAATCCGATTTTTGTATTCGATTACAGAAAAGAGGCCTCAAAATAATATATGATCCGAAAGCAAAAGTAACGCATTACGAATTCGGAAGCTCCGAAGGCTTCAAAGAAGCTTCTTTTTTACAGAAAAAAAATCAGCAAACTTTATGTAGAAAACACAAAGAATGGTTATCCGGAAAATACGAAGCTGATCTAAGTAGTATTTTAAATGCGAGGAGCGCAAATAACTTTAGTAATATCCTTTTCATTGATGATCGGGTACCACACCCCAATCTAGGATCTGGTTACCCGCGATGTGCGCATCTTTTAAATAAACTAGCTCAACTCGATCTTAATATTACGCTCTATCCATTGCAATTTCCCATCGATGATTGGAATGCCTCCTATCAAACATTAGATAACAATATTGAAATTATTCTTGGTGGAGGCAGAGCAGGATTGCATACTTTACTAACAGAAAGGAAGAATTTTTTCGAGCATATTATTGTGAGTCGCGTGCATAATATGGAATTTTTTAAGAATATTATTACTACAGATGAAAATTTAGTAAAAAATACAAATATTATCTATGATGCCGAAGCGCTAACGGCTAACCGTGACATTATGAAAATGGAAATTCATAATCAGTCTTTTACGAAATTAGAGAAAGAAGAGCGTATTAAGAACGAAATAAATCATGCTAGCATTGCAGACTCTGTGATAGCGGTTTCTGGGCAAGAAGCTAAAATTTATGAAAAGAATGGCGTTAAAAATGTTCATGTCCTTGGTCATTGCATAGACCCAGCCCCTGGTACAAAAACGTTTGAAGAAAGAGTGGGCTTACTTTTCGTCGGAGCGCTCCGAGATGAAGGCTCACCTAATATCGACTCTCTTTTATGGTTTACGATTAACGTATTACCTCTGATTGAGCGAGAGATTCCATCAATTAAGCTTTACGTTGTGGGCGACCACGGCGCTGCGTCTCTTTTTACAATTAATAAGAAAAATGTTTTATTTAAAGGCAAACTTGATACGGTAGATGAAATGTACAACCAGTGCCGAGTATTTATTGCTCCCACAAGATTTGCAGCAGGGATTCCACATAAAGTTCATGAGGCTGCCTCCCGGGGTATACCTAGCGTAACTACTGAATTACTAGCGCATCAACTTCAATGGCATAATGACAAAGAACTGCTAGTAGGCACGGACGCAACGCAGTTTGCCCGGCAGTGTGTGCGGCTTCACCAAGATTCAAAAATTTGGAATAAGGTTAGGAAAAACGGCTTAGACGCAGTTAAAAGGGATTGCTCCGACTCTGCTTTTGAAGAAACCCTTAAAATGCTAGTTACTTAAAGCATGCGGGCAATACGATAAAAGGCCCGTTGCAAAATTTCTAAATCTATATTCATAAATGAAGATATTAAAAGGCAAATATTTGCTCTAGCTTTCATTTGACTCCCAAAAATTTCTCGAAACTCTTTAGCCTGTATCGCCACCTCCAGCAAATGCTGGTTAGACTCCGATTTAAATACACGGCGCCAAAAAGGTATAGAATCAATTTTTATTCTTGAAAACTCCTTCGCACCAATGGTATTACGTCCATGCTGACGATAAGAGACCAGAGGAGTATTAAGGAATATAACTTCTCCAAAAGCAGCTGCGACTAGCGCTAACCACCAATCATGCATTATCGCATTCTTTGGTATAGGGATTGCTTTTCTGGCAAGCTGCTCATTGATTAAAGCCGTACACCCTGTCACAAGATTACTAATTATTATATTTGTAAAACGATTGCGCCCGATTTCTAACCCCTGGTACTGAACAAATGATCCCGCAATTAGTTGATTCGTTGCAGAAACAACCCGCAAGTCTGAATGAACTAGTATCGGTCCAGCGAAGGAATTTCTTTCTGTAGCTAGCATTTTTGAAATCTGTAACTTAACTTTTTCTGGAAGCCAAATATCATCTTGATCACAAAACATCATATACGTACTAGTAAGGCCCAATACTTCCTTTTTTTCTAGCACGTATTCAATCAAAAATGAGAAACTACCAGATGCTCCAAAATTTTTACTTTCGCTAGGAACTATATGTATTTTTCCTTTATAAAGAAGCGAATACTTTTCAAGTATCATTAGAGTGCCATCTGAAGAGCCATCATCTCTAACGATCACAATTAAATTCTGATAAGTCTGCGCCAATACCGAATCAAGTTGTTCTGATAGGTATTTTTCTCCGTTATAAGTTGAAAGGAGAATTGCAATTTTTGGGGATATATTCATTTAGGTTAGAGTTTTCGCGTCTTTAATTCCTGAACTTATATAACGCCAGTATTGTTCTCTTTCTTTTGAAGTAAAAAGTAGCCAAAGCGTTTTTATTACAAATCTAATTATGTCCCTAATTTTCCAACCAACTGGAGAGTAATCGGCACCATAAAGATGTACTCTGTTCCTAGAAGTATAGTAAGAACGGGCCGGGTTATGCTGAGCCATAACTCCGGAACGAACCAAGGGATTTGAGCTCCTCTCCCCAATTGCATGATACAAGACTGCCGCATCAGTACCAATTAAGTCATAGCCTTTTGACTTTGCCCGAAAACACCACTCTAGATCAACGTTATCAATAAAATAATTCTCCTTCATGTCACCAATATCATCAATATGCTCAAGGACTAGCAATGTTCCTGAGGTAATAAGAAAGTCAGCTATATAATGTGAGGAGCTTCCATAGAATGCGCGGTCTGATCTTAGAATCATACGATTGAACAATTTAAATCGCGTTTGACGCATTGTTTGAGGATTGATAATTCTTGGACCAATTGCTGCAAGCCCTTTTTTACTATTCTGGTACGCATCGTAGTATGTGCCTATCATTCTATTTACGAACAAGTCACATAAACTACTATCTTGATCAAATAGAAAAAAAAACTTGCATTGATGCTTTAGAGCCCAATCTATCCCAATATTTAACGCCCTTGCTAAACCCTCATTCTGATTAAGACAGATAATATCTCTACATCTTTCATAAACCTTAATCGACTCGATGAGCCTAGTTATATCCGGAGATCCATTATCAACAATGATAAATTCTATCTCTTTGTTTAACTGCCCTAGCAATTTTAATAATGCAGTAACATCTGGCTTATAGGTTACTACAATGGCATAACTTTCTGCGTGAAGTTCATTACTCATGATATCGGGCTAAAATTTTTTCAAATTATTCAAGTCAAATCTAACTTATCATTACCTTCAGGAACATCTGAACTAACAGTTATTTCTTCAGGATATTTAGTTATAATGTAGATAAAATACAGAATAGAGAAGCAACCCATTGTTAATCCAACCACCACCCCGGCATCTAAAATTCCGCGCCAAGGTTGCGGCAGAGATTTTACTATAATCACAAGACCAATAATCATTAGTGTCAACCCATATGAGAGAAACTGTCGCTTTCTAGTAGCATGAATGTAGCCCATACAAAATAACGGGGCTAACAATGTATGTGCGAATTTTGGATTCTTACTTAAATAATCTGCTCTGATTACTACTCTAGGGGCAAAATTTAAATGAAATCCTTTGTAACCTTCCGCGTAAGCCATATAAAAAACACTAAAAATAAGCGATAGCCAGTGCAATATACCTAATGGAATATCTTTTAAGGCTATCGCCATCGGTGTTAAACGATAAATCGCTAGTATCAAAATTAGAAGCACTCCACTAATCCCCCAAAAATAACCAACTTTTTTCACTAGCTGAGCACCCCCAATAAAAGACTCATTATATGCGCAATAAGTACAAAGCGGAAAACTTCTTTAAGAACCTGAGCTTACGGATAATAACGTCGATAAACATAATAAAGTGAGATATGATCTCGCCTAGAAAAAATAGGAATTAGTCCAAATTGAAGATCTTAGGCTTAAGGCAGAGCAGATGACTTTAAAACTGGGTGTGGTGATGGACCCAATCGGGTCTATTACCGTTAAAAAAGACACCACTTTAGCAATATTATTGGAAGCTCAAGAGCGTAACTGGAGTATTTTCTACATGTTGCAATCTGATTTATATTTAGATCAAGGTTGCCCAAGAGCAAGAATGCGAGAATTGTCGGTTAAAGATGATAATACTGATTGGTATCATTTCGAAGGAGATTTAGACCAAGAAATAGCAGAGCTAGACGTAGTTTTAATGCGAAAGGACCCCCCTTTTAACCTCGACTATATTTATTCTACATACCTTTTAGAAGAAGCCCAAAGGCGAGGCACACTTATTGTAAACGACCCCCAGAGCCTCCGTGATTGCAATGAAAAGTTATTCGCCACACAATTCCCTCAATGCTGTCCCCCATTTTTGGTAGCAAGCTCTGCAGAAAAATTAAGAGAATTTCACAATTATCATCAAGATGTCATATATAAACCTCTTGATGGCATGGGTGGAGCCTCAATCTTCAGGGCTAAAATTGATGACAGTAACTTAAGCGTTATTATTGAAACTCTTACCAACGAGGGTCAATGCCAAATAATGGCGCAAAAATATATTCCAGAAATTAAGGATGGAGACAAAAGAATACTATTAGTGGATGGAGAGCCACTACAATATGCTTTGGCTCGTGTTCCCGCAATAGGCGAAACAAGAGGCAATCTCGCGGCTGGTGGGAATGGTATAGTCCAAGAGCTCAGCGAGAGAGACCGCTGGATTTGCGACCAAGTTAGTCCGATTCTTCAGAAAAAAGGCTTAATATTTGTCGGACTTGATATAATTGGCGAGTATTTAACAGAAATTAATGTGACTAGCCCAACTTGCGTTAGAGAGATAGACCGAGAACGTAATGTGGGTATTCCTGGGAAGTTGCTGGATTGCATACAAAAAAAACTAAACGCAAACTAGAAAATATTCTAAATTCAACTTCTAGCTCATACTTCAATTTATAAATGGCAGATAACAATCTCAACAACTACTTAGAAAACCAATTTCTTATTGCAATGCCTCAGCTGTCTGGATCTTATTTTGAAAATAGCGTCACCTACCTTTGGAAGCATAGTGAAGATGGCGCCTTAGGAATAGTTATAAATAAGCCATTAAGTGCCAGTGTTACAGATATTTTTGATGAATTGAATATAGTTTGCGATATAGATAAAAGCCTAATCGCTCACAAGCAACTTCTAGAAGGGGGGCCTGTAGAGAAAGACAAAGGGTTCATCATACATGACTCAGACAATTACTGGGATTCGTCTATAGCTGTAGTGCCCGGGATAACGGTCTGCACTTCTAAAACTATCTTGGAAGATATCGCAAATGGAACGGGACCAAAGAATTATCTAATCGCACTAGGATGCGCTGGATGGGGAGCTGGACAGCTAGAAGAAGAAATAAATGCGAATGCATGGCTCACCGTCCCAGCGAAGTCAGAACTTATTTTTTCTAATAACTATTCCTCTAAAATAAATGACGCTACCGCACTTCTAGGCATTGATCTTCTTCAAATATCGCCTGAGATAGGACATTCATAAAGATCTTGTTGCACTAAACTATGGCAATCGAAAACTTCCCAAGCAATTGTTCTAGCCAAATCTCAGCAATATCCTTCGATTACGGCACGCATAGAATTGGCGTAGCATTTGGTCAAAGTATTTCGATAACTGCAAGATCAATTGTAATATTAAAAGCTAAAGATGGAATCCCAGATTGGGATATAGTCGGAGATCTCGTTGAGGAATGGAAGCCAGATTTTTTTGTTGTTGGAATGCCATACAACCCAGATGGAACTGATGGGGAATTGCTTCCCCGAGCGCAGAAATTTGCCAATAGACTATATGGACGTTTTGGCATTCCTGCTTTTGGCATGGATGAACACTTGTCCTCAAAAGCCGCAATTACGAGAGCTAACGAACAAAATATTAGTGCAAAAAAATCTGTAGCGATAGATGATATAGCTGCTCAAATTATTCTTGAAAGTTGGCTCAAGGGATACAGAGAACGGTCTTCTAAAATTCTAAAATAGAATTTACTGGCAAACTAGCTGCCAACTTAGTCCAGTAGATAAGATAAAGCCAAAATAGCAGTTTGGTAGCACTATAAGAAATCTTTACGTTTTAAAAGTTATTAAATATGGCTTGTATAACAAACAACATAATCGCCACAACGTTGAAAGTACGAGAATATGAGGCTAAGTACGGCCGCCTATCTAATAGTGTTGACCTGTTAGCCGTTAGCAAAAGACACTCGATTGAAAGCATCAAGGAAGCGGCTGCGAATGGGATTAACAATTTCGGAGAGAATTATTTACAGGAAGCTATGGCGAAAATAAACGCACTAAATAAACTAAATCTTTCTTGGCATTATATCGGCCCAGTACAATCAAATAAGACTCTTAAAATTGCTGAAAATTTTGAATGGGTACACAGCATTGATCGAAAAAAAATTGCGCTAAGGCTTAATGAGCACCGTGAAAATCATCCAAATCCATTGAAAATTTGTGTGCAGGTTAACCTATCTAACGAAAATTCAAAATCTGGCGTTCCTCTTGAAGAAACGGAAGAGCTTTGCATGTTTGTGAATAATCTATCTAATTTGCAATTACGAGGCCTTATGTCAATTCCGGCTCCAGAGCCGAATTTCGACAATCAAAGAACTAATCTTAAAAAACTGAAAACTAAGTTCTTAGAACTACAAGAAAAAATTCCAAACATGGATACCTTGTCAATGGGTATGAGTAATGATTTTGAAGCCGCGATCGCTGAAGGTTCAACCTTGGTTCGTTTAGGAACAGCGCTATTCGGGCCTAGAACATAAATTCAGATTATCTACCTAGGATTGAATGGGATAGAATAGTTAGTTAATTGGGATAAGTGACAAGCCAAACTCATGGGAGTTGATTTGAAGAACACTATTATCGGCTTCATTGGTGCTGGCAATATGGCTACTAGCCTAATTAAAGGGCTATTGGCTAGAGGGAAGACTCCTTCCAAGATCCTCGCTGCCGATATCGATGCGGAAAAAATTGAATCTCTATATAAAAATACCGGGATTGAAATCAGGTCAAATCAACAAATCGCGGACCAGGCAGATTTGATTGTCTTGGCTGTCAAGCCTCAAGTAATAGAGTCGGTCTGTCTAGATATTAATTTTCCTCCTGCCTCTTCCAAGCTTATTGTATCTATAGCAGCTGGAACCACAGTAATTCAGCTAGAAAAATGGTTAGGCAGTAACACCGCAATTGTTCGTTGCATGCCTAATACTCCAGCTTTGATCGGCAAAGGTACAAGTGGACTATTTGCTAATAACAAAGTGACTGATAATCAGAAAAATTTAGCTCAAGAAGTTATGGAGGCAGTCGGCACTAGCGAATGGGTTAAAAACGAGTCAGATATTGATTCCATAACGGCATTATCGGGAAGCGGGCCAGCTTATTTTTTCCTTTTTATGGAAGCAATGCAAGAAGCTGCGCAAGAATTTGGTTTAAGCAAAGAATTAGCCGAATCTTTAATTTTTAATACAGCAATTGGTGCCGCTGAGCTTGCAAAAAATAGTGAGCATAGCATTGCGGAATTGAGGGAAAGAGTGACTTCACGAGGAGGCACAACTCAGCATGCAATAAGTGTATTTGAATCTGGTGATTTAAAAAAGCTTGTTCATGAGGCATTGAGAGCAGCTAGAAATCGATCCATAGAACTGTCACAAGACTCAGATAAATAGCGAGTATACATTATGGAAGTAATTGGAAGCTCAGCAGCTTTGATATTTAGCACTATTGCTGGCCTTTATCTTTTTTTTGTCATTTTGCGATTTCTTTTGCAAGTGGCACGCGCGGATTTTTATAATCCGATTTCACAGTCGGTATTCAAAGTCACTGATCCTATGGTACAAATATTCCGCAGTTTTATTCCGGGCTACAAAGGAATCGATTTTTCTAGCCTGATTTTAGCATTTTTGGTCGAATGTATAGCGATAGTAGGATTGATAATATTATATGGCGGAAATATTCCTTCCATAAGTTTTGTCATAACCTGGGGATTCTTGGGTGTGCTAAATTTCATCGTCACGTTTTATTATTACGCACTAATTGCATCGATTGTAATGTCTTTTGTGATGATGTTCTCAGGCAATACGAGCCCACATCCTATTTTACAATTGATATGGCAAATCACAGAGCCGATAATGTCTCCTGTTAGAAAAATCATACCACCTATGGGTACTATAGATTTTTCTCCTATCTTTATATTCCTTCTTATCGGTTTAATTAGAGACATCATTTATAATTCTTTCGGCGTAACTGAACAAATCGCATTAGTTGTTATTGGACTTTAGTATGCTTTGGCAAATAAAGGAAATGAACCCTTCAAAAATTATAGATACAAAAGATTATGAATTCTATTCCTAGTAATTCAGCTGGAATTATAGAACCGCAAAATTTTCACTTTGATAAACCGCTTAACTTAACAAGTGGCAGGATACTCCCTTGCTTCGATTTAATTGTGGAGACTTATGGGGAACTTAATGCAGCCAAATCAAATGCTATACTAATTTGTCATGCTTTAAGCGGAGACCACCATGCAGCCGGATATCATAGCTTGGAGGATAAGAAAGCTGGTTGGTGGGACGCGTGCATTGGCCCCGGGAAAGCAATAGACACAAATCTATTTTATATCGTTAGCCTAAATAACCTAGGCGGGTGTGGCGGCAGCACCGGCCCAACCTCAATTAATCCCGAAACTGGCAGCCATTACGGACCGAATTTCCCGATAGTTACGGTTAAAGATTGGGTTACAAGCCAAGTTATGCTTATGGAAAAACTTAAAATCATTAAATGGGCGGCAGTGGTAGGCGGAAGTCTTGGCGGTATGCAGGTACTTCAATGGTCAATCAGTTTTCCAAAGCGACTACACAGTGCCATTTGTATCGCCGGAGCTCCCAAACTTTCTGCTCAAAATATTGCATTTAATGAAGTAGCGCGACAATCCATTAGTAGTGATCCTGAGTTTTTTGGGGGACACTATTTAGAAAGAAATACTTCTCCCAAGAAAGGGTTAACACTTGCGCGAATGGTTGGACACATCACTTACCTTTCAGATAGCGCAATGCGTTCAAAATTCGGGAAAACCGTTAGCAAGTTCGAAAAAAAAGGCGATAACTTCGGTCGTGATTTAAGGTCAGAAGAATTAAGCTTCGGTTTCGATGCAGACTTTCAGGTTGAAAGTTATTTGCACTACCAAGGCGAACGATTTTCTGAAAATTTTGATGCAAATACTTATTTGCTAATGACAAAGGCGCTCGATTATTTCGACCCATCTATCGATTATGATAGTGATTTAAGTCAAGCTTTTTCTGAAAGTAATTGCAAATTTTTACTTATATCTTTTAGTACTGACTGGCGGTTTCCTCCTGAGCGATCTCGGGAAATAGTTAACGATTTACTTAAAGCGAATAAGGAAGTTACTTATCTAGAAATAGAGGCCGACCAAGGGCACGACGCATTTTTACTTCCAGTTCCTAGATATATTGAGGCATTGAGGTCATATTTAAATCGCATCCATACTGAAGTAATAAAAAATGCGGCCTGACTTAGAGATAATTCAAAATTGGATAGAACCAGAGAGCCATGTTCTTGATTTGGGCTGTGGTAATGGCGCCCTATTAGATTTCTTGAAAACGTCAAAAGATGTAACTGGGATAGGGCTTGAGATTAATCCAAAAGATATACAAAGTTGCATTGCAAAGGGAGTAAGCGTTATAGAACAAAATCTCGATGAAAGTCTTTCAAACTTTCAAAATAATAGTTTTGATACAGTGCTGCTCGCGCAAACATTGCAAGCCTTGAACAGGCCGGATCACTTAATCGATGAAATGCTTCGAATAGGAAAAAAAGGCATTGTTACTTTTCCTAATTTTGGTAATTGGAAGAGTCGCACACATCTTGCTACTAAAGGGCGTATGCCTATATCAGAGTTTATGCCTCATCAGTGGTATGAAACGCCAAATATTCATTTTTGTACAGTGAATGATTTTGACACACTATGCTTGCGGAAAAATATTAGAGTGCTAGCTCGAACTGTAGTAGATTCAAAACATCAAGGTAGCTGGGCTATGAAATTTTGGCCAAATCTTTTCGGAGAGACTGCTATTTATCACTTAGCCCGAAATGAAAGAGCCTAAGCAATGCATCGTATCGTTCTCGCTAGTGGCAACAAAGGTAAACTCACAGAGTTAGAGTCGATTTTAAACATCAAAGAAATAACTTTGATACCTCAGTCGGAACTTAATGTAACGGAAATTGCGGAAACAGGATTAAGTTTTGTAGAAAATGCTCTAATAAAAGCTAGGCATGCTTGCAAAAAAACTGGGCTCCCCAGTATTGCTGATGATTCCGGAATTGAAGTGGATGCTTTAAAAGGCCAACCTGGCATCTATTCTGCACGCTATGCCGGAACTAAAGGCCCCAGGGCAGATGCTGAAAATAATGCTAAATTATTGCTAGAACTAGAACAAGTTCCTGAAGCAGATCGAACTGCCCGGTTTCAGTGTGTCATAGTCTCTTTAAAACATGAAAAAGATCCTATGCCACTAATTTGCCAAGGATCATGGGAGGGTCGCATCTTGTTTAAAGAGACCGGCATCAATGGCTTTGGATACGATCCCCTCTTCTATGTTCCTACTCATGATTGCGCTTCAGCCGAACTTGATCCAAAAGTTAAAAATACTCTTAGCCATCGTAGTCAAGCCTTAGGTCAGCTCGTAAAATGCTGGAACAACCACCTTTAAGTCTCTATATTCATATTCCTTGGTGCACTCGTAAATGTCCCTATTGCGATTTTAATTCACACGCGTCTAATTTACCCATCCCCGAAAAAGATTACATAAATGCACTTTATTCGGACTTTCTCCAAGAATATTCGAAACTTCCCAATCCGGAGATTAAATTACAATCGATTTTTATAGGAGGCGGAACACCAAGCTTATTTGAAGGAGAATCTTATCAGACTCTTTTACAAAAATTGGAAAGGCATTTAAATTTTGCCGATAATATAGAGATTACCCTAGAGGCAAATCCTAGCTCAATGGATGTGAAACGATTCAACTCATATCGAGAGGCAGGCATAAATCGATTATCATTAGGCATCCAAAGTTTTAATAATAATAGTTTGAAAAAGCTTGGTCGTACCCACAGCGCCGAGCAAGCCATCCAAGCAATAAAAATTGCTCAAGAAGCCGATTTCAAAAATTTTAATTTAGACCTAATGCATGGATTACCCAAACAAACCCCAGAAGAAGCGTTAAATGACTTACAAATTGCGATCGAGTCAGAACCTGCACATATTAGTTGGTATCAGTTAACGATTGAACCTAATACAATATTTTTTCGACATACCCCCTTACTTCCTAATGAAGATATCCTTGCGGAAATTCAAAGGCAGGGTGAAATATTTCTAGAAAAAAAAGGATATTATCATTATGAAATATCAGCATTCGCTATTCCTTCAAAAATGTCCTCTCATAATCGCAACTACTGGAATTTTGGGGACTATATCGGGATCGGCGCTGGTGCTCATGGAAAATTTACCTTGGTAAATGAAAAAAAAATACTACGCACAAGAAAGAGAAAACAACCTAATCATTATCTCGAATCAACAGAAGGCAAAATTGCGGAGATATTTGAAATTCCTATAGAGGAGCGGCCTGTGGAATTTTTGATGAATGCGCTTAGATTAAAGACAGGGTTCAGCAGATCTATGTTTGAAAAAAGGACTGGTTTGAGTTTTATAGATGTATCAACAGAAGTGAAAAATCTAATAAATAATAAATTGATGCAGGTTTCATTAGTAAATGGGGAAGAATTCTATTCTACAACAAAAACTGGTTATCGTTTCTTAGATAGTGTACTCGAGGAGTTTCTATAGTGACGGCCTTATATCAACGCTCATGCAGAGATAATTCGCTAAAGAGAACTGCGATTAGTCCTAATGAAGTAGCGCGCTTAAAATTAGATATTCCAAGCTGGAAAAATGAACTTCACGAGGGAAAAGAAGTGTTAATCAAAGAGTTCAAATTTTTGGAATATCAAGACGCGTTTATATTTGTTTCAGAAATTGTCACTCTATCGGAAACAGAAAATCACCATCCGAAACTAATTATTGAGTGGGGGAAGGTTACAGTTCTATGGTGGTCGCATAATATCAATGGTTTACACCTTAATGACTTCATAATGGCAGCGAAAACTGACATGATAAATAAAAATTAAGTAAACTCTGACATCTATGCCAAATACATCTCCGAATCTATTAGAGCAACTAAGTAAAATTGTTGGATTGCCAAGTGTAAGTTCAACCAATATTGAACTAGATATGAGCAATAAGACAGTTATTGCTTTTCTTGCGAACTCATTCGAATCACTAGGCTTTTCTTGTGAAATAGTGCCATGTGCAGCGAATAGCAGTAAATATAATTTGATAGCGACTTTAGGAGCTGGACCGGGCGGCTTAGTACTAGCAGGACACACAGATACCGTTCCTTTTGATGAAGAACTATGGTCATTCGATCCATTTCAACTTACCGAAAATAATAATCGTATATATGGCTTAGGTATAACCGATATGAAGGGGTTTTTCCCAATCATAATGGAAGCATTAAAACCATTTTTAGACGAGCAATTTAAGGAGCCTCTCATTATCCTCGCTACCGCAGATGAAGAAACATCAATGGAAGGAGCGAAGACAATTGCGGAACTTGGTCGCCCGAAAGCGAGGGCCGCGATAATTGGAGAACCCACTGGAATGAGACCTGTCAAAGCTCATAAAGGAATGATGATGGATTGCATTCGGCTAATAGGGAAAAGTGGCCACTCGTCAGATTCGACACTTGGCATCAATGCACTGGATGCAATGCATCAAATTATTTCCGAGTTAATGAACTATAGAAAAGATCTTAGAAATAAATATAGGTCAGAGCTTTTTTCGATTCCTTACCCTACTTTGAATTTAGGCAGCATCCATGGAGGCGATAATCCAAATCGAATTTGCGGTCATTGTGAACTGAAATTTGATGTCCGATTAACGCCCGGCATGAATATCGATACAGTGCGTGAAGAAATTCGAGAGAATATAAGAAAGGTCGCTGAACCTCTTGGGATTGAATATGAGATGGTGCAAATTTTTAGCGGGATTCCAGCATTTTTTGCTGAAGAGAACAGCGTGCTCTTAAGAACAGCCGAGAGATTGACTGGCCATGATGGAGTTAGTGTCGCATTCGGAACAGAAGGACCTTTTTTACAAAAGCTAGGTATGGATACGATTATCTTAGGCCCGGGAAATATAGATCAAGCACATCAACCTGACGAATATATGTCAATGGATATGATTAACCCATCCATTGGAATTCTTAGGAAATTTATTTCGCGCTACTGCCTTAGCTAAATTAATTACTCAGAATAAATTAAAGAAATAGGGAAGTCTTTGATATAGCGTGGTTAAATTCTTCTGTCTAAAATACAAATACTATAATTGAATGGATTCGAATCGGATTTCTCATATTCTTTGCGGGACGTTTCTCGCCAATCCGACTCATCAAATTCTGACAAGAAAGTATCGCCCTCAACTTCTGCATGCACACGTGTTAAGTAAAATCGTTGTGCTATAGGCAGTGCTTCTTTATAGATTTCTGCTCCACCGATCACAAAGGCTTCCTTCGACCCATCTATTATGGCGGCTTTACCAGCTAACTTTATTGCTTCTAACAAGGAATTAGCCATTTCTATACCTTCTACTTGCAGTCTAGGATTCCTAGTTATAACTATGTTTTTTCTTCCCGGCAAAACCCTCCCAATAGATTCCCAAGTTTTTCTTCCCATAATAATACTATTACCCATAGTCGTTCTCTTAAAATATTTGAGATCTTCTGGTAAATGCCAAGGAAGACTATTGCCCTTTCCAATAACTCTGTTATCTGACATTGCACAAATTAACGCTATTTTCATAGTCATTAATCACACAGCAAATGGGTAGGCAATGGCATCATGATGCTGATATCCCTCGATGGAGAAATCGTCAAGAGTTACCCAAGTTTCTATATCCTTCAATGATTTAATATCAGGATTAATAACTAATTTAGGTGGTGAGAAAGGTTTCCGCTTAAGCTGCACATCCCGCATAAGTTCAATTTGATCTTCATAAATATGAGCATTTACAATCTTATGATATGCCTTACCAGCTTTTTTACCGGTAATCTGTGCCATAAGTGCCAAAAAAGTAAATACTTGGATTTGATTAAAATTTAACCCTAGCGGCACATCACAAGATCGCTGGTAACTAGTGAGGAATAGCCTCTCTCCTAATAAAGAAAAAGTATGAGTATGCATGCACGGGCGAAGACAGCCTAAATCGAACTCTCCAGGATTATAGAAAGACAATATTTCACCTCTATCATCTAAACCTAGGCTTAAGTTATCTACAACCTTTTGCAGCTGATCTAATGTGCTCCCATCGGGTTTTTTCCAACTACGCCCTTGAACACCGTATACTCTGCCCATGTCGTCTGTACCAATTCGCGAAGGATTATTAAGCCAGGATTTATTTTCATTTGCATTGGCATCCCAAGTTTTTGCCCCAAGATCTCGAAAATCCTTAGCATTATCGTATCCACGAAGGTACCCGAGAAATTCTGCAATGGCTGCTTTCCAAAAACTTTTCCGAGTAGTCACCAATGGGAATTTATTAGCATCGACATCATAGGTCAGATCGGCGTCGATAACCGTGAGGCAGCGTTTCCCTGTACGTTCATTTTGAATCCATTCCCCTTCATCCATAATTCTGCGGCAAAGATCCAAGTATTGAAGCATTAAATGACTATCCTATGGCTTGAGCTAATTAGATTTTATGGTGATTTTTATATGAAAGCATTAACAACAATACGCCAATTATTAACATTGGAAATGACAGCAATTGTCCCATCGTTAACCATTCATAGGCAACAAAACCAATGTGTAGGTCTGGCTCCCGCAAGAATTCTATGCAAAATCTGAAGAATCCGTAAAAAGTTGCGAACATGCCTGAAACAGCCATTCGTGGTTTAGGAGAGGAAGAAAACCACCAGACAATAATAAATAGTACAATTCCCTCCAACACTGCTTCATATAGCTGTGAAGGGTGTCTGGCGAAATTATCAACATGAGGAAAAACCATCCCCCAGGCAACATCAGTAGGCCGACCCCAAAGCTCTCCACCTATGAAATTACCTAATCGTCCAGCGCCAATCCCCAAAGGTACGCAAGGAGCAATAAAATCTAATGTTTCCCAAAATTTTTTACCAATAGAATTTGAATATAAATACATGGCAATTAGGACGCCGATAAATCCACCATGAAAAGACATGCCACCTTCCCAAACACGAAATAACCAGAAAGGATCCTCTATAAATCGATCGATATTGTAAAAAAATACCGACCCTAATCTTCCTCCTAATACTGCTCCCATAGCGCCATAAAAGACTAAATCTGAAATCTGCTCAGAAGACCACTGACTTGGAGCTTGCTTGCGGCGATAGTCAGCTAATATCCACGCACCACCAAAAGCAATGATATACATGATGCCATACCAATGGATATTAATTGGGCCAACTGAAATTGCGACAGGATCAAATTGAGGAAAAACTAACATAATGAAGGCCATCCTATCCCAAGAAAATTGAATTTAATAATAATTCTATAAAATTTTTTCGGAGTATATCAATTTTGCACTAATTCTAGGTCAATTAAGGTACCATTTATTAAAGGAACTCTTACATGTGTCTTATCATATTTTCCTATCGGATAACGCCCCAATTACCTCTTGTGTTAGCTGCAAATCGAGATGAATTCTTTTCGCGCCCAGCTAAAAGTAGCGCGTTTTGGAAATTTTCAAAAAGATCATCATCTTTACTCGCAGGCAAAGATCTGAAAGCTAGTGGTACTTGGATTGGTATAACAAGAACGGGAAAATTCGCGGCGATTACAAATATTAGAGACCCTTCACAGACAGAGAATAAACTTAAGTCGAGAGGCCAAATAACGGTAGATTTTCTGCTTAGTTTAAAAACTCCTATCGAATTTGCTAGTCAACTAAAAACCAATTTCACGCAATATGCAGGATTTAATTTACTTATAGGAGATACAAAAAATTTAGTTTATATAAACAGCCATGAAGAATTAGTTTCAGAACTCAAACCGGGAGTATATGGATTATCAAACGGGATAATAAATGCAAATTGGCCGAAAATAAATAACGGTCGAGACAGACTCAAAAATTTATTGATGCATGATAAAGATATTACTACCGATAATCTTATTACCATGATGTATGATCAATGCATAGCAGCTGATGAGTTTTTACCTAATACAGGTATATCAATTGAAATGGAACGAAAATTATCACCTTCTTTCATTACAATTCCAGAACAGGGCTATGGTACCTTATGCACAACTGGAATAATTCTGTCTGATAGCGGATTAATAAAATTTAACGAACAAAGCTATAACGAAGAGGGAACTCCGACAAACCGACATTATTATGAATTCTATCGATAACTATTATTAGAATCACATGTAAACTTTTTTTGGAACTAATTATGCTTGAATCAAATAAAGCCCTTTTGCGCCTCAAGGAAGGGAATAAGGAGTTTTTAGCCAATAACCCAAAAAAATATGCTGCGCATCCAGTTGCTCAGAAAGGCCTTGTGACTAAACAAGAGCCCTTTGCGATAATCCTCGGCTGTTCAGACTCCCGCGTGCCTGTAGAAATTGTCTTCTCGCAAGGACCCGGCGATCTATTTACCATTAGAGTTGCGGGCAACATTGTTACTTCTTCTCAACTAGGCAGTATCGAGCTAGCAGCTGAAAAATTTGGGGCACGCCTTATAGTTGTGTTAGGGCACTCACAATGTGGGGCTATTAAGGAAACAATAGAGTCAATAAGTGGTCGCCATAATAATCATTCCCCTAACTTTCAAAAAATTATTAATGCAATTAAACCGGGAATTTCTGAGTTCGTCTCAGCGGGCGACTCGATTGAAAAAACAATAGAAAAATCAGTTAAGGCTAATATTCAAGTCTCGGTCGATAAACTGAGCAACAACTCTGAAATTC
Source organism: Gammaproteobacteria bacterium (assembly GCA_029242705.1). Classification (GTDB taxonomy): domain Bacteria; phylum Pseudomonadota; class Gammaproteobacteria; order Pseudomonadales; family Pseudohongiellaceae; genus UBA9145. The sequence goes on along the minus strand of JAQWTK010000096.1, from coordinate 11,860 downwards.
TAAGTAGACTAATCAAAAGGGACGATCTTAAAATTATCGGCGCCGAATATTGTTTGTCTTCTGGTAAAGTTAACTTTCTAGACTAAAAAATAAATAGATTGACTTAAAAGAGAAATCTCCAATCACTTTTTTGAGTTCGATCTTTAATTTATGCGAGAGGAGCGTAATAACCGATCAACTCCAGCATTATAAAGTTCTAGATCAACGGCGTTTTTTATTGATTGAGCATCATCCATATCAAGTACTTGATTCAATAAATCTTTTGCCGATTTAAGACTCACACTACGTATTACCGATTTAACTTTTAGTAAAGCTGAGGCATTCATCGATAATACATCGAACCCCATAGCCATCAACAAGACAGCAGCTCCTGGGTCGCCGGCCATTTCACCGCAAATACTTACAGGTTTATTTTCTAATCGAGCTTGAGATACTACATATTGCAAGGCACTAAGAACCGAAGGATGAAATGAGCTATATAAATTAGCAACTCTAGAATTATTTCTATCTACTGCTAAAAGATATTGTGTCAAATCATTACTTCCTACCGAAACAAAATCTACAAGCTTTGCTAGCGCACGAGTCTGATATACCGCAGCTGGCACTTCAATCATAACTCCAATTGGAGGAAATTTAATTTTAAGACCTTCTTGGGAGAGTTCATGGTAGGCTCTTTTAATCAGTTTCGCCGCAGAATTAACTTCATTCACATTACTTATCATTGGCAGCATGATTTGCAGATTTTCTAGCCCCATACTTGCCCTTAACATAGCTCTAATTTGTGCCATAAATATTTCGGGATGATCAAGAGTAACGCGAATACCTCGCCATCCTAGAAAAGGATTTTCATCCTCGATCGGGAAATACGGTAAGTCTTTATCGCCACCCACATCTAACGTTCTCATGGTCACGACATTAGGTGCAAATGCCTCAAGCTGCTCACGGTAAATATCAGCTTGTTCTTGCTCGGAGGGGAAACGCTCACTAAGCAAAAAAGGAACTTCTGTCCTAAATAAACCAATTCCTTCTGCTCCTTGATCGAGAGAGTTCATTACATCCGACATCAGACCGGTGTTAACCCAAAGATGAACTCGATAATCATCTTCGGTCTCACAAGGCAAGTCCTTTAGATCTTCAAGGCCTTCTATTAATTCGTCTTGCTCTTTAATTGTATCGCTATAGCGACTTAGTACTTGCTCAGAAGGATTGCTGATTATGATTCCTTTATACCCATCTAGTACGATTTCTCGGCCATCTAGTTGATTTAAAGGCAAGTCCACGACCCCCATAACTGTTGGTACTCCCATAGTACGCGCAAGAATGGCAACATGGGAGTTGCCAGAACCCTTGATTGAAACAAGTCCTGTCAGTTTTTCTTTCGGAACTTCAACTAACATCGTCGGTGTTAAGTCATCACTGACTAATATAGTATTGTCCTTATAGTCAACAACAACCGGTTCTTTTTCCTGTAGATAGAATAATACCCGACCGCATAAATCTCTAATATCAACCGAGCGCTCGCGTAGATAATCATCATCCATCATTTCGAACGTATGTATATGCTCTTTTGCAACATGGGCGAGTGCACTTTGGGCCCCAAAACCCTGTTTTATTCGTTCAACGACTTCATTGCCCAAGGCATCATCATTTAACATTCGTACATAAACATCAAATAGCTGTCTTTCTTCTTCCGCAACTTGGCCCGCGAGCTGACTATGTAGCCCACGCATATCCTCTTGGACCGCGTTTAAGCAATTATTAAAAAACTCTATTTCTTTTTCTATATTTTCAACTTTTCTTTCTGGAATTTGCTCAAGATTTGCATACGGAAAAACAACTACTGCTTGCCCAATAGCTACACCGGAAGAACCCGATATTCCTGTAAAAATTGCATCTGAAATTTTGTGACCGGCTGGACTTAATCCTGCAATCGCTCCAGTCGCTTCGGCATGGGAAATTACACCTGCTAGTTGTGCTGAAAGAGTAATTAAAAATGCTTCTTCTCCCTCATCAAATCGGCGTTTCTCTTCATGTTGAACTACCAATACGCCAAGCACCTTTCTATGGTGTATGATAGGCACTCCTAGAAACGCATGAAAGTTTTCTTCGCCGGTCTCTTTTAGATAATAATAACTAGGGTGGAGTGATGCATCTTGTAAGTTGATAGGCTCTGCATACTTTGCTACTAGTCCCACCAAGCCTTCGCCAATTTCCAAGCTAACATGGCCCACGGCCGCTTTATTTAGGCCTTCCGAAGCCATTAAAACATGTGCATTAATGTCATTATCAAGAAGGTAAATAGAACAAACTTGCGTTGAAAGTGTTTCTCGCACCCTATGTACGATAATTTGTAAGGAAGAGTTCAGGTCCTTAGCAGCGTTAACTTTTTGAACAATGCTTCTTAGCTCTTCGAGCATGCATTACCTCAGTTGCGTTAAGAAAAATCCCCACTAAAACCTAAATTGATTGCACTCTTTTAACTCAAAAGCAAAAATTCTATAACAAATTACTGTCGGTGCCTTATCCTTATATGGTTATTAAGTGGTTTTTCTAGCTCCTTGAGTGCCTTTCTATAAACGTCCCTTTTAAATTCAATAACTTTTTCGACAGGGTACCAATAATCAACCCAACACCAATCATCAAATTCTGGATTATCGGACTTACCAAGCTCAACATTGTTTTCATCAGACTCTAAACTTAATAGGAACCATTTCTGTTTTTGTCCGATACATATACGCTCATTATTGTAGCGAATAAAATTCGCTGGTAATCGATAGCGCAGCCAATTCGCCGTTTTATAAATAATCTTTACATCCTGCTCCCTAAGACCTACCTCTTCATCCAGCTCACGATATAAAGCATCCTCCAAAGTTTCGGTTTTCCTAATACCACCTTGCGGAAATTGCCAAGCGCTCTGCTTAATTCGTTTCGCCCACAGCAATTGACCAGAATGATTGCAAATTACAATTCCAACATTATGACGATAACCTTTTGAATCGATCATACTCATCAATCTTTAGACAAAAACAATTAGCTATTGTTTCATAAATTTATGAATACAACCAATCAGAGAGGCACGAAAATCTATATTTAGCAATTATATCAAACACTTAAATTATGGCAGATGTCACTAATTCAAACATGATTCAATGCGCTCGATTATGAGAACTAGGATATAATTAAGTTCTGGGAATGAATAATATGCAGCAACGCCTTGCGCTTTTTGACTTAGATAACACGTTGCTGGATGGCGATAGTGACCACGCATGGGGTGAGTTTTTAATAGATCGCGGCCTAGTAGACAAGAAAATTCATCGAGCTAGAAACGATCAATTCTACAGAGATTATCTAGATGAAAATCTAGATATTTTTGCTTACGTTGCATTCACACTGGAACCTATCCTGAGATATACAAACGAACAAAGAAAGTCTTTGTGTAAAGATTTCATGAAATATTCAATAAATTCGATGATACTTAACAAAGCAAGGAATTTAATTGATAAACATAAATCTCAAGGCGATTTATGTATCATAATCACTGCAACTAATAGTTTTATTACAAAACCGATAGCCAATGCATTTAAAATAGATAATTTGATAGCGACAGAAGTTGAGACTGCAGAAGAGTATTTAACAGGAAAAATTCTAGGCACACCGTGTTATCAAGACGGTAAAGTAGTAAAACTAAAACAATGGCTGGCGTCCCAGTCAGATAACCTTTCAATAGCAAATAGCGTATTTTATTCTGATTCAGTAAACGATCTAGCTTTGTTAGAAGCTGTCAAAGAGCCAATAGCTGTCGATCCCGATCGTAAATTACTGCAAATAAGCCGAGACAGGAATTGGCAAATACTAAGTTTGCGCGAATAACTTGTATTACTCTGATTTTAAAGCGTCTACATTGCCAAAAATATTGGCTATAGGTAATTTATTAGCTTTATTAACCTTAAATTATAAGATTTCTTAACAATTACTTTTTAGTAATTTCAAAATACTTAAAAAAGCAAATGAACATTTGGCTTCTTAACCTAACACCAACTACTTGAGATTTATCTCTACTATAAGGTCATCAGTCAATTTTTCCAGATCTTCCCGTAATACATCAATATCTAGATTTCTTGGTAATGTTAAATTTGCAATAGCCTTAAATAAGATATCTCCCGACATAGGCGCAGGTGTGCACTCTGTAGTTAATTGCTCGAAATTTACTGAAAGTGTATTCAAAGCACCTGAAATCTCACGGATAATCCCGGGTCTGTCATTTCCTACAAGAGTGAGTTCAACCAATTGAGATGCTAGATTTTCCTGCTCAACATCGACCCGTTCAATAACAACCTTGAGGTTCTGTGATAGATTATTTAATGCGCTAACAAGGTTGTCGGCTTTTTCATTCTTAACACTTACACGCAATATACCCGCGAATTTACCGGCAAGTTGGCTCATACTGCTTTCCAACCAATTACCGGAATTATCCATGATAACTTGCGCTATTGATTCTACAAGCCCTGGTTTATCTTCACCAATGACGGTCAATACTAAAAATGTTTGCATAGACATCCCCGAGAAGAAATAGAGCGAACAAATCTATTGATCGAAACAAATATTACCTAAATACATTTTATTAAGCCGCATAAAGAACAGAAAGAACTGGGTTTTCGCCACAGGCCGACAGTTACACAGCTCCCTGTTTAAAGGTATAAACCAAGAGGTCCCCTGATTAGATAATTACCTGCCTCGGGAATTGACCAAAATCTTCCCAAAAACTAATCTTTTCTGGAAGTTCCTCATTTGTCGGTTGAACATTCCCATTAACATCCGTGACTCTAGACACAATAGTATGCTCACCAGAAGTAGGATTTGACCAATCATACTGAAATAATTTCCAGGAATATTTAGTATTCCGTGGGTTTAGCTGCGCGCTCTCCCAAGGTCCATCATCGATTTTAATTTCCACCCTTTCCAACGGCGTGCCATCATTAAGTACAAAACCTTGAATTCGATATTGGTTGTTATTTTCAATAACTCTAGCAATGGCCGATTTCAAATTCATCGTCGTTACCGAGTTCTCAACCCAGCGATCTACGCCACCGACATTAGTCCTTTTTAAGGTTACGTAATCCCTACCCATAAAACGACCCATATAACGCGTATCTTGCACGTGAATCTGGTTCACCCACTTAACATTAGCAACGCCATACCAGCCCGGAACTAATAATCGAACGGGTTTTCCATGATAATGTGGGAGAGGTTCACCATTCATCTCAAATGCCAGCATATTTTCAGGCCGCATAGCGTCATCAATAGACAAGCTGCGGGCAAACGCTTTTTCTACTTCGCGACCACGAATTTCTTCGGTAGCAATATCTTGCGCAAAAAATACAACCTCCTTCGCGCCTTCCTGAATACCTGCGCGCTCAAGAATAGAAGTTAATGTTGTACCACGCCAGTTGGCATTTCCTATTAAACCATAGAGTAATCTTTGACTATTACCGCCGCATTCAAATCCAACTTGCTGCTCAATAACATCGCCATTTTGCAGCTCCTCTAGGGAAAGATCGAGCTCATTATCCACCATCCCTGTCACCTTAAGGCGATAAACATCATTGTCTACCTCTGGCTGGCCATAATGTTGGACTAAGTAGAAATCGTCGTTACCAGTAAAAAATGAAGTTATTTCTCTTGTGTCTTGCCAATGCGTCGTATTAGGCTCAATTGGTCGCCAAGAAAATGCTTCAGACGCATCATCAGTAAAGGGAACCAATCTTTCACCTTGAGCAAGCGCCGGGAAAAGTAAGTTTGGAATCGTTGTTGCACCTGCTGCGACTGCACCAACACTAAGCGCATTTTTTAAGACTTCGCGTCTATCTTTATTTTCAAGACTTTTGTTCGTCATCTCCTTTCCTCTTTCTTATTTTCTTATTTCTTATTTCTTATTTAAGAACAATACTTTGCATTCAGACTTCACACTACTAACATAATACCTTCATATTCAATCACCTTATCATATCAACCCCACATGATCCTATATACTAGAAGTTTACAAGAAATCATTCGCTGACAGAAATGCTATAAATATAATCCTTAGTAGCAACGCAGATAACGCGGAATGAATTAAACTATAGTCGAACTTCTAACTCCTGAAAATATGAAACAATAGTGTGCTTAATGATCCTCGCCACCTGCGCCATGGACATGCCCATGCTGAATCTCCTCACTAGTTGCCTCTCGGACTAATTGAACTTCTATTTCATAGTGCAGTACCCGTCCAGCCAAAGGATGATTAAAATCAACATCCACATTAAACTTGCCAGGTTTAAGAATAATTACATGATTCCAGCCTTTTTCGGAGCGAACGCGACCTAACCCACCCGCCGTTGGATTTTTTACTTCTTTAGGAAGTTCGAGATTTTTTAATGGAACTCTACGTACACCCTCTGGATCGCGTTTTCCATATGCCTCTTCCGGCTGGAGAGTAATTTCTATTTTATCACCAGCCTTTTTCCCCTCGAGAGCTTTCTCCAAACCGATTATGACATTATGAAATCCATGCAAATAATAGAGCGGCTCGCTCCGTTTTGACTGTTCAATCCACTCGCTCCGGTTTCCTTCTGTATCAACTTCACAAAGACGATAATCGAAAGCTACAACCTTATTTAAGGTAACAATTTCCTCAGGTGTAGCTGTTTCTCCAGTTTCTGATTGGGCTTCTGATTCAATTTCACCCATATTTTCTTTAACTCCCCTGTGCTATCGAACCCTATTACGATCAACTTCTAAATTTGTAAGATTATAGAGTGCACACAAAACACTTAATTAGTAAGAGATATAATGTAGCCAAAATACGCTTCCTACTAACTCTATACAACTAAACCACCAACGTATAGTCCTTCATATTCCCCGCAATTAGCGAAAATGTGCTATCTAATATATACTTTCCAGCTTTTGGGGAAAATGAGAAAAAAGATTATGGCTAATAAATCAGCGAAAGGGGATGCTGCCATTAGATCCCGAGATGACTTAGAAAAACATATAGAGGCTTTTCTCAAAGCAGGAGGAAAAGTTCAACAAATTCCTTCCGGCGTCAGTGGCCAGACTTCTTCAAGCGGCCCAAGGCAGATTGTTTTGAGCCATAAAACCAGTTGAAAATTAAATTTTCCCAAAAATATTGGGAGATAAAATAATATCTTTCATTATTGAACTAAAGTTACTTTCCCAGTTTAGCTAGATGATTTTATAGAGCTAGCAACCGAAAAATCAAAAAGTGTCGGCAAACAAATCACCTACTAGCTGAAACATCCAATAACTAGCCCAAAATTAAGCATATCTTATTCATGGCAGTACATAATTTATGTCGAGATTATTATTCAAAATGCGGCATGTTCCAGAAGATGAGGCGGAAGATATTCGTCAGTTGTTGAGCCGACATAATATAGAATTTTTTGAAACTTTTGCCGGAAATTGGAGCATTTCTGTTCCGGCTCTTTGGCTTAAGTATGACGAACAGTTTGAGACAGCGCGCAATCTCATAGATGATTATCAAAATAAAAGAACGAATAGAATTCGCAATGAATTTCATGAGGCAAAGACGATGTGGCAGGTTTTCTTAGAATCACCTACCCGTTTTTGCATTTATATTGCAGCAATAGCAATTGTACTCTATTTCTCTTTGCAATTTTTCATTTCCTTTTAAGTTAATACAGCTTAATCTCAATATAGAACGCGTATTTCACAAAGCGCAATTGAAATGAGCTACGGCATATGACTTTACTCTTAACCGAGTATGTTATATAAAAAGTTCAGGTAATATTAGTGGTTCTATCAGGGGGATCCGTCTAATATCCGTTACTACCCTGGTATTCAAAGGAGGTGATCCCATCGATAGTCAATCTATTAAGGGAGCCTCCAGTTATATTAGTTAGTATACTGACTATTTAACTGGGGAGGACTAGTTAGCTTATTAACTGTCCTTAGCTCCCATATGTGACGGAGTCTCGTTTATGCTTAAGCATAAACGAGACTTTTCAAATTGGATTTAGGTATGCAAAAAATTAGTGGCCTCTAGTAGAGAATATCCGCACATGAAAGAAATAACTCGCCAAAACTATATGCAACGGACACTGAATTATATTTCTGCTTTTTGGAAAGAAAATCACCAATTTTTCGCTATCCTCTTTTGTATAGTATTTTTCAAAAGTGCAATTGCAGATCTCAGTTCTATATCAGGCGCTTCAATGCTCCCAACATTGTTAGACGGAGATAAAGTGTGGGTCAATAAGCTAGCCTATGACGTAAAAATACCTTTCACCGAAATATCCCTAACTAAACTTGCGGATCCAAAGCGGGGGGATATTGTGATACTTGACTCAAAAATGGCAAAGAAACGCTTAATAAAACGCATCATTGGCATTCCCGGAGATACAATATACATGCAAAACAATGCTCTTGTTATCAACGACGTTCCTGTAGATTACGATGTTTTATTGCGCGAAAATAATTCAACTATAGTAGAAGAACATTTGCCGAATAAAACGCACCAGGCCAGACTATCTCAACGTTTTGTAAATCGTAGCAGTCGAAGCTACGGGCCAAATATTGTTCCTGACGATAAATATTTTGTGCTCGGCGATAATCGCGACAATAGTGCTGATAGTCGGATTTATAGCTTTGTACCCAGAGAAGAAATTATCGGCCGCTCTTCTTCCGTCGTTTTTTCGTTAGATGGAGAGAATTATTATTTGCCACGAACAGAAAGATTTCTTACAGGATTGGATTAGTACTCAATAAATTTTTAAACAAGATTAATGAAAATTCCTACTTATTGTGACAGCTTATTCGTGTATAAAATAATGATTCGAAAATTAGTCAACTTGAAATTTTTTTTAAACACGCCTCTCTTAGGCTTGAGTTTGTTTACTTCGATTCAGTTTGGGATAGCACAAGAATATAATTGGGCGCCAGATTTCCCTGTGGGTGCTCCCATTATAGATATTTCGGCTCACGACCAAAATGGCGCGTTACGCACGTTTAACAATTTAACTGGAGAGCAGGGTTTATTATTTATGTTAAGTCGATCTTTTGATTGGTGACCATTTTGTAAAAATCAGCTCGTGCAGCTAGTAGAAATTAGTGAGCAATTTGAAGCCATAGGGATAAAGATCGCCGCGATGACATATGATCCAGTTGAAATGCTGAAGACGGTGGAAGAAGATCAAAATATTAATTTTACACTTCTCAATGACCTGAACATTAGGCATGTTAACGCCCTCGGCATCCTTAATGAACAATATGAACCCGACTCAAGAGCCTACGGCGTGCCCCATCCTGGCATTTTTCTTATTAGTGCTGATGGGATAATTCGCGCAAAATTTGCCGAAGAGGGTTTTCGAGCGAGGCCGACCTTAGATAGTGTGCTTCAAGCAGGCTCTAACCTGTAAAAATGCCTAGGCATTTTCTGGTCAATTCTAATTAGTTACAAATTGCCAAACATTATTCTATCAATGTCTATAAAATTTCCTGTATTACTCATCGGTTAAAATCTTATTCGGCCAAACATTTATCACGGAGTAAAACGACTTGCCCGCTGGAATGTCCTCATCCCAATCACTAATAAAGTTATTTTTTGGCGCGATATTTTTGCTAGTTACTGCGCATAAAGTAATTGGGCAGACTAGTATTAAGGTCGAAATCCCACGCATCTCAGAAAGGCCAATCATAGACGGTATAATCGAAACTTCGGAGTGGGAATCGGCTGTACGTATACCCGTAAATATTGAGGTTGACCCTCGTGATAATGTTACCGCTGACGTCTCGGCCGACGCACTACTTATGGAAGATGGGGAGGTAATTTACGTAGCCTTCATTGCAAAAGATCCTGACCCAATCCAAATACGCGGTTTCTATCAAGATAGGGATAACGGCTGGGACGGGGATTATATGGGGATTATTCTCGACACCTTCAATGATGAGCGCCGGGCTTTTGGATTTTATGTAAATCCCCTCGGCGTGCAAATGGACTCGGTAATTGATGATATAAACCAAAGAACGGATGAATCTTGGAATGCGATATGGGACAGTGTTGGTCGTATTACAGAAACAGGCTATACGGTTGAACTCGCTATTCCGCTAAAGCAATTGCGCTTTCCAGAAAATGATTCTATACAAACTTGGGGGATGGACTTGTATAGACACTACCCGCGCGATCGACGCACCGAAATACATAACCAGGAAATTAATAGAGATATCTCGTGCTATCTATGTCAAATAAGCAAGCTAGAAGGTTTTGAAGATCTTGAAAAAAGTCGCAATCTGGAAATTATCCCTACCTTTACTGCTTCTTCGATTGAGAACCGAGATCTAGCAATCGGCAGAGATTGGAAGCGAGAAAATTTTGACCCGGAAGGAAGTCTTGACCTACGCTGGGGGATTTCGCAAGACATATATGTTAACGCAACAGTTAATCCTGATTTCTCCCAAGTGGAAGCAGATAGTACCCAACTCGATATAAACAATACCTTCAGTTTATTTTTCCCCGAACGCCGAACTTTCTTTCTAGATGGCGCGGATTACTTTGATACATATGAAAACTTAGTTCACACGCGAAACATAGCATCTCCAGAATATGGCCTAAAAATTACTGGGAAAACTGGAAATAACACCTATGGAATTGTTGCTGCAAATGACGAAACTACAAATTTTATAATTCCAAGTAGTCTTAGTTCTCGTGTAGCTTCAATTAAAGATATGAAGAGCAAAATAGCAATCGGTCGTTACCGTAGAGACATTTTCGAAAATTCTACCGTTGGGGTACTGATAACCGACAGGAGAGGAGGTGACTATAATAACACTGTTCTCAGCCTGGATGCGTCAATAAGGCCAACTGATCAAGACACTATTTCGGTCCAAAGTATGCATTCAACTTCGAATTATCCGGCAATGGTTCAGAGCAAATATAATCAGAATGCGAGCTTAACCGATAGTAGTCATGTAGTTGAATACCAGCATAACGATCGCCGATGGGACTGGCGATTAGGTTATTACGATTGGGGGGACGATTTCCGGGCGGATCTTGGCTTTATAAACAGAGTTGATTTCAAACACGCAGTTGCAACCTTGGGTCACACTTGGCGCTGGGGTGGCGAAGGTTTTTTTAGCCGAATCCGCATAGCAGCCGATTATGATCGTACCGAAGATCAATCTGGCTTGCAGTTAGAAGAGGAAACTGAATTTTTCTTAAATATGAATGGTCCTATGCAGTCATATTTAAACGGGCTTTTCGGCGGCAGCGAAACCTATTGGAATGGCCAATATTTTGACGAGCAATTCAATATGATTAATATTGGGTTTGCACCTAGACCAAATTTAAATATTAGCTCTCTTATTCGATACGAAGATGTCGTTGATTTTGCTAACACTAGATTGGGTTATTCCAAACGCTGGGGACCACGGATAGACTATCGACTAGGGCGACATTTCCAAATTAATCTCAGCCATCAGTTCCAAGAATTCGAATCTGAGGGCAGACCCCTTTTTAAAGCTAACCTTACAGATTTAAGAGCAACTTACCAATTCGATGCACGTAGCTTTATTCGGCTAACCATCCAATACGCAAACCGTGAAAGAAATGTGGATAATTATGTTCGAGCTATCGACAAAATAAGCCGTGATTTAGGTACGCAGGTACTCTATAGCTACAAGGTAAACGCTGGCACACGTTTTTTTATTGGATACTCTGATACTGGATTTCAGGACGATATATATAATTCTATCGAATACACAAATCGAACTTTTTTCGCTAAGTTCAGCTACGCATGGCAGCCTTAGCATTAAATATTTTTAAAATCACTATATTTACGCCACCAAA